>CAMKEM010000016.1 GCA_946411565.1 uncultured Prevotellaceae bacterium | reverse complement strand
CCTGACTTACTGCCTGGATGTACTCAGGCTCATTAGGAAATCTCTGCTTGAGATTTTCAACGACTTGCTGTGCGTTCATTTTTTGTTTTACTTTTATTGGTTAAAAAAAATTGATTAATTTTCTAAATAATGACCCCTTTCCTGCCCTACGGGCACCCTTTCCCCATAAAGGGGCAAGGGGGGAAGATAGTATTTTCAATCATGCCCCTTTAAGCGAATGATAGTAACTTCTCCCTTGCCCCTTTATGGGGAAAGGGTGCCCGCAGGGCGGGAAAGGGGGTCGCTTTTTTCCTTTATTTCATATGCTCCACGAACCAGTTGGTTACCTGTCTCAACAGGTGATTCCTTGTGTTGCCTCCGTGAATGCCATGATTACGGTTTGTGTAGATAAGTTCCTTGAAGTCCTTATCTGCCTGAACCATTGCCTCGCTATACTCGAAAGTGTTCTGTGGATGAACATTGTCGTCTGCAAGACCATGTACGAGAAGGAGTGCTCCGTGCAGGTTGTTTACCCTGTTCTTTGGGTTGATGTCATATCCTGCGTTGTTCTCCTTAGGAGTTCTCATATAGCGCTCTGTGTAGATAGAGTCGTAGAAACGCCAGTCGGTTGGTGGTGCTATTGCCACACCGCAACAGAATACTGGTCTGCCTTCTGACATAGCCATCAGTGTGTTGAATCCGCCGAAGCTCCATCCCCAGATAGCGATACGGTTCTTATCAACGAATGACTGCTGACCGAGCCATATTGCGGTTTCTACCTGATCTTTTGACTCAAGGTCGCCCATTCTCTGGTAGATGCATTTCTCGAATGCTGTTCCGCGATAGCCAGTACCACGACCGTCAACGGTAACTACTATAAATCCGTTCTCTGCAAGGAGATAGTCGTACATACCACCATTTCCCATAGAACCTATATCCCAGCTGTTTACCACCTGTTGGCTACCAGGACCAGAATATTGGTGCATGATTACTGGATATTTCTTTGAAGCATCAAAGTTTGCTGGTTTTATCATCCAGCCTTCAAGTTGTATGCCTTCTGATGTCTTGAATGTGAAGAACTCCTTCTTTGTTACTGGATAATCCTTGAGCTTGGACTTCAGCTTTGAGTTGTCCTCCATTACCTTGATATCCTTGCCTTGAGTGTTGCAGACAGAATATTTATAAGGTGTGTCGGCATCGCTCCATGTCTTGAGGAAGTATTTGTAGCTTTCAGAGAACTGAGCTGCTGCTGTTCCTGCTTCTGGAGTAAGGCATTCAAGCTTGCCGTTAGCTCTTGAAACGAAGACCTGACGATCTTTTGGAGTAGGAGAGGCTGCCTGGAAATATACGTCGCCTGTCTTTTTGTCAACGCCATAGGCCTCTGTGATATCTTTGTTAGGAATAGAGATGCTTCTCTTCAGATTTCCGTTTATGGAATGTACGTTGAGAGTGATGTTCTCGCCCTTGTCGCAAGGAATGAGGATGTAGTTGTCGCTTACCTTCATATTGGTAAAGCTCTCTTCCTTGACGTACTTGCTTGACTTGTTCTCTACAATCATCTGGCATACGCTACTGCGAGGATTTGCAGAGTAGATGCGCATGTTGTCCTGATGACGGTTGAGTGTTACGAGCAATATGCTGTTGGCATCAGCCGTAGGGATGATTCTTGGAATATATCCTTCAGCATCAAGTGGAAGCTCAAACTTTCGTGCAACGTGACTCTTAATGTCGTAGCTCCATGCACTTACCTTTGAGTTGTCCTCACCTGCCTTTGGATATTTATAGGTATATTCTCCTGGATATGTGCTAAAGGCATCGTATGAAGGTGACATGCCCTTGAACAACTGCAGAGAGTACTCCTTTACGTTTGCTTCCTCATACTTAATCCAGCATATCATAGTGCCGTCGGCATTGAAGCATAAGCTGTTAGAGGTTGCAAACTCCTCTTCGTTTACCCAGTCAGGTATTCCGTTGATTACCTTATTATATTCGCCGTCCTTGGTGATCTGGCTCTCAGCTCCGTCGAAGAGGAGTTTACTTACCCAGATGTTATTGTTGCGGACAAATGCAATCTGATTACCGTCGTTGCTCCAAATAGGATTCTGAACGTCTGAGTTGTCGCTAAGCAGACGCATACGCTTATTAGCGATGTTATAGACGTAGTATCTTGCCTTGGATGATCTGCGATACACCTGCTTTGTCTCAGTCTTGATAAGCATCTTTGTGCCATCAGGTGAGATGATGTAGTCGTCGAATGAATTGATCTTTTCCCCGACCGTGTTGTTTACATCGAAAAGAACGCTTGCCTGCTGACCATTTTTGTAATAGCAAGCTATGATTTTAGTCTTGTCATCAGAAATCCTTGAATACGTCTCGCCATCAGGCAAAGCCCTCATACCACCAACCTTCTTGGGTGCAAAAACACCAGAGTTGATGTCTTTGATGCTTATCTTTCCTCCAGCCGCAACACTAAGTGAAGTAGCGAGAATGAGTGAGCACATAATAAAAAATTTCTTCATTTGACAGTTTTCTACTAATTTTGGTGCAAAGATAATATTTTTTTCGTAAATTTGCAACCAAATATGTACAAAAAGTTATAAAATCATCAAAAATAATGACATTTTTCTTTAAATTCGTATGATTTGCTATAATAAATATGGTGATTGGATAAGAAAACGTTTCGGATGTAAGGTACAGAAAATCTCGATTGATGCTGGTTTTTCATGTCCTAACCGTGACGGAACGATAGGAAGAGGTGGTTGTATCTACTGCAATAATGCTACTTTCAATCCAGAATATTGTACTGATACGGCAGGTCGTGTTTCTCAGGAAGAACGTCTTGATCTCTCGGCTGATAACATCCGAAAGCAGTTGGAGGCTGGTAAGGAGTTTTTCTCAAGGAAATATCCAGAGATGAAATACATCGCCTATTTTCAGTCTTATACCAATACATACGGAGATATAGAGGCTTTGAAACGGATGTATGAAGCGGCTCTTTCGGTTGAGGATGTCATTGGTATTTCGATAGCCACACGCCCGGATTGTGTTTCGGATGAGTTGCTTGATTATCTTGAGGGACTATCACATCGCACATTCCTGACAATGGAATATGGTGTAGAGTCTTTGAATGACGATACACTTCGCATAATAAATCGTGGACATTCCTCAGAGTGTAGCGTTAATATTATAAGGAATACGCACGCGCGTGGAATAACTGTCTGTGCACATCTTATCTTGGGGCTACCAGGAGAGGGCAGGGAAGAGATTCTTCGACAGATAGACATTGTAAACTCTTTGCCTATTGATATTCTGAAACTTCATCAGCTGCAGATAACTAAGGGCACAATCCTTGAGCATCGTCCAGATTTGATATCTCAATCTACTTTGTTTACTCCAGAGGAATATATAGATTTGCTTGTTGAATATATTTCTCGTCTTCGTGATGATATTGTTATAGAGCGCTTTACGAGTCAGTCCCCAGCGGAGCTGCTCGTTGCACCTCGCTGGGGACTGAAAAATTATGAGTTTACCAATCTGTTGAATAAAAGGTTGATGGAGGCTTAGTCTAATGCCTCGTATTTTGATTGGCGACTCTTATATTCTGGAACTATCTCCTTCATCTTCTTTACGATCTTCATATCATCGTATGTGAAACTAAGTTCGTGAAGTTCTTCCTCATTCTTGAGGGCTTCATCATACTGGTATTCACGTACAGATGCAATCTTGATCTTTGGATGAATTGTTGGCTTTGTCAATTCTGTATCGTTGAGAACTTCCTCGAAGAGTTTCTCGCCATCGCGAAGACCTGTGTACTTAATTTGCACATTCTTTGCACCAGAAAGGTCTATCATTCTCTGTGCAAGATCAGCAATACGAACAGGCTTACCCATGTCAAATACGAATATCTCACCACCGTTACCCATAGTTCCTGCTTCAAGCACCAACTGACAAGCCTCTGGTATGAGCATGAAGAAACGGATGATGTCTGGGTGTGTAACGGTCAGCGGGCCGCCATTCTTTATCTGCTCCTTGAAGATAGGGATAACAGAACCGTTAGATCCGAGAACGTTGCCGAAGCGTGTTGTGATAAACTGTGTTACACCTGGTGTGCCGTCTGCTTGCATCAGCTTGTCCTTGATGTTTTCGTAGTTGTCAGGCTTAATACCGTTCTTGAGATCCTGCAAAGCCTTGTTGAGACTCTGGCAATAGATCTCACAGATACGCTTTGAGCAACCCATCACGTTTGTTGGGTTTACTGCCTTGTCGGTAGAGATCATCACGAACTTCTTTGTTCCGTACTTCACAGCAAGGTCGGCGATAACTCGTGTTCCGTATATGTTGTTCTGGATAGCCATAGCTGGGTTATCCTCCATCATTGGAACGTGTTTGTATGCTGCTGCATGGAATACGTATTCTGGCTTGTGGTCACGGAATATCTCTTCCATGTGAGTTGGGTTGCTGATGCTGCTTACGATAGTCCATGCTTTGATGTTAGGGTACTTACGTGCCATTTTAAGGCGGACATCATGCATAGGAGTTTCTGCCTGATCAATAAGCACCATCTCTGCAGGATTTGATTTCGCAACCTGGTTCACCATTTCTGAACCGATAGAGCCTGCTGCACCAGTAATAAGGATGCGCTTGCCCTGAAGGAGTGCGCCGATAGCGTCAAGGTCAACTTCAATCTTGTCTCGTGGAAGCAAATCCTCGATATCTACTTCATGAAGCTGTTCCTGTTTCATCCCCTTCTCTGGTGTCCACAGTTCAGCCTCCGCAAGCATCATAATATGAATCTCGTTGGCGATGAGCTCTTTTACCAGTTCTGTATGGTTTCTGAAGTTGTCTGCCTGTAGTGGGCTTACGATCAGCACAGTTGCACGAGCCTTCTTCATGTGTTCGATGAGGTTAGGGCCTATTCTGCGAACCTTTACACCGAACATGTATTTCTCTGCCAAATCACCGTTAGGACTTACGAAACCAACGATAGAGAATTGCTTCTGAGGACTTGACTGGATGGTACTTGCTATGACCTCAGCACCCTGTTTAACGCCGAAGATGAATGCACGCTTCACTCCGTTGTTAAACGATGATTCATATATGGTTTTCATCAACACTCTCACAGCCCACTGACCTGCTACAGATAGGCAGAAGGTGGTTAGGTATGTTTTCAGACCTGTATAAACAATACTCTCGCTCTCACCGAAGAATGGACGAATACACAATATAAATGCGAAGCCAACAAGCTGTGCATAGAGTACCCTCAGCAGGTCTGCTGAACGAAGGTATCTAATTATTCCGCTGTAGGTATGGAATATGCGCATACCTATGAAGAAGAATGGTAACATACAGCACCACATTAATACGCGGTCCCAGAAATGGAATATCATTGCGTTAGGACCTTCGCAGATGTATATGCTCACCGCTGCAGCAACGATGATGACTAGGAAGTCTGCGAGTATAACGCACCAGTATGGTAGTGCATCCTTTGACAGATACCAGTATCTGATTTTGTTTAATATTCTCTTCAACATATTAGGTTTTATATTTTTATTTGGTGTGCAAAATTAATAAAAATTGATGGAAAATCCAAAGTTTTTTATTTTTTTTAATAACATACTAAACTGCTTGATGTAAACGCTTGAAACCGAACCTTATATGTTGGTTCTTTGCTCATATTTTCCCCCTGCGTTTCAGCTTAGTGTTCTATTGAGAATAATCCTGTGTTCATCCCTCATGCTTTGCTCTGGAAATGCTATTTCTCCGCTGTTTAGCAGAGAAAAAGCAGAGTCATAGCAGAGTAATAACAGAGAATCAGCGTAGGTATTTCACAAAAAAGTATCGTTGTTGTTATCCCTTTTCCTTTGGCCTCCTTTCTTTGTTATCCTGTTTAGAGGCATTAGGCGAAGTCTTGGGCTTTCTTCCCTTTCCGTTACCCCTTTGTGGTTTTCCTTTGCCACCCGACTTTCGTGAGTATCTATTGTCTTTCCTACTTGTGCGGGATGTCCTCGCTACTACCTTGTATTCTGGTCCTTCACCAATATCTGGCGGAAGTGCGTTCTTGATGATTTCCTTTTCAAGAAATTCCTCAATCTTCTTGAAATGCCACATATCGTCTTCGCTAACCAGAGTATAGGCCACACCATCTCGATCTGCACGTGCTGTACGACCGATACGGTGAACGTAATCCTCAACATCACGAGGCACGTCATAGTTTATGACCATTTGAATGTCGTCAATATCTATTCCACGTGCAACGATGTCGGTTGCCACAAGCACATCTAATTCTCCGCTCTTGAACTTGTACATCACATCATCTCGCTCTGCCTGAGTGAGGTCTGAGTGCATAGCTCCGCAGTTCACATTCATCTGTTTCAAGGCATGGAATATCTCCTTAACCCTCTGCTTCTTGCCAGAGAAGATGATGACACGCTTCAAATCGCCAGCCTTGAAGATTGACTTTAGAATTGCGTTCTTCTGATTCTGATAGCAAACGAATGCCGACTGCTGAATCTTCTCTGCTGGTTTGCTTACTGCTATCTTTACCTGAACAGGATCTTTGAGAAGTGTCTTTGCAAGTTGCTCAATCTTTTCAGGCATAGTTGCAGAGAACATAATCGTCTGAACGGTTGGTGGCAACTCCTTGGCGATGGTGATGATGTCATCTGAGAAACCCATATCGAGCATACGATCTGCCTCGTCAAGAATGAAGAACGATACTCGTGACAAATCCACGTTGCCCATCTGCATGTGGGAAATGAATCTTCCCGGTGTTGCTATGACAACGGATGCTCCTTGCTTGAGGGATTTTAGTTCCTGATCGTATCTGTTTCCATCATTTCCTCCATAGACAGCCACGCTTGAAATTCCTTCAAGATAATAGCTGAAACCTTCCATTGCCTGATCAATCTGCTGTGCCAACTCGCGTGTCGGACTCATGATAAGGCAATTAATAGAATCCTCAGGGAATGGTCGATCGTGTGGATCAAGGCCGTCATCAAGGAGGGAGAGGACAGGCAACAGATATGCTGCCGTCTTTCCTGTGCCTGTCTGAGCCACGCCGAGAATGTCGCGTCCCTGAAGCATAGGAGAGATGGTTTGTTCCTGAATAGGCGTACACTCATCAAAGTGCATGTCGTACAGGGCATCGAGAATGTTGTCGTTTAATGCTGTTTCGTCGAAATACATAGTCTTATGTACAATTTACAATGTACAATTAGCAGTTTTACTTTTTAATTTGGTGCCTTGCGATAGCAGAAATATGCCACAAAGGCGAATATAATATTAGGTGCCCAAGCAGCTAATGGTGCTGGTGTACCCGCATTTATTGCGAATGTTGATGATACCGTCTGGAGCATGATGTAGATAAAGCTCAAAGCAAGACCTATACCTAAGTACATACCCATACCTCCCTTACGCTTTCGAGAGGAAAGACTAAGGCCTATTATCGTCAAAATGAACGAAGCAAAGGATGAGGCTATACGTTTATGATATTCCACCTGATAGCGAACCACATTTGCCGAACCTCTGTCTATCTGCTTTGATATATATTCCTTTAGCTCTGGTGATGTGAAGGTCTCTTGCTGTCCCTTACTATAAACAAGGTCTGTAGGCTCCATAATGATGAGCGTGTCGAGATTCACTCCCTGTGTTATCTTTTCCCTCATGCCTCGCATCTCGCGAACCTTCCAACTGAAAGCCTTCCAATGATATTTCTCATCGGCAATGGTGTCATACTGGATTTCCTGAGCCGTCATGTGTGATACGAGTTTCTTGTTCTCGAACTTATCAAGGCAGAAACCAAATCCACGCTTAGTCTTGTTGTCATAGTAACGAATATAGGCTATTACGCCCGGACTTACCTGCAACTGCACATTATCAGCAGATGTATTCTTCTTGTTGTTCTTATAAAGAGACTCGAAGTTCTGCCTAATGACCGTTCCATGCGGAATGACATACGAACTAAGATAGTATGACATTATAGAGATAAGAACGCACGAGAGCATGTATGGGCGCATCAATCGCTTGAAACTCACTCCTGCTGCCATTATGGCGATAATCTCCGAGTTGCCAGCCATCTTTGATGTAAAGAATATAACGGCAATAAAGACGAACAGAGGCGAGAACAGGTTGGCAAAGTATGGCACGAAGTTCGCATAGTAGTCAAATACTATTGCCTTCATAGGAGCATGATACTCCGTGAACTTCGATAGGTTCTCGTTTACGTCAAAGACGATAGCTATTGAGATGATGAGCAATATGGCGAAGAAATATGTGCCGATAAACTTGCCGATGATGTATCGGTCAAGTCTGCCTGGGAATATACTTGTGAAACCATACCACACCTTCGGATGCTTTACGGTAGCAAATTCCTTTAGCCAGGCAAAAGGCAAGCGGATATAGTGCCAGAGTAGCTTTATCCAGAGGACAAGCATCTTTAGCCAACGGAATATCCTTGAGCCTTTTATCTTTCGCTTTATTCTTCTTAAACTAAGTTTTGCCATTATCTTCTTCTCATCATATTCTCAACGACAGAGTTCTTCCATTTCACGAAGTCCCCTTGCTCGATATGCTTTCTCGCATCTGTTACGAGACGCAGGTAGAATGCCAGATTATGTATGCTGGCTATCTGGAGAGCGAGATATTCCTGTGCCTTGAAGAGATGGTGGAGATATGCCTTTGTTGTTACGACATCAATATCGCAACCTTCTGTATCAATAGGTGTGAAATCATCCTCCCATTTCTTGTTGCGCATATTCATAGTGCCTTCGTATGTGAAGAGAAGGGCATTACGACCGTTACGGGTTGGCATTACGCAATCGAACATATCCACGCCACGCTCAATAGCCTCAAGGATATTCCAAGGAGTACCCACGCCCATAAGATAACGAGGCTTATCCTTTGGAAGAATCTCGTTCACAACCTCAATCATCTCATACATAACCTCGGTAGGCTCGCCAACGGCAAGACCGCCAATAGCATTTGCATCGGCTCCCTTGTCGGAAATGTACTTGGCAGATTCTCTGCGAAGCTCTGGATACTTACATCCCTGAACGATAGGCATCAAGGTCTGGTTATATCCATAGAGAGGTTCTGTCTCGTTGAAGCGTTTCCAACAACGATCTAACCACCTATGAGTCATCTGCATGGATTTCTTTGCATAGTTGAAATCAGCCTCACCAGGAGCACACTCGTCGAATGCCATCATAATATCAGCACCAATCACACGCTCTGTATCCATCACATTCTCTGGGGTGAAGAAATGCTTGCTTCCGTCAATATGTGAACGGAACTCGCAACCCTCCTCCTTGAGCTTGCGGATGCCTGTTAGCGAGAATACCTGAAAACCGCCACTATCTGTGAGGATTGGGCGTTCCCAACCGATGAACTTGTGAAGACCACCAGCCTTCTTGAGAATGTCAAGACCTGGACGAAGATACAAGTGATATGTGTTGCCAAGAATAATCTGGGCAAGAACCTGCTTGCGAAGTTCCTCAAAGTGAACTGCCTTTACAGATCCAACAGTTCCCACAGGCATAAAGATAGGAGTCTTTATCTGTCCGTGGTCAGTTGTGATAACACCTGCTCGTGCATCAGAACATGGGTCTGTATGTTGTAATTCGAATGTCATTATTCTTTTTTCGGTTCTTTATCTTCGACAACTGCCAAGTCAATGGCATCTTTTACTTTCTCATTAGTCAAGGCGTATGCCCAAACATCCTGAACATCCTTAACATAGTGGAAGTTCACGCCCTTGCGATAAATCTCAGGAATCTCGTTGATATCCTTCTCGTTAGCCTCGCAAAGCATAATGTCGGTAATACCAGCACGCTTTGCTGCAAGTATCTTTTCCTTGATACCGCCAACTGGCAAAACCTTTCCGCGAAGTGTTATCTCGCCCGTCATAGCTATGTTCTTGCGAACCTTACGCTGGGTAAGGGCTGAGGCAATAGAAGTAGCGATTGTGATACCTGCTGATGGGCCATCCTTTGGAGTAGCGCCCTCTGGAACGTGGATATGGATATTCCAGTTGTCGAAGATGCGATAGTCGATGTTCAAGGTATCTGCATGAGCCTTCACGTATTCAAGTGCGATTGTGGCACTCTCCTTCATCACGTCTCCGAGATTTCCTGTAAGAGTCAGTTTGCCAGCCTTGCCTTTTGAGAGAGAGGTCTCGATAAAGAGAATCTCGCCTCCTACGCTTGTCCAAGCCAAGCCTGTAACAACACCTGCATAGTCATTTCCCTGATAGATGTCACGATAGAAAGGTGGGTTGCCAAGCAATTCCTTAACTCTTTCCTCGTCAATCTGACCAAGAGGATAGGTCTCGTCCTTTGCAAACTTGAAAGCAATCTTACGCATCAGCTTGCCGATTGTCTTCTCCAACTGGCGAACACCACTCTCGCGAGTGTAGCGTTCAATAATCATCTCAATAGCTGATTTCTTGAACTTCAATTCGCCCTTTGGCAAACCGTTTGCCTCTGTCTCCTTCTTGATAAGGTGACGCTTTGCAATCTCAATCTTCTCTTCTGTGATATAGCCGCTGACCTCTATCATTTCCATTCGGTCACGCAAAGGACCAGGAATGTTGCTGATATCATTTGCTGTAGCTATGAACATCACGTTGGAGAGGTCATAATCCATATCGAGATAGTTGTCGTGGAACGTATTGTTCTGCTCTGGATCAAGAACCTCAAGCAAGGCTGATGCAGGATCTCCCTGATGGGTGTTCTGTGTCACCTTGTCTATCTCGTCGAGAATGAACACAGGGTTTGAGCTTCCTGCCTTCTGAATGCCCTTAATGATGCGACCTGGCATAGCGCCGATATAGGTTCTGCGATGACCACGAATCTCCGACTCATCGTGCAATCCGCCAAGCGAAATCCTCACATACTTACGTTGAAGTGAATCGGCTATACTCTTTCCAAGACTCGTCTTGCCCACTCCTGGAGGGCCATAGAGACAGAGAATTGGCGATTTCAGGTTGCCTTTCAACTTGAGTACAGAGATGTATTCCAAGATACGCTCCTTAACCTTCTCCATACCATAGTGGTTCTGGTCGAGCTTCTTCTCTGCACGAGCAAGGTTGAGGTTGTCCTCTGTCTGATATTCCCAAGGCAGGGCGAGAATCTGCTGAAGATAAGTGAGTTGGATGTTATAGTCTGGACTCTGAGGCTGAATGGCGTCGAGCTTGTTAAGTTCCTCCTCAAAGGCGATCTTTGTCTCTAAGCTCCATTTCTTCTCGGCTGCCTGACGCATCAGTTTCTTGCGCTCTGCACTCTGATTGTCGCCACCAAGTTCCTTGCGGATATTCTTAATCTGCTGTCGCAGGAAGTATTCTTTCTGCTCTTCGTTGATCTTCTCCTCTGTACGATGACGGATGCTGTTCTTCAGCTCAAGCAACTGCAATTCGCGGTTGAGCACACCAAGCAACTGGAAGATACGCAGCTTCATAGATGGCATTCCGAGAAACTTTGCCTTTTCCTCGATGCTGAAAGGCAGGTTTGTGCACATGAAGTTGATGAAGAGAATCTCGTTTGAAATATTGGTCATGGCAAACTGAGCCTCATTTGGCAGTTCGTCATTATTCTGAACATATTCCAAAGCCCTCTTCTTCACATCCTGCATAGCCATGCGATATTCCGTGTCGTTCTTGTCAGGCATCTGCTCCTTGGCTGTAGAGAGCACGCCCATAAGGAATGGCTCTTTCTTTGTGACGCTCTCAAGGTGGCATCTTGAAAGAGCCTGTACAACGATAGTTACGTTGCTGCCCATTCCTGGAATATCGAAAATCTTCACCAGTTTGCCGAATACTCCATACTCGTACAAGTCCTCGAAGTCTGGCTCGTCCACGTTAGGGTCTTTCTGGCAGATTACGGCAAAGGCAAGGTCTGGCTTTTTCTTGAGTTTCTTCACCAGAGCTAGTGTTGATTCCCTTGTCACCATGATAGGGATCAACACACCAGGATGCAGCACGATATTTCGTGTTGCTATGATTGGCATCTCGCCATCGTGGTTTGTTTCAAAGAGAGAGTCTATGTCCCCATCGAAATCGGCAACCATCTGAAATCCTGCTCCCTGGTTGCCTCCAGTCATAAATATCTCGTTGTTCATTTACAATCTTGAAAAATCGGGTACAACGTGCGATTTACGCATACTCCGATATTATCATCAATATCGGACTTTCTCGCACGAAGAAAATAGTGCGTGTCAGCTTTGGCTGGCGCACGTTTCAAATTTTCGAGCGCAAAGTTATAAAAAAAAAATGACATATAAGCATTTTACACATTATTTAATGTAAAGAAGTGTGAAAAACGTGTGATGTCTTTATGAAAATCAAGTCTTGTGCCAATCGAAATAGCTGGTAAGTCCGTTGAATCTCCGTTATGAATCCGTTCTTCCTCCGAACCAAACTCGGTGAAACTCCGCTCTAGGAAGGGACTTGGAACGGACCTTCACCGAGTTTGGTTCGGAGGAAGAACGGAGGAAGAGCCTTGTTGCAAAGGCGTTAATGGTTAACGACTGTTAATTTTCTTGTGGGAATTTGGCGGTTTCGTGCAAAATAAATACCTTTGCAAAGTGATATCAAAGTGATATCATAATACAACTATAAAAATAGATTACTATTATGGAAGAAAACAAGACAAAAGAGTTTGAGTTCTTTGGTGGCTCGCTCAACGGATTTTTGATGTGTGCTATTGCATTAATCCTCTGGGGATGTGCGATTTTTAGTTTGGTGTCAGGCATTATTGCTGCTGATGCAGAGCGCTCTTGTGCGAGTTGGTTTGTTACTTTCGTCGTACTTGTGATATTTGCTATTCTCTGCTCTTGTGGCTTCACTATGCTTGAACCTAATGAGGCAAAGGTTATGACGTTCTTCGGCAGGTATGTCGGAACTTTCCGCAAGACGGGTTTCTACTGGATAAATCCTTTCATGTCGGCAAAGAATGTAAGCCTTCGTGCTCGCAACCTTAATGCCGATCCTATCAAGGTGAACGACAAGGCTGGTAATCCTGTCCTTATCGGACTTGTTCTCGTTTGGCGACTCAAGGATACCTATAAGGCTATTTTTGATATTGATACTGATGTTTCTGCAAATGCTCAGGTGGGTAATGCGGCAGGTGCTCGTATGGCTAAGTTTGAGCATTTTGTGGCTGTTCAGAGTGATTCTGCCCTTCGTGAGGTTGCAGGAATGTATGCCTATGATGATGAGAATCCGAATTCTAAGGAGATTACTCTTCGTGATGGTAGCAACGAGGTTAACGAGGTTCTTACAGCGAAACTCAACGAAAGACTTCAAATGGCTGGTCTTGAGGTGATTGAGGCTCGTATTAACTATCTTGCATACGCTCCAGAAATTGCTGCTGTGATGCTTCGTCGTCAGCAGGCTGCTGCTATCATTACCGCTCGTGAGAAGATTGTTGATGGTGCTGTTAGTATGGTTAAACTCGCTCTTGACAAACTTGCAGATGAGGACATCGTGGATCTTGACGAGGAAAAGAAGGCAGCTATGGTTAGCAATCTCCTTGTTGTGCTTTGTGCTGATGAACCTGCTCAACCAGTTATAAATAGCGGTACTCTTAATCATTAATAGTGTATTCGTTTGTGAGTAAATTCTAAAATTGATATTATGCAAGCCAAAACCTATAAGCCAAGAGTCGAGGTGCAATTAGTACCGATAGCTGTTCTTGTTCTGGTATTAGTAGCGGTGCTAATATTTGCTCCCAAGGATGTGGTTCTGCCTTTTTCGGGAATTCTGTTGATGTGTCTTTTTAGCATGAATATGAAGTATGTCATAGATGGAGATACGTTGAAAATATACATCAATTATTGGATGCATAAAGATGTGGATATCAAGAGCATTAGGAAAATTGAGCCAAGTAAATGTTCGTTCTGTTCTTTTGGGACTTCGGGCAATAGGCTTGCAATTCACTATAATAAATATGATGTGGTTTACGTTTCTCCTCGTGATAAGGAAGATTTTATCAACGAGATAAATAAAAGAAGAGAGGAAAACGTGGAAATAAAAGCATAAGGCATGGTTTTGTTATGGAAAATAGTGGTACTTTTAATCATTTTAGTAAAATATGGATATACCAGTCATAGGGCTGTGTTTAGCAGCTGTTACATTTGTGGTTTTGTTTACTCTCGGCATTTTGCTGCTTCTTGGCAAATGCGATGGCTATATTAATAGGTTGGGTAGCAAGAATGGAAAACCGGTTGATGTGAATAGGAGTAGGCGCATTTTAGGATTCTCTTTTCTTTGCGACTCTATCTTGGTTCCTCTGCTTATAGCATTCCTCTTTGGCTCGTTTTAGTTTATGGCAATTTTGTTTAGGGGCATTATAGGTTATCTGTTTGTTGTGGCATTCGTTTTTGGCGTATTGTCGCTTATGGGTAAGTTTGATGGCGGGTTTGCTCGTCTTGCGAAGAATGGCACTTTGGCATTAAGATTGCGACTCGCTTTTGGATCTGGTCTTTTGACCTTATCGGTCGCTCTGCTTTTTGCATTATTCTTTGCAGATGATGTCCTGCTTTTCTGCAATAGTCATAATTTATTTAGTTTTGATACGATAGTAACAACTTTATCGACCATTGTGTTATTGGGTGGAGTATTGATTCTCTTTGGCAAGGCAGATTGGCTGATTTCCTTATATGTCTATGTATCAGATGATAAATTGGCTGATTACCATTTGTGGAGACTAAGACTCCTTGCTATGATTGATGCGTTGTCTATTTATGCTTGTTGGACAAATGTGATAGATGAAAAGTTAGACAAAAATGCATGGGGACATGGAATTGTTGCTGTATTTGTTGTCGTTTGGCTTTTGTCGATGATCTTCGGGCGTAAATGGGCAAGAAAAAAGTAGCTTGATTATATTGTAGAACTCTTAGAGATTGGATAGAATATGGAAATGGGATTTTTGATAGTGTTTAGTGTCTTGTTCCTTGTTATTGGAATTGTCATTCTTATTGGCAAGGGCGACCGTTTTGTTAAGTGCCTGAACAGACCTGGTGCTGAAAGATATAACGTGAAACGAGTGCGATTGTTACACGCTCTTTTGATGTTTGTTGGTGCAACGTCTTTTGCTCTATTCCCTATCTTTTTGCAAAACGTGAAGCTTACCCAGATTATTGGTGGCGTGATGGCTTTTCTTGCTGCCATTATTATTGTTCTTCAATATACTTGGGCAAAGAATAGTTGAAGTGACTTGAAATTATTAATTCGTAATTATTTGTATGGCAAAGACCAAAAACTTTATTCTCCGACTTGATGAGGAGATGATGAACGCCATTGAGGCTTGGGCGGCTGATGAGTTCCGCTCTACCAATGGTCAGCTTCAGTGGATTATCTCTGAGGCCTTGAAGAAGTCTGGCCGTATGAAAAAGAAGAAAAAGAAAGAGCCGGAAGAATAATTAACGTGAGTTCAGAGAATTCTCGTGTTTTTGTTGACTTTACACCCTAAAACGGAAAAGTAAAAACTGAAAATAATTTTTGTTTGTGTTGCCTCCTCGTCCTTATTGTGATGAGGAGGCTTTATTATTGTTTTTATAATAAAACTATAATGTAATATAATTAAACATAAGACGATATTTATGTTAATAACGGCAAAAATGGGCGAAAATATTTAACATTCTATGCCTTTGTTTCGGAAATCTTTATAATTTTGCAAAAAATTAAAGGAATAAATGAAGAAATCAACTATATGGCTCATAGCCGTTGTCATGGGACTCTCGTTTGTAGGACTTCTCTACCTGCAGATCTCATATATAGAGGAGATGACCAAGATGAAGCGAGAGCAGTTTGATGAATCTGTCAATCGTGCTCTTTATCAGGTGTCTCGTAATCTGGAGATGCATGAGACGCTCAGATATCTGGAGAAGGATGTCAACGCTACCGAGCGTCGAGCCTTCAAACTTGATTCTGTTGCGAGTGTCGGAGGTAAACTAAATACAGGCATACAGCAGTCACATCAGTATGCTGTTACTGGAGAGGATGGTACGATATACTCTTCCTATGAGTTGAAAACCATAACCTTGAGACCTCCAAAAGTGCCAAAGGCGATGATTCTCCACTCTGACAAAAACTCAATATCAGAGGCTGCAAAGTCGATGCAGGAGATTATCAGAAACAGGTACGTATATCAGAAGGCTTTGCTTGACGAGGTGGTATATGGCATTCTCTATACAGCATCCGACAAACCTTTGAAGGAAAGAATCAACTTCAAGCAGCTTGATCAGAATATTCGTGCAGAGCTTCTCAATAATGGAATCTCAATTCCGTATCACTTTACGGTAAAGACAAGTGATGGTAGAGAGGTTTATCGTTGTCCTGACTATACGGATGAAGGCGAGGAGAACACCTACACGCAGGTACTTTTCCGCAACGACCCTCAGTCAAAGATGGGTGTAGTGAGCATCCACTTTCCTGATATGTCGAGCTACATCTTCTCAAGCGTGAAGTTTATGATACCTGCGCTTATCTTCACAGGTGTGCTTCTTCTGACATTCATCTTTACCATTGTGGTTGTATTCCGTCAGAAGCGATTCTCTGAGATGCGTAATGACTTCATCAATAACATGACGCATGAGTTTAAGACTCCAATCTCAAGTATCTCACTTGCTGCTCAGATGCTTAAGGATGATACAATCACCAAGTCGCCTACGATGCTCTCGCATCTCTCTGGTGTTATCGTTGATGAGACAAAGCGTTTGCGCTTCCAGGTGGAAAAGGTATTGCAGATGTCGATGTTCGATCATAAGAAGGTGACATTCAAGAAACGTGAACTTGAGCTTAATGAGCTTGTGGATGGCGTTATCAATACCTTCACTCTCAAGGTTGAGGCTTCTGGTGGTAAGATAGACAGTAGTCTGGCTGCAACAAGTTCAAAGGTATATGTTGATGAGATGCACCTTACCAACGTGGTGTTCAACCTTATGGACAATGCCGTTAAGTATAAGAAGGAAGATGTGGATATTCATCTGAATGTTCGTACTTGGAACGACTCAACTCATGTCTATCTCTCTATTGCTGATAATGGTATTGGTATCAAGAAAGAGAACTTGAAGAAGATCTTTGAGAAGTTCTATCGCGTTCATACTGGTAACCGACATGATGTAAAGGGCTTCGGTCTTGGTCTTGCATACGTTAAGCAGATCGTAGATCTTCACAAGGGTACTATCCATGCCGAATCTGAGATTGGCAAGGGTACAAAGTTCATCATTAAGTTGCCATTGTGCTAATAAAACTAGAATATCTAGAAGAACTAGCTTATCTAGAAAAAATAAAAAAGAAGAAATAGAAACAAAAAATAATTACAACTATGGAAGAAAATGTAAAAATTCTGCTTTGCGAGGATGATGAAAACCTCGGTATGTTACTTCGTGAGTATCTTCAGGCTAAGGGCTTCACAACAGAGCTTTGCCCTGACGGTGAGGCTGGTTTCCGCGCTTTCCAGCGTGATAAGTTTGATATCTGCGTCCTTGACGTGATGATGCCTAAGAAGGATGGTTTCACACTCGCTTCTGATATCCGTCAGAGTAACCTTGAGATACCTATCATCTTCTTGACAGCTAAGCAGTTGAAGGAGGATATTCTTGAAGGCTTCAAGATTGGTGCAGACGACTATATCACAAAGCCTTTCTCAATGGAAGAGCTTGTATTCCGTATAGAGGCTATCCTT
The DNA here is from genome assembly GCA_946411565.1 of uncultured Prevotellaceae bacterium. Classification (GTDB taxonomy): domain Bacteria; phylum Bacteroidota; class Bacteroidia; order Bacteroidales; family Bacteroidaceae; genus Prevotella. The sequence continues at coordinate 30,354 of CAMKEM010000016.1, read as the reverse complement.
CGTCGTGTTCGTGGTAAGAAGACAAAGGAGAGCACAGTATATCAGCTTGGTCGCTTTGTTTTCGATACACAGAAGCAGCTTCTTACCAATGGTGATAAGATGGTTAAGCTCACAACCAAGGAGAACGAACTTCTCTCTCTCCTCTGCAGCCATGCTAATGAGATCCTTCAGCGTGACTTTGCTTTGAAGACCATCTGGATCGATGATAACTACTTCAACGCTCGTTCTATGGATGTTTACATCACAAAGCTTCGTAAGCACCTCAAGGATGATGAGCAGATTGAGATCATAAACATCCACGGCAAGGGCTATAAGCTCATTGTTCCGGGAGAAGAGTAAATATAAAGAGTAAAGTGGAAAGTGTAAGGAGTAAAGAGAATAATAGTAGAAATACTATCTACATTACCCTTTACTCTCTACCCTTTAATCTTTTTCAAATTCCAATACACGCTCTGTGTCACGCCTCTTGCCACAAGGTAAAGAATAAAGGCGAGCCACAGGGCGTGATTGCGTAATGATGTTTCGAGAGAGAAATATGTGGTGAAAAACACGATTGCTGCAACGAATGTTCCTGATAGCATTCCTCTTGTCATAGTCATACCGATAAACACGCCATCCCACACAAATGCCACCATTCCTGCTATAGGAATAAGCATCGCCCAGAATATATATTCCTCGGAAGCAGCAATTACATTTTCTTCATCCGTTAGAAGTCGGAGAAAGTCAAGACCGCCAACTCCATAAATGATAGAATAGATAGCCGTCAAACCTATGCTCCAATAGAAAACTTTTCTTATGGTTTCCTTGAGTGAATTCATATCACCAGCACCATAGAAACGTCCGCACAAAGCCTCTGCTGCGTATGCAAAACCATCCATGAAATATGAGTAGAGAATAAAGAATTGCATGAGTATAGTGTTGATTGCCAATATTATATCTCCACCTTTCGCTCCTGCTGCTACAAAATATAGGTTTACAGAAACAAGGAATACTGTACGAAGGAAAATGTCTCGGTTTACCGTGAAGAAAGACTTCATTGCCGAAGACTCGAAAATGTGCGATAATGATACTCTTGAATTTCCTGTTGGGTATATCTCCATTCTCTTTTTTATAAAGAAGAAACCACCCATAAAGAAACCTGCCCATTGCGCTATCAAAGTACCCAAGGCAACTCCTTCTATCTTCATTTCAAGGCAATAAACCAACAATAAGGAAACAAGTATATTCACCACGTTCTGTGTGATGGAAATGAGCATCGGAATCTTCGTATTCTGCATTCCCACAAACCAACCGTTTAAGGCAAAGAGTCCGAGGCTTGCTGGTGCTCCCCAAATGCAGATATAGCAGTAAGAATAAACGAGTTGCGTGACATTCTCGTCTGGTGCAATAAACCACATAGCAAGATGGAGTAGGGGATATTGCAAAATGATGATAGCCAGTCCGATAAGTGCTGATATGCTTATAGCTCTCAATCCTGTCAAATCAGCCTCGCAGAAGTCTTTTCTTCCATATGCCTGAGCCGTTATTCCACCAGTTCCCATCCTTAGGAAAGCAAATAGCCAGTACATTATGTTGAATACCATTGATCCAACGGCAATAGCACCTATATAGCGAGCCTCTCCCATGTGACCTGTGATAGCAGTATCTACAAGTCCCAATAGGGGTACGGTGATGTTCGAAACTATAGAGGGAAGAGCAAGATTGATAATTTTGCGATGCATTTTTACTGGGTGTTGGGTGGTAGGTGTTGGGTGATTGTAGCTGCAAAGTTACTATATTTTCATCTAAAATTGAACTTTAATATTATAAATATTAGGAAATTGGGGATTTTATTTTGTTAAGTCAAGAATATTTGCTAATTTTGCATCTTAAATAATAAAAATCGTAAATAAACAGTTAAATTGTAAAATAGTAAATAGCTAAATAGTAAATTTCAATGATGACAGCAAACGAAATCCGTGACTCGTTCAAGAAATTCTTCGAACAGAAAGGACATGCCATCGTGCCAAGCGCACCAATGGTGATTAAAGATGACCCAACACTTATGTTTACCAACGCTGGTATGAACCAGTGGAAGGATGTAATCCTCGGTACACGCGACCCAGAGCCACGCCGCCGTGCGGACTCTCAGAAGTGTCTCCGTGTGAGTGGTAAGCACAACGACCTCGAGGAGGTTGGACACGACACATATCACCACACAATGTTCGAGATGCTCGGCAACTGGTCATTCGGTGACTACTTCAAGGAAGGTGCTATCGATATGGCATGGGAGTATCTTGTTGATGTTCTCAAGCTTGATCCTGCTGACCTCTACGTTACAATCTTTGAGGGTGACGACACCGAAGGTCTTGCACGCGATGAGGAGGCTTATGGCTACTGGCTCAAGCACGTTCCTGCTGACCACATCATCAATGGTAACAAGCACGATAACTTCTGGGAAATGGGTGATACTGGTCCTTGTGGTCCTTGTTCAGAGATTCACCTCGACTCTCGTACTCCAGAGGAGAAGGCAAAGGTTCCAGGACGTGAACTCGTTAATAAGGACGATCCACAGGTTATCGAGATATGGAACATCGTATTCATGCAGTTCGAGCGTAAGGCCGACGGCCATCTCGAGCCACTTGGCATGAACGTAATCGATACTGGTATGGGCTTCGAGCGTCTTGTTCGTGCTCTTCAGGGCAAGCACTCTAACTATGATACAGACGTATTCCAGCCAATCATCAAGGAGATTGAGCGTCTCTCTGGCAAGAAGTATGGTGCTGCTGAGGAAACTGACGTTGCTATGCGTGTAATCGCTGACCACCTCCGTGCTGTTGCATTCTCTATCGCTGACGGTCAGCTTCCTGGCAACGCAAAGGCTGGTTACGTTATCCGTCGTATCCTTCGCCGTGCCGTTCGCTATGCATATACATTCCTTGACCAGAAGGAGGCATTTGTTTACAAGCTCCTCCCTGTTCTTATTCAGGAGATGGGACCTTCTTATCCTGAGCTCCCAGGACAGCGCGAGCTTATCGGTAAGGTAATCAAGGAAGAGGAAGATTCATTCCTTCGCACTCTCGACAAGGGTATTTCTATGCTTTCTGATGCTATCGAGGCTCTCAAGGCTGAGAAGAAGAACGTACTCGATGGTACTCAGGCATTCCGTTTGTTTGACACATACGGCTTCCCTCTCGACCTTACAGAACTTATCTGCCGTGAGCAGGGCATCAGCGTTGATGAAGCTAAGTTCAACGAGGAAATGGAGGCACAGAAGGCTCGTGCTCGTAATGCAGCACAGGTAGAGAACTCTGACTGGGTTGAGATCAAGCCAGGTGAGCAGCAGTTTGTTGGTTATGACTATACAGAATATGAGTGTGAGATCCTTCGCTATCGTAAGGTAACTGTTAAGAAGGCTACATATTTCGAGATTGTACTCTCTGCTACTCCATTCTATGGTGAGATGGGTGGTCAGGTAGGTGACAAGGGTGTTCTTGTTTCTGAGAACGAGACAGTCAACATCATCGATACACGTCGTGAGAATGGTCAGAGCGTGCATATCGTGAAGGAGATGCCAAAGGATCCTACAGCTCCATTCATGGCTTGCGTTGATACAGATCTTCGTAATGCAAGTGCTGCTAACCACACAGCTACCCACCTTCTCGACTATGCTCTGAAGCAGGTTCTTGGTGATCATGTTGAGCAGAAGGGCTCTTTCGTAAGCGCTGATACTCTCCGTTTCGACTTCTCTCATTTCGAGAAGGTAACTGATGAACAGCTCCGTGAGGTTTCACGTATCGTTAACTCAATGATTCGTGAGGATATTCCACTTGACGAGCATCGTGACACTCCACTTGAAGAGGCTAAGAAACTTGGTGCTATCGCTCTCTTCGGCGAGAAGTACGGCGACAAAGTTCGTGTGGTACGTTTCGGTCCTTCTTGCGAGTTCTGCGGTGGTATTCACGCAAGTAGCACAGGCCGTATCGGTATGTTCAAGATCATTTCTGAGAGTAGCGTAGCTGCTGGTATTCGTCGTATCGAGGCTGTTACAGGCAAGCAATGCGAGGAGATGTTCTATATGATGGAAGATACAGCAAAGGCAATCAGCAATATGTTCAACAACGCTAAGGATCTTCAGGGTGCTATCGCCAAGTTCATTGACGAGCACGAGGATCTTAAGAAGGAAGTTGATGCAATGAAGGCACAGGCTGCTGCTCGTATTAAGGCTAAGCTTCTTGAGCAGGTACAGAATGTCAACGGTGTCAATGTCATCAAGGCTGTTGTTCCTGCTGATGCTCAGCAATGTAAGGATATCGTGTTCCAGATTCGTGAGGCTATGCCACAGGCACTTGTTTGTGCTCTTGGTACAAAGGTTGGTGGCAAGCCAAGCATCACCGTTATGCTTTCTGACGATATGGTTAAGGAGCACAATCTCAACGCTGGTAAGATTGTACGCGAGGCTGCTAAGCTCATTCAGGGTGGTGGTGGCGGTCAGCCATTCTTCGCTACTGCTGGTGGTAAGAATCCTGACGGCATCTCAGCTGCTCTTGATAAGGCTGTTGAGCTTTGCGAACTGTAATAAGTGAATATGAAGAAGCCCCCCAGCCCCCCAAGGGGGAGTTTGTTATATACCTTTTATCGCTATAGATATAAGGGATTAATACATACTAAAAATACTCCCCCTTAGGGGGATGGGGGGCTTCCTTCATCACTCTAAACTCCCACAATATGGCAGAGAAAAACTTAAAGGTATATTACACCATCAAGGACGTGGCAGAGATTGTTGGTGTTACAGAGCCTACTCTTAGGTTCTGGGAAACTGAGTTTCCTCATATCAAGCCAAAGACAACTGCTAACAAGGTACGCCAATATACAATGAAGGAGATAGATGATATCAAGGTCATCTATAACCTCATAAGGGTGCGTGGCTTCAAGATTGCAGCAGCAAAGAAAATGCTGCATACAAATCGTTCTGGTGTGGATAAAACTGATAAGGTTCTCCGCAAATTGCAGGATGTGAAGGCTGAGCTTCTTGCCTTAAAGACACAACTTGATATTATCGTATAAGTAATCCCTAAAATGTTATTAAAAACGCAAAGACGCTAAGACGTGGAGTTTTTGAGATAAATTCTTACTTAGCGTCTTTGCGCCTTTGCGTTTAAAATATAGATATATTTTATAGTGAAAAGAGCCCTCATCTCTCTTGCTATGGGCACTTTTGGACTTGGCATTACCGAGTTCGTTATGATGGCAATCTTGCCTAACGTGGCAAGCGATTTCTCTGTGTCCATCCCTGTAGCTGGTCATCTTATTTCCGCTTATGCGCTTGGTGTATGCGTTGGTGCTCCAATGTTGTTGATGCTCGGACGTACGTGGCCGTTGAAGCGTATCATTCTCGTACTTTGCGGTATTTTTATATCTGCCTCAGCATTGATGGCGGTAAGTCCTTCGTATGGCGTTTTCCTCTTGGCACGTTTCTGTGCAGGACTTCCTCATGGTGCTTATTTTGGCGTTACGAGTATTGTTGCTGATAGAATCTCTCCTGATGGAAAGTCTGCTTTTGCCGTGGCTGTTGTAAGTGTAGGAATGGCTATTGCCAACCTCATAGGTATTCCGCTTGGTACATGGCTCACGGGTATTCTCTCTTGGCGATTAGTCTTCATCTTTTCTTGTGTTTGGGGGATTGCCACGCTACTTGCCATCTGGAAGTTTGTGCCTTCAATACCTCCGCTTCCTAACATAGGTTTCAAAGGTACATTCCGCTTTCTCAAGCACCTCGCTCCATGGCTTGTTATCTTAGGAACGCTCTTAGGCAACTGTGGCGTGTTCTGCTATTATAGTTATATCGCTCCTCTTTTGACTAATATGTCGGGCATCCCAACAGAGATGATGACCTTCATGATGGTACTTGCTGGAGCAGGAATGGTAGTAGGAAATTTGAGTGGTGGAAAGATATCTGACAAGGCAGGTCCTGGTCACATGGGCAGATATGGAGTAATGACAATGTGCCTTATGCTTGCTATCATCTTTTTCTTCTCGCAGAACGCTATCGTCTCTGTTGTATGTATGGTGATAACTACAGCCGCACTCTTTAGTGTGTCAGCTCCACAACAACTATTATTACTCAGATATTCTGACGGAGGAGAACTGCTTGGCGGCGCTATGGTACAGATAGCCTTCAATCTCGGTAATGCTATAGGGGCATTCTCTGGAGGAGTGCCTATCAGTCTTGGAATGCCATACAACTATTGTGCCCTCGTTGGTCTCTGCTTTACCATAATGGCATTTGTCGCCTACACCTTCTTTATAAGAAGATACGAATCAAGGCGTTAGTCATAATTTACTTTCAAAATTACGGTTCCCCGTTAAAGAAAGTGCGTTTCGCAAGAAAAGTCCCTGTTTATAGGGGCTTTTTCTGTTTTATACACCTTAATATTATAAGCAAAATATCAAATTACCATATTTATGGTATTGTGTAAATGATAGAAATATACTAATTTTGCACTCAGAAATCATAACAATAAACAATAACAAGATTAAAAAAATAATATTATGGCAATTGCAAAACAACTCACTGAGCTGATCGGTAAGACCCCTCTGCTCGAACTTAACAAGTTTTCTAAGGAAAAGAACCTTGAGACTCCAGTAATCGCAAAGGTTGAGTATTTTAACCCAGGTGGCTCTGTAAAGGACCGTATCGCACTCGCTATGATCGAGGATGCAGAGGCTAAAGGCCTCCTTAAGCCAGGCGCAACAATCATCGAGCCAACTTCTGGTAATACAGGTGTAGGTCTTGCTCTCGTTAGTGCTGTTAAGGGATATCACCTTATCCTCACCATGCCAGAGACCATGTCTGTTGAGCGTCGCAACCTCGTTAAGGCATACGGTGCAGAGGTACGCCTCACAAGCGGTAAGGATGGTATGCCTGGTGCAATCAAGGCTGCAGAAGAACTTCGTGACTCTATCCCAGGAAGCGTTATCCTCCAGCAGTTCGAGAATGGTGCAAACCCAGCTCGTCACTATGCAACAACAGGCCCTGAGATCTGGGATGCTACTGATGGACAGGTAGATATCTTCGTTGCTGGTGTTGGTACAGGCGGTACAGTATCAGGTATTGGTAAGTATCTCAAGGAGAAGAATCCTAACGTGAAGATTTATGCGGTTGAGCCTCTCACCTCACCTGTTCTCAACGGTGGTAAGAGCGGTCCTCACAAGATTCAGGGCATTGGTGCAGGCTTCATTCCTAAGACATACAACTCTGACGTAATCGACGAGGTAATCGACGTTGATAACGATGATGCTATCCGCACAGGTCGTCAGCTTGCACAGACAGAAGGTCTCCTCGTTGGTATCTCTTCTGGTGCAGCAGCATTTGCAGCAGCTCAGATTGCAGCACGTCCAGAGAACAAGGGCAAGAAGATTGTTGTTCTCCTCCCAGACACAGGTGAGCGCTATCTCTCTACCATCCTCTATGCTTTCGATGAGTATCCACTCTAAATAAATTATCTAATTATTATACATAAGGCTCACTTCTTAGTGAGCCTTTTGTCTTTCAAACGCAGAGGTGCAGAGGTTTTACAAGTCCCTACCAAATCCCCTACAAATCCCATTTTTTCGCCTATTCTAAGGATGCGGTATTAGAATTTAATATCCTACAACTGTTTGCAAGAAACTCCAGTTGTTTCCCTCGCAGATCTGATTTGCACATAAGAATCGCCAATGTAATTCCATAGCAAAGCCAATAGATTTCTAATTCCCGATTGGAGTTGGATTGGACTTGAATTGGAGCTGAATTGGACTTGCATTGGAGCTAATTCGTTATTACATTGAATAACAAACGAGACTATAACGTGATTTGCCGATGAATTTTATCATTGGTAGATTTTTATAAAAAAGTTTTTTCGTGTTTTTACTGTCACCTGCAACACTCGTTGAGTATCAGTAAGTTAAGAGGTGACAGATACTTTTCCATCTGTCACCTTTCTGTCACCAAGGTATCTTTGTCCCCCAAAGGAGTTGCTTGTATGGGTGACAGGTGGGTGACAGGTGTGAAACTACCTGTCACCACCTAACATGTTGATAATCAGATAGTGTTGCAGGTGACAGGAAAAACGCGAAAAAACTTTTTTTTTTAAAACCACAGATATTTGTATTATCTGTGAAATCTGTGTTCGAAAAAAGAAAAGGGAAACGGACGTATCTGATTTATCTGAAAAACAATTAATGCGAAATTAATGTGTTATTGGTGGAAATTAATGTTTCCTCACGAAGTGAGAACGTGTAATATCTCGTTAATCTCACATTAATATCGCATTAATTTTATGTGTGCTAATAGAAACGAAAGTTTCCGTTGAACAATTCTAAAAAATCTAAAATATGTTGGTTGTTTCGGAGATTTTTCTTAACTTTGCGCTTGTGTAATATTTTATTGGCTAAACAATGAAGATTCTAAATATAAAGCGTATTGTTATTGTGCTGACAATGTTGATTGTTAGCGTTGTATCTGTTTCTGCGCAGACGGCGGGTGAGTATCTAAAAATGACGGATGCTGTGCCTGATGGGTATAAATTCTGGTATTTTGTGCCAGAGGACTATAAGATTGAGCAACATAAGATGCCGCTTATCATATTCCTTCATGGGGCAAGTCTGTGTGGCAAGGACTTGATGCGTGTGCGTCGTTATGGTGTTCTTCATGCCATTGACAAGGGTAAGGTGATTCCTGCCTTCGTACTTGCTCCTCAGAATCCTGGTGGTGCTTGGAAACCCTCCAAGATCAATGATCTGTTGGAGTGGGCAAAGGCAAACTATAATGTTGATACAACGCGTGTATATGTGCTCGGTATGAGTCTTGGCGGTTATGGTACGCTGGATTTCGTTGGCACTTATCCTGAGAAGGTGGCGGCTGCCATGGCTCTTTGTGGTGGTTGTTCGCTAAAGGATATGAGTGGTCTTGGACAGTTGCCTCTATGGATTATGCATGGCACGGCAGATAGGGCTGTTGGTGTCAAGGAGTCGAAGAGGGTTGTGGATTACCTTAAGGAAAACGACCAGGATAAGCTTCTGCGCTTTGACTGGCTTGAGGGGGGGAATCATGGTGTGCTTGCCCGTTTGTTCTATCTGCAAAAGACTTACGACTGGCTTATCTCCCATTCCCTTAGCAAGCGTAAGACAGAGGACTGTATTGATATTACTTGGGATGATATCAAGACTACCTATCAGGACATGAAGAAGATGTCGGAGGATTATGATCATGATTAAAGCCTAACCCGTCCTATCACAGCCTAACCCGTCTTTCCCAAAAGGAAAGCTCCCCCCCTTACCTCCTCCAGGGGGAGTGGTTACATTTTTCGCGATATGGTATGTAGATTATTAATTGTATAGATAGAGTGCTTGAGCGCGATAGGGCATGTTAATTGTTACTTGTTAATTGTTAATTATTTTACTTGTTTAGATATGAATTTTGAATCTTATAACGATGAAAGCCGACGTGAGGAGCTTGTCAGAATGATTGAGCATTCTGTACAACAACTCAGTCTCGGCGAATTAGAGGCCCTATATTATGATATGGTAGCAAAGGATTATATAAAATAGAGAGTCACATTTTGTACTCTCTATTTTTGTTTATTATTTTTCCGTAAAGTAGAAAAGTGTAACCATTCCCCCATGTGGGGGTAAGGGGGGAGGAGCCTTCCCTTGGGGAAGGACGGGGTAGGCTTTTTTACTGCTCCTTCCAGAACGCAGGTGTGAAGATTATCAATACTGAGAATATCTCAAGACGCCCCATAAGCATGAGGAGTGAGCATATCCACTTGGCAAAGTCAGGAAGCTCATCCCATGACATCGTAGGACCGATTTCTGTGCCGAGCGTAGGACCTACATTACTGAGCGTTGAAATCGTGATTGTAATGGCGTTGGTGTTGTCAATTCCTGCCGCTATCATAGAGAAAGCGCAGAAGATGCACATTAGGCAATAGACGGTGAGGAAAGCGAGTAGGGTGACACGTTTCTGGTTTGGTACGTTGGTGTCGCCGATACGCAATGGTAATACTGCATGTGGATGTAGCATTTGGCGGAACTCGTTGCGCACCACCTTCAAAAGCATTATACATCTGACGGACTTGAAACCACCACTTGTGCTACCTGCACATCCACCAATGAACATACATACGGCAAGAACTACCCATGTGACGTGAGGCCATTTGGCAGCATCATCGTTGAAAAGTCCTGTGGTCGTAATGAATGATACAACCTGATATATACCGCATCGGAAAGCGTGTTCGTAGTCGTAGCCGTTGTGGGTTATGAGCATCACCATTATGAAGAACGTGAAGATGAGGGTGACGCCGACATAGAACTTCACTTCAACGTTATTGAAGAGATTCTTGATCTCTCCCTTTATGATGCTACGATATAGAAGGATGAAGTTAAGTCCTGAGAGGAAACAGAATAATGTGCTGACATATTCTATTGCTGGTGACTGGAATGTCTCAATACTATCATTATGCGTGGCAAAACCTCCTGTTGCGAGAGTTGTCATGGCATAGTTGATACTATCGAAAACATTCATTCCGAGTAGATAATAGCATACTCCGCAGGCAATGGAGAGACTAAGGAAGATAATCCAGATGCTCTTTGCAGTAGTGGAAAGTCGGGGGTGTAGTTTTGTCTTGATAGGACCTGTAGCCTCAGCTGCAAAGACCTTTACGGAACCGCCTACCATTGACGGTAATACGGCAATGGTGAAGAATACGATACCTAATCCGCCAATCCATTGTGACAGGCTTCGCCAGAATAGAATTCCGTGAGGCAGACATTCCACATCATTTAGGATGGTAGCACCTGTGGTGGTGAAACCCGACATTGATTCAAAGAAAGCGTTTGTGAAATTGGTGATGTAGCCACCTATGAGGAATGGCAGGGTGCCGAAGAGACTAAACAGAGTCCATGCCAGCGTTACGACAAGGAAGGAATCGCTTCTGCTCATGGTGTTGGTTGCTTCCCTGCCGAGATATCGCAAGGAGAAACCGAACATCTGTGTGATAAGGATTGATAGTATGAATGCAAACGTGTCATCTTCTTGGTATATAAGCGATACACCAAGACACATTATCATGAACACAGACTCAAGGAAGAGTAGTGAACCGAGAATCTTATATGTTAGTTTGAAATTCACTTCTGAATGTAAATTGCTTTGTGGAAAGGCTTCCGCTTGTGCGGATGTTTTAGAAAGTAAATTGGGAGTAAATTAAATCAGTAAATTATATTCAGAAAATGATAAATTGTATGGAATATTCTTGTGTTACAATTAATTTACTGAATTTAATTTACTGGTAATTTACTTTCCAAGTCTTCGCGTCTGCGAATTTTACTAAAGGAAGAATTTCTCAATTCTCTTCATATCGGCATTGTGACAGAAGACAACGACATTATCGCCTGCCTGAATCTGTGTGCCACCGCGAACGAGCATTCCCTCACCATCGCGAACAAGTCCACCGATGGTCATTCCGTAAGGTATTCCGAGTTCGAAGACCTTCTTGCGTGTAACCTTTGAGCCTGGCTGTGCCACGAACTCTGCTACATCGGCGTTGGCATTCATAAGGAAACGCACATTTGATACGTCAGCATCCATCAGCATCTCGTATATGTGACTGGCTGCAATAGCCTTCTTGTTGATGATAGTACCGATGTCAAGGCTCTCTGCCATTGCTGCGTAGTCAAGGTTCTCAACCATAGCCACAGTCTTGCGTACGCCCATGCGCTTGGCTGTTAGACAGGCGAGGATATTGGTCTCGGCATTACCTGTTATAGCCACAAATGCCTGAGTGTTCTTAATTCCCTCTTCGATGAGGAGAGATACGTCACGGCCATCACCATTGATGACGAGAACGCGGTCGGCATCAAGAAGAATCTCGTTAAGGTGTTCACAACGTGCAGGATCCTTCTCGATGATCTTCATCTTCATATAGTCGGGTAGGGTAGAGGCTGTACGTACAGCGGTCTTGCCACCGCCCATAACCATCACGTTCTTCACGTCGGCATATCCTTCCTTACCTACGAGCTTGCGTATGAGAGGGATATAGTTGCGCTTGGTCATGAAATATGCAAGGTCGTTAACCTTCAGCTCGTCATTACCATTAGGTATGATTGTCTCGTTGCCACGTTTGATAGCAACGATGAGATAAGGCTCCTCAGGTCCGCATATTTTCTTAAGAGGCTGGTTTAGAATCTCTGCAGTCTCACGCAGTTTGATGCCAAGCATTACGAGTGCACCGTTATGCACATCCCAACGCAGACGTACCCATGACATCTTAAGACCGTTTATGATGTCTTTTGCTCCAAGAAGTTCTGGATAGATAACGGAGTCAACGCCAGAGGCTTTAAGAACTTCTTGATTTTCAGGGTTCGCAAACTCATAGTCTTCAACCTTTGCCACGGTCTGTTTTGCTCCAAGAGCCTTGGCAATAGCGCATGACTCGAGGTTGACGTGCTGATCAAGTGTAACGGCTATATAGAGATCGCATTGCTGCACACCAGCTTGACGTAGTGCACTGATGCTTCCTGGATGGGCATGGAGAGTGAGTACATCAAAATTGTTTGATATACTATCAAGGCTATCCTCATCGTCGTCAATGAGAATAATCTCCTCGTTGTTTCGTGAGAGGAGCTTTGCCAGATATGTACCAATGGCGCGTGCGCCCGCAATTACGATTTTCACGTCTTAGAGAAATAAAATTATGTTTAAGGGCTTCCGCTTGCGCGGTTATTTTGGAAAGTAAATTGAAAGAAAATTCAATCAGTAAATTTTATTCAGTAAATTAGAAATTATTATGTTGGCGAATGCTGCAAATAATAATTTACTGATTTTAATTTACTGGGAATTTACTTTCTATCATAGCGAAGCGATTGCTTCCCTAATGCTTTCCTCGTCAATGCCTACGATGTGCTGAAGCTCTGCGACGGTGCCATGCTCAACAAATTGGTCTGGCAAGCCGAGACGCTTTACCTTGACATCGTAGTCATGATCCTGGAACCATTCGGTAACGGCAGAACCAAGTCCGCCATTGCGAACACCATCCTCAACGGTTATCACCTTCTTGAACTTCTTGCCAACCTCGTGAAGAATGTCTTCGTCAATTGGCTTGAGGAAACGCATATCGTAATGGGTGATAGGTGGTAGGTCTTGGGTGTTGGTGGATAGTAATTTTTCCACCGTGTTACCAACTGGGCCTATCGTGAGGATTGCGATACCTTCGCCTTCACCTTCAATTGAAGTGAGTTTTCTGCCAGTTCCTACCTTTATTTCCTCAAGAGGGCAGCGCCAGTCGATGAGAACGCCACGACCTCGTGGGTAGCGAATGACGAATGGACCTTTGTTAGGGAGTTGGGCGGTGAACATCAATCGGCGAAGCTCATGCTCATCCATCGGAGATGAGATGGTGAGATTAGGTACTGGTCTCAGGGCTGCCATATCGAAAGCCCCATGATGGGTAGCTCCATCCTCGCCTACAAGTCCAGCTCTGTCGAAACAGAAGACTACTGGGAGTCGCATTATTGCTACATCGTGGATGATGTTGTCGTATGCACGCTGGGCGAATGCGCTGTAAATGTTACAGAAAGGAATAAGACCGTCCTTTGCCATACCTCCAGAGAATGTAACTGCGTGACCTTCTGCTATTCCGACATCAAAAGCACGGTCAGGGAAGGCTTTCATCAGTTTTGTCATTGAGCAGCCTGTAGGCATGGCAGGCGTAACACCTACGATGCGTGGATTTTCCTTGGCAAGTTCAACAAGAGTTTCACCGAACACATCTTGGAACTTAGGAGGCATATTTTCCTCATTGCCTGTTATGCGTGCACCTGTGTCTGGGTTAAACTTACCTGGAGCGTGCCAGATTGTGGCTGCATTCTCTGCAGGCTTGTAGCCTTTGCCTTTCTTTGTATGGATATGGAGAAGTTTCGGACCTCGCATATCTTTGAGTTGTGTGAGAACTCGCACGAGTTCCTTTACGTCATGGCCATCAACAGGACCGAAATAGCGGATGTTGAATCCCTCGAAGATGTTCTGCTGCTGTGAGAGAACAGACTTGATGGAATTGTTTAGTCGGATGATGGTCTTGCGACGGTCATCATTCAGGAAACCCTTATCAGAGAGCCATTCCGCAGCCTTGTTGCGCCAATGGTTATATGACTCATTGGTCGTGAGGTTGAGAAGATACTGCTTCATACCGCCTACGGAGCGGTCAATAGACATATTGTTGTCATTGAGGATGATGAGCAGATCATTAGGTGAAGAGCTGACATTGTTGAGACCTTCGAAAGCCAAACCGCCACTCATAGCTCCGTCGCCGATTACTGCGACAACCTTTGGGGAAGGGTGTTTGGTATTTGGTGATAGTTTGGCTGCAACAGCCATACCAAGTGCAGCGGAGATGCTGTTAGAGGCATGTCCGCAAGTGAAGGTGTCGTATTCGCTCTCGTCTGGAGAAGGGAATGGGTGCAGACCATGCAACTTTCTGTTTGTGTAGAAAACATCACGTCTGCCTGTAAGAATCTTATGTCCGTAAGCCTGATGCCCCACATCCCACACAATGCGGTCGTAGGGAGTTGAAAAGACGTAATGGAGGGCTACGGTAAGCTCTGTTACGCCGAGTGAAGATGCAAGATGCCCAGGGTTTACCGAAAGTTCCTGCACGATGTCCTCGCGCAGTTCTTGGCAAACCTCAGGCAACTTATCAACCGGAAGTTTCCGAAGATCTTCCGGTGAATCTATTTTATTCAGTAAACTGAAATCAGTCAATTCTTATAATTTTCGACCTTCCCCCATCCTCCATGTGGGGGAGGGGAAAGACCACTTTCATTACTTTACGTTTCCAACCTTGATGAGGTACTCTGCAATCTGAACAGCGTTCAGAGCTGCACCCTTCTTGATCTGGTCACCAGAGAGCCAGAATGTAAGACCGTTAGGATCTGAGAGATCCTGACGTACACGACCTACATATACATCGTCCTTACCAGCTGTGTAGAGAGGCATTGGGTAAGGCAGACCTTCCATTGTCTCCTTGTTTGCATCAGGATTAGCCTTTGCACCAACACGCTTTGGATCGTCAACGAGAGTTACGCCCTCGCCATTGCGAAGAGCCTCCTGAGCAGCCTCTACTGTGATTGGCTCCTCTGTTTCAATCCATACAGCCTCAGAGTGAGCACGGAGAGAAGAGATACGAACGCACATAGCAGAACACTTAGCGTCTGTGTGCATGATCTTCTTTGTCTCGTTGAACATCTTCATCTCCTCCTTGGTGTAACCATTGTCCTGGAATACGTCAATCTGTGGAATTACGTTGTAAGCCAGCTGATAAGCGAACTTGTTCACGGTTGGCTGCTGGTCGTTGGCAAGCTCCTTATACTGCTGCTGAAGCTCTGCCATAGCTGCCGCACCTGCACCTGATGCGCTCTGGTAAGAAGCTACATGAATTCTCTTGATGTGAGAAAGCTTCTCCAGTGGCTTGAGTACTACTACCATCATGATAGTGGTACAGTTAGGGTTTGCGATGATACCGCGTGGACGGTTGAGGGCATCCTCAGCGTTGCACTCTGGCACTACCAATGGCACGTCGTCGTCCATACGGAATGCACTTGAGTTGTCGATCATCACAGCACCATATTTAGTAATGTCAGCTGCAAACTCCTTGGATGTACCAGCGCCAGCACTTGTGAATGCGATGTCAACATCCTTGAAGTCATCGTTGTGCTGGAGAAGTTTTACCTCGTATTCCTTACCACGGAATGTGTACTTGGTACCAGCTGAACGCTCACTACCAAACAAAACGAGGTCATCCATAGGGAAATTTCTCTCATCAAGGACGCGAAGGAACTCCTGTCCTACTGCACCACTTGCACCAACAATTGCTACTTTCATTTCTTCTAATTTTTAGTTGTTGTTATAAAAAATCTCAAAATTGCGGTACAAAATTAATAATTTCTGGGATATTATTCGCTATTTTGCCGATTTTTTTGCAATTTTGCAGTCAAAAAGATGAAAACAAACATAAATCAATGTTAGATATTTCGCAATATTTCCCCATAACTAATCCCACGATGATATTCTTCGTGGTGCTTTGCATCATCCTTGTTGCGCCTATTGTCATGGGTAAATTGCGTATTCCTCATATCATCGGAATGGTGATCGCCGGTGTCATTGTTGGCAAATATGGCCTTAATATTCTTGAACGTGATTCCAGTTTTGAATTGTTCGGTAGGGTAGGTTTGCTGTATATCATGTTTCTTGCCGGACTTGAGATGGATATGGAGGGTTTCAAGAGTGACTATCGCAAAGTGCTGGGATTTGGTTTCCTGTCTTTCATCATTCCTTTTGTCCTGACGTATTTTTCTTGCACTTGGTATCTTGGTTACAGTTCGATGGCATCTGTGCTGATTGGCTGTATCATGTCGAGTAATACGCTTATCGCCTATCCAATAGTTGCGAGATATGGTTTGCAGAAACATTCTGTCACCACGCTTTCCGTAGGTGCTTCCATGCTTTCGCTTTTCATAGCCCTTGTCTCTATGGCTGCTCTTGTTGGGAGTGCCACAGGCAATACAGGATATCTATTCTGGGTATTGTTTGCCGTGAAGTTCTCTGCTTATTGTGTGGTTGCGGTTTGGTTGATTCCTCGTCTCACGAGATATTTCCTGCGTAGGTATTCGGATGCTGTGATGCAGTTTATCTTTGTGCTTTCGCTTATGTTCCTTAGTGCTGCAGCCAGTGAATTGATAGGTCTTGAGGGTATCTTTGGCGCGTTTTATTCAGGTTTGATTCTCAACAGATACATTCCTACGGTATCGCCTTTGATGAACAGACTTGAGTTTATAGGTAATGCTCTTTTTATTCCTTACTTCCTTATTGGTGTTGGTATGCTCATAAATGTCCGTCTGCTCTTTGCAGGTGGCGACATCATCATGGTAATGGCTTGTATGGTGGTGTTTGGAACTATAGGAAAGGCTTTGGCGGCATATTTCAGCGCATTCGTTTACCGTATGCGCAAATTAGAAGGACATTTCATGTTCGGACTTACCTCTGCCCATGCTGCTGGTGCTATTGCCATTGTGATGATAGGTATGAAACTGGAGGTTGAACCAGGCAAGTATCTTCTTGATGACAGTGTGCTTAATGGTGTGGTGATAATGATTCTTGTCACTTGTATCATTTCAACCATTGTTACCGATCGTGCTTCCCGTGCTATTGTGTTGAAGGAAAAACAAGAGAAAGGGACAAACTTTGAGGAACCAAAGGGAGATGATGAGAAGATCCTTATCCCTGTGAAATATCCAGAGACTTGTGATACGTTGCTTGACCTCGGTATAATGATGCGTAACAGACGTCTGAACCGTGGTTTGATCGCCTTGAACGTGGTATATGACGATGAAGATGTTGCATATAATCAGCGACAGGGACAGCAACTCCTTGAACATGTGCAGCAGAAGGCTGCTGCTGCCGATGTGCCTGTTCTTACACAAGTACGTCTGGCTACAAATATTGCAAATGGCATTAATCATGCGTTCAAGGAATACGATTGCTCTGAAATAATTCTCGGTCAGCATATCCATGATAATTCTACACGAAAGTTCTGGGGGCAGTTTGCACAGAGCATCTTCCATTCCCTTAACCGACAGATTATCATTGCACGTTGCGTGATTCCTTTGAATACTGTACGTGCCCTTCAGGTGGCTGTACCTTCGCGTGCCGAACTTGAGCCTGGCTTCTATCGTTGGTTGGAGAGGTTGTCTCGACTTGCAGAGCGTTTAGGTTGTCGTATAGTGTTCCATGGCAGAAACAATACGTTGGATTTCATCACCAACTTTGTACAGGCAAAGCATAAGACTTTGCGTGCAGAGTATGTTGAAATGGAGCATTGGAATGAGTTTATCTCACTTGCAGAGAGTATTGAGAATCATCAGATGCTTGTGGTGATAACGGCTCGTCAGGGTACGGTTTCGTATAAGTCGGCTATGGAGCGTCTGCCTGATGAACTTACACGCTACTATCATCAGAAGAACGTGATGATTATTTTCCCAGATCAGTTTGGTAGTCAGCCAGATGCAATGACATTCGCTGCTGCACAGCATACTGAGCAGGAGAGCCTCTGGGAGTATATGAAGAAGAAACTGACAGGAAAGGAAGACTAAATTGTACATTAGTATATGTGAAAAAAATGTGCATTGTAAATAGTAGATTGAAAATATAATGATTGACATAAAGAATATAACAAAATCCTTTGGCTCACTTCAGGTGCTTAAAGGTATTGACCTGCATATAGATAAGGGTGAGGTCGTTAGTATCGTTGGCCCAAGTGGTGCGGGAAAGACTACACTTCTGCAGATTATGGGTACGCTTGACAAGGCTGATACCGGTACTGTGGTTGTGGATGGTGTTGCCGTCAATGAACTGTCGGGTAAGAAACTTTCTGATTTCCGCAATCAGCATATAGGTTTCGTGTTTCAGTTTCATCAGCTCCTGCCTGAGTTTACTGCTCTTGAGAATATAATGATTCCTGCCTTTATCGCAGGAAAAAGCAAGAAAGAGGCTAAGACTCGTGCAGAAGAACTGCTTGAGTTCATGGGGCTTTCCGATCGTGCTTTGCATAAGCCAGCAGAACTTTCAGGCGGTGAGAAACAACGTGTTGCTGTGGCTCGTGCCTTGGTTAATAATCCTGCTGTTATCTTTGCCGATGAGCCTTCCGGTTCGCTTGACACAAAGAATAAGGCTGAGCTTCATCAGTTGTTCTTTGATTTGAGGGATAAGTTTGGGCAGACTTTCGTGATAGTAACTCATGACGAAGGACTCTCGCAAATAACAGACAGATGCATTCACCTTAAAGATGGATTGATATATAATGAAGAAAATACTGTTAGGACAGAAGAATCTGCAGAAAGCAGCTTGGAAGGTTGATTTCGGCATGTACCTTGAGGGAGATGAGGAGGGCAAAATATTGCTTCCTAATCGTTATGTGCCTGAAGGTCTTGAGGTAGGTGATGAGGTTGAGGTGTTTGTATATCTCGATAATGAAGAGCGTCGTGTGGCTACCACTCTTGAGCCAAAGGCCATGGTAGGCGATTTTGCCTATCTTGAAGTGGCTTGGGTGAATGAATTCGGAGCTTTCCTTGATTGGGGATTGATGAAAGATCTTTTCTGTCCATTCCGTGAGCAGAAGAAGCGTATGGAAGAAGGTCGCTCGTATATTGTTCATGTTCATCTCGATGAGGAAAGCTATCGCATCATGGCTTCTGCAAAGGTGGAGAAATGGCTTGAGAATGACAAGCTTGTAAAGACTAATGAGAAGCAGGATGAAGAAGAGGAGAGTCCGCGTATTCATGTAGGTGGTAAGGTTTCTGCTCTTATCTGGCAAAAGACTGATCTCGGCTTCAAGGCTATCATAGAGAATAAGTATGGTGCTTTGCTGTATGATTCTCAGGTATTCAAGGACATCCACACAGGTGATAGGGTAGATGCGTATATCACGAAGATTCGTCCTGACGGAAAGATTGATATTGCTCTTCAGCAGAGTGGCAGACAGCATACTGAGGACTTTGCAGAGCAGTTGCTTCGCTATCTCCAGTATCGTGGTGGTCGTTGTCGTTTGGGCGACAAGAGTAGTGCTGAGGAAATCAAGGAGCAGTTTGGCGTTAGCAAGAAAACCTATAAGCGTGCCATAGGTGATCTTTATAAGCGTAGGCTCATTACTATCAATGATGATGGTATTGAGTTGGTATAAAATGTAATAACAAATCTATAATACGAGGAAACGCCGTAGGGAAAACCCCTACGGCGTTTCTGTTACTTACCTAAAACTTTTTTCGTTATTATCCTCTTTACTTACAATATATATATTAGATTATTAGTTAGTACATCTGAGGGAAATTACAGACTGATTGCCTCTGAGAAACTTTCTGAGTAAATCATGTCTGTGTCGTTCTTGTTCAGTTTACCATCATCGTATGTGCCGATGTTAGGATGATCGCCTGAGTATGGCGTACCAACATATATTCCGGCGTTGTTGAGTTTTGACTTTGAGGTTAGACGGAACAATGGGGTTGTTGCAAGTGAACCGTCTGCCTGACGCTTTGCGAGAATGTATTTGTCATAGTCAACAGACTTGAAGTCATCTACTGATGCATTGATGCCTTCGGTATCCCATGTGTTGTTCGTGTGAACGGTTGTTGCTGTTTGCAAAACATCTTTTCTTTGGCCTTCGATGCTTACGCTGTTACGGATAGCAAGCTTACCGCCCTCCTCTTTGTTGTGGAATCCGTAGTTCTCACCATTCTGGTAACTTGTATTGTTATATAAGCACATACTGCCGAGGTTGTTGTTCTGGTCAAATCCCTTAACCCTGTTCTTTACGGAGATACAATTCTTAACAGTAACATTGTGAACTGTACGCTTGCCACCGAGCTTGAAGCCGTTGCCGTTGCCGTAGTTTGTATAGTGCCTAAGAGATACATGACCTGGCTGACCATCGTTATCGGTAATGTCAATACCTTCACCCTTGAACTGATCGAACCATTCCTTGTCTGTCTCATAGCGAGGGTGCTTTCGAACATCGTACTCATCAGGACCATTACCGTAGCAGATGCAATCCTCGATAACTGTGCCACCATAATATGCTGTAGAGTGTGCGTAGAAGTCCCATCCGTCATCTGAGTTGTTCCATGCACGACAACCGCGATATGTATTGCCACCGCCATAATACTGCTTGTCTGCAAAGCCGTCAGCGTTGCCGCCGAAGTCGGCAGCCTCTATACCCTTAAGTTTGTAGTCGAAGTTATCGTGAGAGTCACAATTGAGGATAAGGTTGCTGTGACCGTTCTTCATCTGAACGCCAGTATCACCATTACCATAGACGTCAAGATTTTCAAATATGCAATATGAACCTGTGTTGAAGAGACCATTCTTACCTGTGTAGCGTATGATCAGACCTTTCATGTGTACGTTGTCTGATTCTACCATGATACCACGCTTTCCATAATCCTGTTTGCGGAAATCCATAATAGGCTTTTCGTTCTTGTAAGCCATTATAGCGGTGTTGTTTCCTTTGAAGCCATCCTTATTCTTTATATGAATGGTAGTTGATAAGTTATATTGACCTCCGCGGCAATACAATGTATCGGCGCGTGACATCTTCTCTATGCCCGTAACGAAATCCACTGGGGAACTTATTGTTCCTTCAGCAGTCGGCTTTCCGTTCGGTGAACAGAAGTATGTCTTCTGCGAGAATGCAGGAATTGTACATAGAAGTACAATGAGAGTCAATATATGTTTCATAACATCAGGTATTATCGTGGAAATAAAGGTTTTTTATTTGGAAACAAATGTAAGGAGTCTTTTCAACTTCTGTGGCAAATATACAAAAAAAAGTAGAAACGACAAAGGATTTTCTCGTTTTTTTTGCAAAATTGTTTCATATTCCTGATTTTGGGGTGTTCTTTTACATTTTTTAAACCAAAAACCTTTTGTTCTTTCGTTTATGCGTTATTGGCATAAATTATTGGTGTTATCGCACACATTCACATTTGTGATTTCATTATTGATAGATTGGTGTTTGAGAGGTGAAATGAAGTGCAGAAAGTTTGATGGCTAAATCACCTTATATGAAACACCCACAACCTTCACAGGCTATGGGTGCATATTAACCTTAATAATCTAAATACCATGAAAAACACGTTGCAAAGATAATGATTTTTTTTGAAAATGCAAGAAAAATTGCAAGTTTTTTGTGATTATAGTGCTAATTTTCTCAACTTTCAAATGATATTCTCATTTTTCGTATAAAAACACTAATTCGCAAAACGTGGCTATGGTGCTATTGCTGTTAATTATTTGTATGTCAGGAAACAAAAGAGGTGTTGCCATTTTGGCAACACCTCTCTTATTTGAGTATTTTAGTTGATGTTATTTCAACTCTACACCTGCAACATTGTATGCCTTACCATTCTTGATGATGACAATCTTGCCATTCTTGAAGAACTTCTTAGGAGCATCCTTTGTTGTAGCAATAGTAACAGTCTCGATAGCTGTTGCTGGCTCGTTCTGAACGTAGAAGAGCTGGAAGTTATCAACAGCAACCCAGTTAGCCTGGTTCTCGGCTGTACGCTCGAAACCGATAGTGAGCTTGTGGTCAGTAACCTCAACCTCAACGCTGATGATTGAAGCCTTTGTTGGAGCAGCAACGGTCTGATCGTTAGCGAAGAGCTGTGTGCCCTCAGCAGTAGCGATAGCAGAAGCCTTTAAGATGTACTTACCATTTTCAAGACCCTCGATTGTCTGAGAGAGCTTACCTGCAGGAAGAGCACCTGCATTCTGCCACTTCTCTGCATAGCGAGTACCAACCTTTACCTTCTCATTATTACCATTCTGTTCTGCCCAGTCACCTTCAACAGTCCAGTTCTCCAGACCGTTCTCGAAGCTGTTGTTAGTGATCTTACTTGTCATGTCAATAATGTCAGCCTTCTGTCCCATGTCATAGAGCTTGAAGCCACCAACAGCAGCCCATGACTGTTTCTCGTCAAATGTTCCAACGATACCGATCTCGATTTCACTATTACCTACAACTTCGAATGTTACCTCATTGTCGTACATTCCAGAAGAGAGTACACCTGCAGCTTCGTTCTTGTCGTTAGCATAGTTCTTGGCTGTTACACTTCCAAGAGTCTTGATTGCAACCTTCTGGTCGCCAGCCTTGAGGAATGCGAGAGACTTGGTAGGATTTGAGTTGTAAACGAGCTCCTGACGATAGAATGCCTGACCAACCAACTTGTATTTACCTGCAGGAAGCTTAATCTTCTGGGTCATAGAATAATCAGTTACAGCGCAGTCGCTCCAACCAGCGTATGCCTCTGTTGCAGAACCAGAGTTAGCCTGTTTGCCAAAATAAACTTCTTTCTTATTATCATCGAGAATTCTGTTGCCGTTCTCGTCAATAACTTTCATGAAGTTATTCATTGTCCAGCCTTCGTACTCCTGTGCGAGGTCAGCATTCTTGATGTACTGAGCTGTAACATCCTTACCGTCAATCTGGTAGATTTCTGTAAGGTCGATAACAGGACCGAAACCACCACGAGCATTTGCAATACGATACTTTCCTTCAAGTGGACGAACTGTTGTAATCTTGCCATTTACGAGGAATACGCTACCGTTGTCCTTGTCAGTTACCTGAGCAGCAATCTTATCTGGAGCCCACTCACCGAAGATGTTAGCTACTGTGTACTGAGCAGCTTCATCAGCAGAAAGAACTGTCTCGAGTTCCTTGTTGCCAGACTTACCTATGAACTCAATCTTATTGCTTGCAGGAGTTGAGATGTTACCAACAGAGTTAGTGGTAGCAAACTCACCGAATCTCTCAGGTACTACGTTGATACCTGTCTTGCAGAAACGCTCTGCAGCGAGAGCATTGTCAAGAATCTTTGTACGGATGAACTGTGCTTTTGGCACGTTGCTCCATGCGCGAGCCAATGTGAAGTCCTCACAGTTGCTTGATACGCTACAGTCAAGGAATGTATAACCCCACTTACAAGCGTCTGTTGTCTCAGGAGCACAAAGAATGTCAGAACCACTCTTCTTGCCCTTTGTACGAGACTCGTTCACGAACTTACAACGGTTGTAGATTACGTTACCGTCACCGCAGAGATAGTCAACACAACCGTGAACCTCACAATCCTCAAAGTATGTGTTGTTAGTGTTGTTTGAGTAGTAGGTATCCTGATGAGAGAGCATCTTCACGTTCTTAAGAATTGTGTTTGCACCCTTATCCTGGAAAGCTACTGCACGACCAGTACCACCTATTGCATAGTAGTCAAGATCATTCTGGATAGTAAGATCCTGCATATAGAGGTTCTTTGATGTGTTCACCAAAGTAGCAGTTGCATTGATACTCTCCTTTGACTTGTCTGGAGCATTGCGGATGATAGTCTTATCCATTGACTCACCGATGATAGACAGGTTGTTTACTGCGATTGTTGTAAGAACTGTCTCACCGAAATCGTATGTGCCGTTAGGAAGGAAGATCTTGTCACCATCCTTTGCTGACTGGAGAGCGAGGATAAAGCCGCTTGCATCACCAGAAGCAATCTCATAGTAACCATTCTCGTTCTTTGTAGGAACGTCCTTTACATTATATACAGAAACATTGTGGATATAGGCCGTGTTACTGAATGTTGCGGTAAGAGTTGTAGCAGGACCATTGTATGAGTATGAAACAGTTGTACCATCACTTGCACCTGCAATAGGGAGGACGATTGTCTCACCGATAGTATTGCCTGCTGCATCCTTTACAGTTAGTTCACAAGGGATTTCTTGCTTGTCTGGGTACATACAAGTGGTAAGAACGAGAACTGCGTTACCTGCAACATCTACGCTAAGATTCTGGTTTGCTTTGAATTCGAAACCATGCTGAGTATCATGGAATGCACCAGTTGTGTTGAACAACTCATGATCCTCTGGATAGAAAGCTGCGTCGTTGAGAGCATAGTTGTAGTTTGCACCGAGCTTAGCAACCTCAATAGGAGTAGCCTTTGCATAAAGCTTGATGTCCTCTGTGAGAGCAACACCCTCCTTAACCTTCTTGGCTGAAGCTGACTTGCCGTCGAACCAGCCACGGAATGCCTGACCTTCAGGAACTGTTACGTCAGCAGCAGAATACTTGAACTTAAGTTCTGAGTTACCTGCAACGGTCTCCTCACCGATAAGCTTACCATCTGTGTTGAAGTAAGAAACTACCGCAGAAGGGATGAAGTCGCAAGCCTCTGCAATGATGTAAGGGCAGTATTTGCCGAGATTGAATGTCAGGGTAGCTGCCTTCTCTTCATTATATGTATATACAGCGTTCTTGGTGTACTCACCAAATCTGTTGTCAGTTGCGCCCAATGTCTCAATAGCGATAGGATCACCACCGTCAATGCTTACAGTTGCCTGATCTGTGTATGCGCTATTACCAATAGTGAACTTAACAGGACCATCAACTGGAACTGTCATCTTAACATTGCTATAACCATGCTGTGCATCGTGGAAAGTACCACCATCGTATGTTACGCCATTTGGAAGACCGGTTTTAGGAGCAACAACGGTATAAGGATCTGTACGGAAATCAACTGTGAAGTTCTCGAAGCTACGAGGCTCAACCTCTACCTTACCCTTGATCTCAAGAGATGTAAGGAATGCGTACTGTGCAGGAGTGAGGTTGTAGAACCAGAGCTGAACGTTTGTACGGTTTACGTCAACGGTAACCTCTGTACCCTTTTGATCTGCGAAGTCCTTAGAAACAATTACCCAGTCATCATCACCGTCACCCTTGACCTTGAGGCCCCAGCCACGGTTACCGCCTGTTGCTGCATGTACGAACTTAACGGATGTAACGCTTGCGAGAGTAGAAGTCTTGATGTAAGGAAGAGCATCGCCGTCCTTTGACTTTTCACATCTCAGATAGCCTTCTGTGATGCACTCAGCACTGAACTTATTGTCTGTACCTGCAGGGTCAACCAAAGTTCTCAACAGAGAGAAAGTAAGTTCCTGATCATCGCTTGTGGTCTTCTTTATTGTTGTCTCAGTATCGCTTGCCTTTGCTGCATCCCAATCCTTGAAGTTAGTCTTGAAGATAGTCTTTTCTGCAACATTTGCCTCCATCTTCTCAACCTTGAGAATTGGGCAATACTGACCACAATATACAACAAGGGTGTTAGCTCCGCCCTTATATTCGAATGTAGCAAGATTTGCGTCTGGCTGATTTGGGTCATAGCATCCTTCTGTCTTGTTCTTGAGGTCGCCGAGCTTGTTGCCGTCGCCATCAGTTACATAGCCTTCATAGCCGTCGTTGATGTACTGGCAACCACCGACAGTAATCTTTACAGGACCGTCAACAGCAAACTTTGCTGCGAACCAGCACCATCCATGCTGAGCTCCGTTGTACTGAAGACCATTCTTTGGATAAGAAACCTGTGTTACGCCAGTAGGAAGATCGCCGATAGGATTCTTTGTTAGGTCGATAGTGAAGTTCTGGAAACCTGCAACAGGTGCAGAAGCCTCAGCCTTCTTTACCTCGAGGTATGGGCAATACTGACCACAATACACGATGAGGGTTTTAGCCTCGCCATTGTACTCGAATGATGCGCTGCTACCATCCTGGTCATAGCAATTAGCGGTCTTGTTCTTGATGTCGCCAAGCTTGTTGCCATCACCATCAGTTACAAAGCCCTCGTAGCCCTCGTTGATGTACTTACAACCACCAAGGGTAATCTTTACAGGACCATCAACGGCAAACTTTACTGCGAACCAGCACCATCCATGCTGAGCTCCGTTGTACTGAACGCCGTTCTGTGGATAAGAAACCTGTTCTACACCTTCAGGTATAGTCGGGCTTTCTTTCGTAAGGTCGATCGAGAAGTCCTTGAAAGTACTTCCGTCAGCGGCCATTGCGGATGTCACACCCATAAGAATGAGGCATAACGCAAGAAGAGTACGAATTTTTCTCATAGTTAATTTTTTAAGTTAGTTATTTAATGAAATTTATTGTCAGAGTTCGCGTGCAAAGTTAATAAAAAAATCTAAAATCGTATAATTTTTTTCGGAAAAAAATAGTAGATGTAGGTAAAAACTAATACACTAGTGTCCCGTTAAAATTCAGGAAGATATTTATAAGACTCTAAATATCAAGATGTTGTAATAATTCTTGATGTAAATCGATTTGAATTCGCAATTCTCTTGAATTACTCTTCATAAGAAAAACGACCACTGATTATCAGTATTTTACGAATACGTGATCAATTCAAATCGTGAATATTAGATTTAACGGGACACTAGTGAAACTAATATATAAGGTGTTTTTCGCGTGGATTAGATGAATTTTCAGAATGGCAGTAAGCTGTATTTTTATGTGTGATTATCCGTATATGTCTGATAGGCGGCCAGCAAGGCCAACAAGCAAATAGCCCAGGGCGATGCCCTGGGCTTGTGGCTTATTGCCCCTTCGGGGCGCTATTGGCAATTATTTTGTCGTTAGGTGCTATTCTTCCAGCGTGAGTTTTAGCATATTGACAATCTCTGCTACAATCTTCTGCAATTCGCTGTAGTTAGCCATATTCTCTTTGCGAAGAGCGTCTTCCGTATATTCGTCAAAGTATGCATAATTTTTCATCTCCTTCAGCTCGTCAGCCGTAGGGGCTGTCTTGCCCTTCAGTTCGTGATATCTGCGATATCTGCCAATCTCAACGTCGGTTGTGAACTTGCTCTGCTGATAAACTGTATCTGCACTCTCGAGATTAGCTATTGTGCTGAATGCAGCTCTCTTCTTCACGTTGTCGAACTTGAGACTGAACTGGGTTTTGGTGCATTCAAAAGTAAGCTCTGTTGAGAGGTAGCACTTGGAGTAAGGATCTGACTTGTAAAGTACTAAAGGCTTCAACACAATCTTGCAGGCACGAGGGTCTTCCTTGACTATTATGTCCCTGTAATTCTGAAAGTTAGTTGCAAACCACTTTCTCGCAATCTGAAACTTGTTTCCTGCAGGAACGTTGTTCTCAAACATAACATAGTATGAATTGTTTCTTAAGTCAACGCTGTCAGGAATAACTTGGGCGAATGCCGATTTTACACAAAACAATAGTAATAAGATAATATACTTCTTCATATTTTCCGTTTTTTTATACCGTTTTTTAATTTTGGCTGCAAAATTACTATTTTATTTCAAAACAACAAAATATTTTGTGTTTTTTTACAATATAATCCACGGGACATGTATTAATCTGGAAACGCGCACAACTTTCTAAGTTTTTGTGCAAATAAATGTGAAAATCTTGTGCGTTTTTGCACATAATTTGTTGTTTTATGTCAAAAATACACTTAAAGCAATCACTTTTCTTGAAAAATATTTGGTGTGTTCGCAAACAATTAGTAATTTTGCACCGTCTTAAGAAGGTAAAAGCCTCTGAAACGGTAATAAAGATTATATTCAAATAACGGATAACAAACAAAAAAGTTGGATACGTCCGACTTTGCCAAGACAAAGTTAAAATAAATTTGACTTATCTGGCTAAAGAGAAATGTTCCAATCTATTTTGGTAGATTAGGCTTAGAGGTAAAAAGATAGAAAAAATTTAATTGTTAATAATGATATGCTCATCAGGGAAGAGCTTTTTGATAGGAAAAAGATTGTTATTACAGGTTAAATTTTAAAGAGTACAGGGTTAACGATACACTGTTTCCGTAGAAAATTAAAAATAAAAGAAATAAACAATAACGAAGCATCAGCAATGAATGCTCCGTTTTTTTTTATGTGTACGGTTCTGTGGTTAGGAGGACGATTTCAATTATTTCAATAATTTCAATTAAAAATAGACACGCATAAATCCTCCTCCATCGTAGGTCCGTTATAATACCGTTACAAAACCGTTCTAGGTCCGTTCCTTGGAATAGGCGAAAAATGGGACTTACATAGGAGTCACAAGGGAGCTACATAGGACTTGCATATAACGCGGTTTCGACGAATTTACGTAAAAAGTTTATTCTGTAGAAAATTCAAAGGATGGTTTTGTTGGCTTTTTGTCAAGAAGTAGAGATAAATCAGTTTCCCTTAATTATTAAGGAACTGCAATTCTTAAAAGTATTCTCTCCTATACTTTTTACTTTTGGGGGAATATTAATAGAGGTGAGGGCGGTACAGTTGGCGAAAGCCCAATCTCCAATACTTGTCACGCTGTTGGGAATAGAAACAGAGGTGAGAGATGAGCAGCAAATAAATGTACCATCTTCTATGTTTGTTAT
Organism: uncultured Prevotellaceae bacterium; assembly: GCA_946411565.1. Lineage (GTDB taxonomy): Bacteria > Bacteroidota > Bacteroidia > Bacteroidales > Bacteroidaceae > Prevotella. The sequence continues at coordinate 1,571 of CAMKEM010000016.1, read as the reverse complement.
GCTATCGGGAATAGTAATAGATTTTAGAGAGGTGCAATTATGAAATGCCCCTTCTCCTAACTTTTTTACGCTATTCGAGATATTGACAGAAACGATACTCGTGCACTTTGCAAATGCGTTTGCTCCTATATAGGTTACGCTATTTGGTATGTTTATTGATACGAGGCTACTACATCTTGCAAATGCATTTTCGCAGATATGAGTTACGTTGTTTGGGATAATGATAGAATTGAGGCTGACGCATCCAGAAAAAGCACATGTTCCAATATGCGTAATGGTGTCAGGGAGATTGACGGAGGTAAGTGAAGAACACTCATGAAATGTCCAACCTCCAATACTTTTTATACAATCAGGAATAGTAATCGATTTTAAGGATGAACAACCCCTAAATGCTTTTTCACCTATATGGTTTACGCTGTTTGGAATATTGATAGTGGTGAGGCTTGTACAGCCGTCAAATGTCCTTTCTTCGATACTTGTTATAGCATTATTGATTGTGATGCTTGTAAGGTTCCTGCAACCGCTGAATGCACCTATGGCTATACTTTTCACACTTTCTGGAATTACAAAATCACCAGTCTTAGTTTGCGGACAACGGATAAGTTCTGATATGTCTTTTGAATATAGTACACCGTCGATGCTCGCATATTTCTTGTTGTTCTCTGCAACGGTTATTTCCTTGAGTGAATCACAAGAAGCGAATACTTCTTCCTCGATACTTGTCACGCTTTCTGGTATGTAAACAGATGTTAGAAAACTACAACCTTTAAAAGCCCAATCCTCTATCTTCTTTACGCAATTAGGTATTTCTACTGATGTTATAATCTTGCAACCTTCGAATGCGTTGAATTCAATATTCTTCGTATTGTCGGGAATGATAAGAGCACCATCTTCAAACTGGCATTTGAGAATGAGCGCAGAAGATTTTTTTGAATATATCTTTCCGCCGATACTGATATATTTTACGTGATCTTTGGATAATATGATTTCTCTAAGCTCATCACAGCCTTCGAATGCAGAATCATCAATCTTTGTCACACTATCTGGAATGTTGATAGATGTAAGGGATTTACATTCAGAGAATGTGTTGAATTCAATCTTCTTTATGCCATCCGGGAGGTTTATAGAGGTGAGAGCTGTACAACCAGAGAAGGCACTTTCGCCAATACTAGTTATGCTATCGGGAAGTGATACGGATTTTAGGGAAGTACAATTGCAGAATGTTCCTTCGTTGATTTTCTTTACATTGCTTGGGATTACGACAGAAACTAAGGAAGGACAATCGTTGAATGCCCAGCTTGCAATTTTATTTACGCTTTCGGGAATAACTATGGAAGTGAGCGATTTGCAATGTGCAAATGCGTCCTCTGCGATATTGGTTACACTATCAGGAATGATAACCTCGGTTACATTCTTATCACAAGCAATAACTGTTTTGCCAGTCTTGTTGAATTTTAAATATCTGCTACTTTCTGTCATAATATTTTCTTGTGCTATTTGTGGAGAATATCGGGGTTGAACCGATGACCTCTTGCATGCCATGCAAGCGCTCTAGCCAACTGAGCTAATCC
>CAMKEM010000015.1 GCA_946411565.1 uncultured Prevotellaceae bacterium | reverse complement strand
GTGTTAAATATATAGTTAAAAACAGAAATTTACTTGGAATTTAACATAGAATGCGTAGGTTTAACAGTAGGTTAACGGAAACAAAAATCCCACACAACCAAGGATGAATTTGGAGTGTGGGATTTATTATTGCTCAACATATGATATTGTTTGCTCTAATTTGCCTTTATTGAATATCTTTACGATTCTGCCCTTTTCATCGTATTTATATTCAAATTTTGCGTTTTCGGTAGGAATACCGACGTCATCGTGTTGGCAATATGAACAATGGTGTTTTATGAGTTTGTTGTTTTCTATAACCAATGTGCATTTCTTTATAGTAACTGTATGTGATCTTCGAAGCATCAAAGTTATTGGTCCATAAAATGTTATGGTTCTTCGCTCATTCTTTATTGCATTTTTGTAATTAACCTCGGATTTGTAGTCGAAAAGAGTGGCTATTTGTTCAATCTCCATAGCGATAATGTCTGGATATTGACTGTATATACCTTCTTCTTTAAGGGTTTGATTTTGAAATCTCAACAAGTCTTGTAAATGCCACGATACATCATCATCAGAAATAAAGATAGTATCGCCGTTTGCTACGAGAGATGCATATAGGGTATCGCTTTTGTATATTAATCCAAAGTCTTCGTTGATGATAACTTTTACATCTTGGCATATTGCCTGCAATGGCAGAAAGCACAATAAAAATAATAGATGTTTCATAATCTTCTATAGATAGAAGTCCATCATTATCTCCTGATACCACTCTGAGCGTGTGCCGTCAGGATTCTGCATACAGAAGGTATATTCCTGTGGCTCAACTATCCTGCCTTTCTTATAGACGAGGATGTAGCGCTTTGGCTCTTGCTTACGAGGTACGGACTTGACCTTGTATGCAGTCATAAGGCAGAAACCTTTGATAAGGCACTCGGCAGAGAACTTGCTGAGTACCTCTGGTGGTATGCAGACAGAGAAAACGCCCTCGTCCTCAAGGAGTTCGTATGCTCCGCTAACGAGATCCCAGAAAGGCAGACTTGAAGTGTGACGGGCGCGTGTACGACTCTCATCCTTGCTCTCAAGACTCTCGTCAAAGTAAGGAGGATTGCATATTATGCAGTCATACTTCTCCTGTTCCTGCTTTGCAAATTCCTGAAAAGGAGCTTGTATGAGCGTTATCCTATCGCCGAAAGGAGATGCCTCGAAGTTCGTCTTTGCATCTATTATTGCATTGTCGTCCACATCAATCGCCGTAATCTTGGCTTCAGGACAACGTTGCGCCATCATCAGCGAGAGCAAGCCTGTGCCTGTGCCGATGTCAAGGATACGCTTTCCTGTAGCAGCCAACGAGCCGAGTAATGCCCCGTCTGTGCCTACCTTCATTGCTGCGTGTTCCTGATGAACCGTGAATTGCTTAAACTCGAAGTATTCTTTTCTGCGCATATTTTTTTACTAAAGTTTCACAAGCTCAACTTTATGGATTATAAGGTTTTGAGGTTTGGGGGTATAAGGTCTGTACCGTTTACAAGCATTCCGACCAGAAAACCTTAAACCTTAAAACCTTCAACTTGAGCTATGCGAAAGTTGGGTTATTTTATAAGTTCCACCATAACCGCATCGCTTATGAACAAGCCTTTCCGCGTGAGGTGAAGGTGGTTGTTTTCTATTATGAGATTTCCTTGCTCTATGCTCTTGGCTGATGCCTTGAGAATATACTCCCTGTCTGATTCCGAGAGACAGTCTAAGTCTATGCCGTCTGAGGTGCGGAGGGCGGTAGTCACTATATCGTTAAATTGCTCGAAGCTATCAAGTAACTCGCAGTCCTCTACTATGTTATCTCCTTTTATGTAGAGTTCTACATCGGACACATTCCATTGTCGGGAAGTGAGATTATATGAGTGTGCAGCAGCTCCTATACCGAGGTAAGGAATGCGTTTCCAGTAGCTGCTGTTATGCTTTGAACGATAGCCGGACAAAGCGAAATTTGATATCTCGTAATGCTCATATTCTGCTTTGGTGAGGAGAGTGATAAGCGTCTCGTACATTTCAAGACTCACATCTTCATTAATCTCCTTTATCTTGCCATCCTCTAATAATTTGTAGAGAGGAGAACCTTCCTCGTACATCAGGGAATAGGCAGAGATATGCTGAACGCCAAGACTTAGGGCTTGCTCAATATCGCTTTTCCAGTTTTCTACGGTTTCATCGGGGAAACCAAACATAAGGTCGATGCTTATGTTCGTTATTCCTGCATTCCGCAGATTGTTGACTGCCTCTTCCACCTGATGAGCCTTGTGACGGCGATGGATGAAAGCAAGTCTTTCGTTGGAAAATGTCTGTGCTCCCATGCTAACCCTGTTTACTCCTAAGGAATAAAGCAACGAGGCAAGTTCTGGAGTGACATCATCGGGGTTACACTCTACGGTGAACTCTTCCAAAGTCTCGTTGGCAAAATCCTTCAGATGTTGGCAAAGGCGTGATAGGTTATGAGAGGAAAGCATAGAAGGTGTACCACCACCTATATATAATGTCGTGACAGGCTCTCCTGCGAGGTAATCCTTTCTGCTGTCAAGCTCACGCAACATAGCGTCCACATATTCATCCTGTAAGGATAATAATGTGGTGGAGTAGAAACCGCAGTATATGCAGCGGCTTTTGCAAAACGGTATGTGAGCGTATATTCCTGACACTTTTGTGTAATTATTAGAAATGCAAATATACATAATTTCCGACAAATACGAAAAGGAAATGTCAAAAAAATATAAAATAACGTACTTTTTTGCCCAAAAGTTTTGTGGTAACGTTTGCATTTATTACTTTTGAAGTCGAGTTCGGGAATTAACCTATCCCGACTAATAATTAAAGATTTTCCTAAATTTATTAACACCTTAACAACAAAATCTATGAAGGTATATCAGACAAACGAGATTAAGAACATTGCCCTCCTTGGCAATGACGGCTCTGGTAAGACCACTCTTACAGAGTCTCTCCTTTATGAGGCTGGTGTAATCCAGCGTCGCGGTCGTATAACGCAAAAGAACACTGTTTCTGACTATTTCCCAGTTGAGCAGGAATATGGCTACTCAGTGTTCTCAACCGTATATAATGTAGAATGGAATAATAAGAAGCTCAACATCATTGACTGTCCTGGTTCTGACGATTTCGTGGGTGCTGCCCTTACAGCCCTCAACGTAACCGATACAGCCGTACTCCTTATTAATGGTCAGTATGGTCCTGAGGTCGGTACGCAGAACCATTTCCGTTACACCGAAAAGCTGAAGAAGCCTGTTATCTTCCTTGTTAACCAGCTTGATTCCGAGAAATGCGATTTCAACAATAGCTTGGATCGTCTGAAGGAAATATATGGTAGCAAGGTTGTTCCTATCCAGTATCCGCTTAATGAAGGTCCTAATTTCAACGCTCTCATCGACGTTCTGTTGATGAAGAAGTATTCATGGGGACCTGAAGGCGGTGCTCCTACTATCGAGGAGATTCCTGCTGAGGAGATGGATAAGGCTATGGAGATGCACAAGGCTCTCGTGGAGGCTGCTGCTGAGAATGACGAAGGACTTATGGATAAGTTCTTCGAGACAGAGACTCTGACAGAGGACGAGATGCGTGAGGGTATCCGCAAGGGACTTGTTACCCGTTCTATCTTCCCTGTATTCTGCGTATGTGCAGTTAAGAGCATGGGTGTCCGCCGTCTGATGGAGTTCCTTGGCAACGTAGTTCCTTTCGTTGACGAGATGCCGAAGGTGCACAATACCCGTGGTGAGGAAGTGCCTATCGATGTAAACGGACCTGAGTCTGTTTATTTCTTCAAGACAGGCGTAGAGCCACATATCGGTGAGGTGCAATACTTCAAGGTGATGAGTGGATGCATCAAGCCTGGTGATGATTTGAGTAATGCGGATCGTGGCTCAAAGGAGCGTATCGGTCAGATATATGTATGTGCAGGTGCTAATCGTGTGCCTGTTGATGAGCTTAGGGCTGGTGATATCGGCTGTGCCGTTAAGCTGAAGGATGTCAAGACTGGCAATACCCTCAATGGCAAGGACAGCGAGAACAGGTTTGACTTCATCAAGTATCCTAATCCTAAGTTCTCTCGTGCCATTAAGGCAAAGAACGAGGCTGAGACCGAGAAACTGATGTCTGCACTTACAAGAATGCGTCAGGAGGATCCAACATGGGTTGTAGAGCAGAGTAAGGAGCTTCGTCAGGTCATTGTTCATGGTCAGGGTGAGTTCCATCTCCGCACTTTGAAGTGGCGTATGGAGAATAATGAGAAGATTATGGTCGATTTCATCGAACCTAAGATTCCATATCGTGAGACTATCACCAAGAGTGCTCAGGCAGAGTATCGTCATAAGAAGCAGTCTGGTGGTGCAGGTCAGTTTGGTGAGGTTCATCTCATCGTTGAGCCATACGCTGACGGAATGCCTGATCCAACCACATACAAGCTCAATGGTCAGGAGGTTAAGATCAACGTGAAGTCTCGTGAAGAGGTTCAGTTGGAGTGGGGCGGTAAGCTCGTATTCATCAATACCGTTGTGGGTGGTGCTATTGATATGCGCTTCATGCCTGCAATCCTCAAGGGCGTGATGGAGAAGATGGAGCGTGGCCCTCTTACTGGCTCATACGCTCGTGATGTACGCGTTATCGTTTATGACGGTAAGATGCACCCAGTTGACTCTAACGAGCTTTCATTCATGCTTGCTGCACGTAATGCGTTCTCTGAGGCATTCAAGAATGCTGGTCCTAAGATTCTTGAGCCTATCTATGACCTTGAGGTCTATGTTCCTGCTGACTGTATGGGTGATGTGATGTCTGACCTTCAGGGTCGTCGTGCCCTCATCATGGGTATGGACTCAGAGAACGGCTATCAGAAGCTTCAGGCAAAGATTCCATTGAAGGAGCTTTCAAGCTATTCTATCGCTTTGAGCTCTCTCACAGGTGGTCGCGCATCATTCACCACAAAGTTCGCTTCTTACGAGCTTGTTCCTAACGACATTCAGCAGAAGCTCATTGCCGAGCATGAGGCTGAGGAGGAAGAGTAATGTTAAGTGAAGAGTGAAAAGTGAAGAGTGAATAATTTGAGTTAGCTTTGCTGCTTAAAAGTGAATTATTAGAGTTTGCTTTGCTGCTTAAGAGTGAATAATTTTTGCTCTCTTGGTTGTTTAAGGCCTTTATAGATAAAGGTAATTTAAATTCTTCACTATTAACTCTTCGTTCTTCACTCAATGATATCATTGCCGTCTGTTCAGGTTTTTATGAGCAGACGGCAATTTTTCATTCATGCCCGCGTTTATATATATTGAACCATCTTTGGTTCAATATAAATATGTTCCATCCTTGGTTCATTATAAATATGAACCGTATATGGTTCAATATAAATAAGGAAAAAAGATGAAAGAAGTTTTACTACATTGCTGCTGTGCTCCCTGTTCAAGTGCCATTCTTGAGTGGATGCTTGCCAATGATGTGCGCCCTACGCTGTTCTACTGCAATCCGAATATCTTCCCAGAAGAGGAATACCTCATAAGGAAGAACGAGATAACCCGCTATGCAGAAAAGCTTGGCATCACCATTATTGATGATGACTACAATCACGAGGACTGGCTTTGCAAGATTAAAGGCATGGAAGCTGAGCCTGAGCGCGGTAAGCGTTGCCTTGAGTGCTTCAAGATTCGCTTGCTCAGGACTGCGGAGAAATGCAAGGAACTCGGCATTGCTGAGTTCACCACCACACTCGCCTCAAGCCGTTGGAAGTCTCTCGACCAGATAAACGAGGCTGGCGCATGGGCTGCCGAGCAAGTGGGCGGTGTCACCTTCGATGACCGTAACTGGCGAAAGGGCGGCTTGCAGCAGCGTCGTAACGAGCTGTTGAAAGAAAACGGGTTCTACAATCAGCTATACTGCGGTTGTGAGTTCAGCATCAGAATAGATAAGGAAAATTCATAAATTTATAAATATGAAAAGAACATTAGCTGTAATATCTCTTGCATTTCTATCCCTCACAGGCTTCGCGCAGGAATTCTATCTTGGCGCGGACATCAGTTGGAAGACAGAACTGGAGAGCAAGGGCAGAAAACTATACAACTGGAAAGGCGAGGAGCGTGAATGCACCGCCTTGATGAAGGAGATGGGCATGAACGCCGTCCGCTTGCGTGTGTGGGTTGACCCTTCCGAGCACGAGAACTGGTGCAACAAGGAAGACCTGCTGGCAAAGGCGAAGCGTGCCAAGGAACTTGGCATGGAGGTTATGGTGGATTTCCATTATAGCGATTGGTGGGCTGATCCTGGCAAGCAGAATATTCCAAAGTCATGGGAAAAATTGTCGTTCAAGAAGATGACCGCTGCATTGGCTACCCATACCAATGAGGTGCTTACTCTTCTGAAGGATAACGGCATAACCCCAAAGTGGGTGCAGGTGGGCAATGAGACGAGCAACGGCTTACTATGGCCTCTCGGAAAGCTCGACCAGAACCCGAAGCAATATGCTGGATTCTTTGCAGCCGGATATGATGCCGTTAAGGCGGTATTCCCTGATGCAAAGGTGATAGTCCATCTTGACAATGGCTTTGACAGCAGCCTCTACAGCCGTAACCTCGATGCCCTGAAGGATAATGGTGCAAAGTGGGATATCATCGGTATGTCTCTCTATCCATATTGGGCGATGAAGTCAGGCAAGGAGTCGGATGCCGTTATGACATTGCACGACTGCCTAAAGAATGTCCGTCGTGTTAGCGAGAAATACGTTACTGATGTGATGATCGTAGAGACTGGCTATGAGGTTGACGAGCAGAAACCCTGGGTAATGGAGCAGGGTAGGGAGCAGTATGCAGAGCTTATCCATAGGATGAAGAACGACACTAAGGGGCGTTGCAAGGGCGTTTTCTATTGGGAGCCTGAAGCTAAGCCGTCACAGTATAATCTCGGCGCATTCACCGAGGAAGGCAAGCCTGCAACCATAATGAGGGCTTTGCTCGATGAGCAGGTGCGTGAGGGTAAGATGGATATGGCTGCATCGTATGATCGTAAGCTCGTAAAGCTCCATACTACTGAGGGCGACATCATCGTCGAGCTTTATAACGAGACTCCTATTCATCGTGATAACTTCCTGCGTCTGGCAAAGACAGGCGCACTTGATTCCACTCTCTTCCACCGTGTCATAAAGAACTTCATGATACAGGGTGGTGATCCTGATTCCAAGACTGCCACATACACATCCGTGGAGAATCCTACACCGCTCGGCAATTCTGATGTGCCTACCGAGAGTGGCGAGAAGGAGCTCAAGGCTGAGATTCTCTATCCTCAGTTCTTCCATAAGCGTGGTGCCTTGTGTGCAGCTCGTGAGGGTGATGACAAGAACCCAGAGTTCAAGAGCTCTACATCTCAGTTCTACATCACATGGGGCAAGTGGCCTGTGCAGAAGGGTAAGAGTCCTTACAAGGAGTGTCTTGAATATTATGAGGGCTATCAGCAGAGCGGCACCCCGTGGCTTGACGGTGGCTATACCGTTTTTGGTCAGGTGGTAAGCGGTCTTGATGTTGTTGATAAGATTCAGCAGTCAGAAACCGACGGCTTGAGCCGCCCTTTGATTGATGTCAGGATTCTCAAGTTCGAGGTGCTGAACTAACTACGCAAATTCATTTAAACGCAAAGGCGCAGAGACACAGAGATTATTTAGAACACAGAAAGCACGAATAAAACGGAAATTAAAAGAGAAACGGATGTATCTGATTTATCTGAACCATTCGGAGCACGTATCGCGCCAGCCTCAGATAAATCAGATACATCCGTTTCCTTTTTCATGATTTGCGAGGGCTGAAAGCCCTCATTCCCCCAAAACAATCATTATTTTCGTTTCTTTTGTGTTTTCCGTGTTCAAAAAACTTTGCGTCTCTGCGCCTTTGCGTTTGAATTTATTTATGGAGGTAGATTAGGAATTATTGTCAGTTAAGCACCGCAAGGTGCGTCAATTTAATTTCTTCGAGCAGGGTGTAATACTCGGTGTAATACTTTTTGAAAAAAGTTTTCAACGCTGAGTATTACACCTTTGAGGTTTTGAGTAGGTTAAGTGTTTGTGTGTCAATACGTTTATGCTGGTGTAATACCCCCGAAAGTATTACACCACTATTACACAAAACCGCCCGAAATGGTGTAATACTTTCAGGGGTATTACACCGCATCTAACACGCTGATAATCAATGAAAATATCGCACGTAACCGCAAATGGTGTAATACCCCCTTAAAAAACTTTTTTCTTTTTTCATTCCAAGAGTATTACACCCATCCCCAAAGCACCTTGTTACATCCTTCGTTATGCCTTCGCTATAGGTCCGTTATACCTCCGTTGTGAAACCGTTGTAAGTCCGTTCCTAGGAATGGGAGGAAAATGGGAGTTACATAGGACTTGCAAGGGACTTGCAAGGGCGGTGCTATGTTTTTGCAGCAAGCTGCTTGGGCGGAACAAAAATTAGCGACGATGACCAGAAAATTTAACTTTAAAACGCAGAGATTATATTTTGAACACGGAAGACACGAAAGAAACGGAAATTAAAAGGGAAGCGGATTTATCTGAACCATTCGGAGCACGTATCGCGCCAGCCTCAGATAAATCAGATACATCCGTTTCCCTTATCATGATTTGTGAGGGCTGAACGTCGAAGAGGTCGGCGGCCGAAGGGAAAGCCAAAGCCCTTTTAGGTGGCGGGCTTACAGCCCTCGTAAGCAACACATTAAATAAGAAAAAAATTAATGTGGTATTAATGTGACATTGATGATAATTAATGTTATCTCGCGGAGCGAAACGTATAATGTCCGTTAATGCCACATTAATCTCGCATTAATTTTTATTCATCGTCCTCACATTGAATTATAGCAAAACAAAGCAGATTCCCAAATTGGGAATGATGTTAGCTGAAATTTCAGCCCACATACAGAGATACTGACTTGCGTAGCTTGTTAAACTTTGCGAAAAAGTTTTGTCTTTTCCGTGCTTTCCGTGTTCAATAAATAAAAACTTTGCGTCTCTGCGTCTTTGCGTTTGAATTTATTTAATGTGATAAAGGGAGAGAAAACGAATAAAGCTCGGCGAGATGCCGAGCTTTGTTCTATTTATTCTTGTTGGGATGATGTTGCAGTTGAGGTTGTTGTGGTCTCCTTGAGAAGTTACGCATCATATTGCGGTTGAAGCGTTCTTCTGCGCGGATGAACTTCAGAACCTTTGTTGCGGGCATCACCTTGACGAACTGCTTGTGATACTGCTGTTGTAGTTTCTTGATTGCAATCTCACGTTCATCGTATGCGGCGATTACAGCCTCGGCTGCTTTGTTATCGCATAAGGCAGCCTTATCGAATACCTTCATCTTGGTGTAGATGGCACGTTGCTTCTGCTGCATCTCTCGGTAGAGAGGGAAGAAAGCCTGTGCCTCCTGCTTGGTGAGACAAGCCTCACGACAGATGAAAGCCTCAAGTTCTCGCTGATAGCGTTCGGGGTCAAACTTCTTTTGCTCTTCCTTATGGCCTTCTGCGCGTTCTTCCTGCCGTGGTTCATTGTTCTGGGCAGATAGCGGCACGACCATCGCAAGTGCAAATAAAAGTGTAAGTATATATCTCATTTCCTATAATTTAAACTATGCACCATTAAGTTAGTTTATTCCTCTGCAAGCATCATATACATGTCGTGATTGTCGAGCATGGTATAGTCTGCTGCCTGATTGAAAGCGTCCTCGCTTGTTGAGAATCTCTGCTGTGCGGTTGAAGGCACGTCAGGGGTTTCCGTGTCCTTGAATGTGTATATCACGGCACTTGCACCTATAACGAGCATACAGGCACATGCAGCAGCCCAACGTAGCACATGCATATGGACTTTGTTTGCCTTGGCTGGCTTTTCTTCCTTAGAGGTAGAAGCCTGCTTTGCAACGTTCTCCATAATGCGCGTATTAAGCGTGTTGAAATAGCCCTCGGGAACCCTGAATGGGGTTGGCTCAAGTTGCTTTCTGTCTAATATGTCATTAAGATCGTTATTCATAATATTGTTCCTTTCTAATGTTATGACGAATACAAATTGAAAAAGTTTAATTCTTGCGTTGAAAAAATTCCTTAATTTTTTTCACAGCAAGGTGATAGTTAGCTTTCAGGCCTCCCTCTGTGGTTCCCAGTATCTTGGAAATCTCGGAGTAAGGCATATCATCGAAATAGCGTAATGAGAATGTGGCACGTTGTGCCTCGGGAAGTGTTTCCATTGCTTCGTAAAGCAGTTTCTGTGTCTCATTTCCATCGAAATAGTCGTCGGCAAACTGATTGTCGGCTATTCTCATCTCACCATCGGGTGATACTTGTTCATGTTTTCTTCTTAGAAGGTCTATGGCTTCATTCACGGTTATGCGGTATATCCATGTATAGATATTTGCATCGCCGCGGAAATCGTCAAAGCGAGCCCATGCCTTGAGGAATGCGTTCTGCACAACATCGTCTGCATCCTCATGACGTATCACAATCTGACGCGCCTTCCAGTATAGCTGTTCACTATACTGGTTGACTATTTTAGAGAATCTGGCTTCTTTATCTGTCATATTGCTCTGAGGGCTTTAGCTATAATACTGTCGTATCCGTATATGTCGGGATAACTTTTCAGTTCTCCTTCTGGAACGGGGAACAGCGTGTAATAGACGATGAATATAGGTACTTGTGGGTCAACCTTTTTTGAACCCACTAATTTCCTTCTGTCACGTTTTGGGTCTGACATGTCAGCCTCCATGGAGTATTGTATCTTCTCTGCCATTTCGGGATCTTTGTCTCGAAGCATGTAGCAGGCAAGTTCGTAAGGCTTTTCCACTCTTATACATCCGTGGGACACGCTTCGTGTCTGTCGGTCGAAGACTCCGCGGGATGATGTGTCGTGGACATAAATCGAGAAGTTGTTGTCGAAACGGAAGATGATACGTCCGAGTGAGTTGCCTTCTCCGCCCTCCTGAACTATAGACCAGTCGGGTGACATTATTATACTATTGGTGATGGCAGTACCTCTAAGTTTTTCTCCCGTCTTCTTGTGGCGGGCAAAGTAGTGATTGCGGTAGAAGTAGTCCGCATTTCCTCCATGACCATTAATCTCCTTCTTTCGGATGCTCCATGGAATTGTCCATTGAGGGTTAAGATCCATTCGCTTTATCTTGCTGTGGAGAAGCGGTGTCTTGGTCTTTCTCTGACCGCATCCTATCTTCATGTCGATGGCAAGACGGTTGTCGCGCATAGCCCAGAGGTGGAATGCAGGGATGTTGACGATGAGATATTCATCATGCAGATGAGGTGCGTCGGTGGATTTCCATCGTGCACGCTCAAGGTTGATGAGGATGGCCTGACGGTCGATAGAGTCATTCTTAAGGGCTGCCTTTATCTTGTTGTAGATAGGCGTATGATTCATTGCCTTGGCGAGGTATATGCCTACGCTATCGTGCTTTATCGCGTTTATTGCACCATAGAATGTCTGTTTTCCGCAGATATGTACGGAGTCGTCGAAGAGCTGGCGATATGTTATGCGAGTAGGAGTTGAATCGTGTACGTCAAGACGGTTCAGCAGGTCGTATGGGTTGGTGAAACCATATCTCTGACCAACAGCGTAGCGGAGGAATGCCTTTGTGAGGTTATACTCAAGTCGGGCTAATACCCTGTTGATGCTATTCTTCCCTTCTGCCTCGAATGAGAGGTTGCGCAGGGTTTCGAGATCCTTTCGGATATACTCCACACCGAATTGTCGTTTCTCAAACCCGTCACGATCGCATGAGTCAAGACAAGCAAGGAGCGTGTCTGCCTGTGACGAGATGCCTTTGCGGTTGATCCATAGGAATGCGGAAGGTGATGATGAGAAGAACTTATAGTGTGCTCGAGTGTAGCGGTCAGCCTTCAGACTATCGTGATCTGCTTTTACTATGGTAAGTATGTAGTCCCTTATCTCCTGTGCGTCAGCCGTCAGGGCCTTGTCTGAGAATGAGTCAAAGTATTCAGAGGAAAGTCCTGCGTATGGATGCTCTACAACTTTCTCTTTTGCGCATGATACCATCATGAGCATAACGCAGAGAGAATAAAGCATTGATAAGTGTTTCCTCATTATTCTTGTTTTCAAAAAAATGACCAGATAGCATCATCTTCAGGTGCCACTGGTCATAGGTCTTTGTCTCCTGATAATTTTGTTAAACGCAAAGGCGCGAAGACACATAGCTGTTTTTCTTTGCGACTTGGCGGCTTTGCGTTTGAATAGTTATAATTACCTTTGATTATTTCAACGAAATCTTGCGCACGGTTTTTCCCACCTTGACAATGTAGCAGCCTTTTGAGAGATTAAGGGTGACGCTATGGTCGGGACCTTCAATCTTTGTGGTCTTTAGCTTCACGCCTGCCACGTTGTAAATTTCGAGCACCTGACCAGCTCCACCAGTAATGTGAAGTACGTTATTGTCGGTCAGTGTGATCTGTGCGCTCTGCTGCTCAACCTCAATAAGTTCCATAAGAGGAGCTGCATCTGCTGTCTGGGCAGATCCAAATATTGCAAGTGCTGCAAACGCTATGGAGAATATATTTTTAGTCATAAGCCTAACGTCTTTTTGTTATTATTTGTTTACAAAGTTACATCTTTTTGTTTGAATTTGAATAAAACAATTCGAGATTTATTGTATTATTAACTTCATTTAACGTTTAAGAAAAAAAGTTGCTTGATTATCTTGCAGAAAACAAATAAAAACATTACCTTTGTAGCGATAATATCCTGTATAACGCAAAACCTATAAATATATCTATGTTGACAGAAAAAGATGTAAAGCAGTTGGCTGCCAAGGGCATCACTGCAGAAAAACTCGAGCAACAGCTTGAAGAGTTCAAAACTGGTTTCCCATTCCTTAAACTTGAAGGTCCTGCAGCCATCGGTAATGGTATATTGGCTCCTACTGCCGATGAGGTGAAGAAATATGTAAAGGTGTGGAACGACTATAAGGCAGAGGGCAGAAAGATTGTTAAGTTTGTGCCTGCCTCTGGTGCTGCATCGCGTATGTTTAAGGATATGTTCGCATTTGTTGATGCCGAATATGATATTCCTACAACTGATTTCGAGAAGAAATATTTTGATAATATAGAGAAGTTCGCTTTCTATGATGCTCTTGATGCTCTCCTCAAGCAGAAGAAGGGTAAGGGTATCAAGGAACTTATTGCCGAGGGCGATTATAAGTCTGTGGCAAAGGGTATGCTTGACGCTGACGGATTGAACTATGGTCAGTTGCCAAAGGGCATGTTGCTGTTCCATAAGTATGAGGATGGTGCACGTACCCCAATGGAAGAGCATCTTGTAGAGGGGGCTTTGTATGCCGCTTCTGCTGGTGAGGCTAATGTTCACTTCACCGTATCGCACGAGCACATGGGCTTCTTCAAGCAAAAGGTGGCTGAGAAGGCTGAGGGCTACGAGAAGAAGTTTGGTGTTAAATATGACATTACTTTCTCTGAGCAGAAACCAAGCACAGATACCGTAGCTGCTAATCCTGACAATACTCCATTCCGTAACTCTGATGGTAGCCTCTTGTTCCGTCCGGGTGGTCATGGTGCCTTGATTGAGAATCTTAATGAGATTTCTGCTGATGTTATCTTCGTGAAGAATATTGATAATGTTGTTCCTGACCGTCTGAAACCTGAAACCGTTGAGTGGAAGCAAGTTATCGCAGGTGTGCTCGTTACTTTGCAGAAGAAGGCATTTGAGTATCTTGAACTTCTTGATTCTGGCAAATATACTCACGAGCAGCTTGTTGAGATTGCACGTTTTGTGAAGCGTGAACTTTGCTGCGTAAAGGCAGACTTGAAGGAGCTTGAGGATGCAGAACTTGTTATCTATCTGAGAAATAAGCTGAACCGTCCAATGCGTGTTGCTGGTGTCGTGAAGAATGTGGGGGAGCCTGGTGGTGGTCCTTTCCTCGCATATAATCAGGACGGCACATATTCTTTGCAGATTCTTGAGTCTTCGCAGATTGACAAGAACAATGAGACTTATATGAAGTACTTCACAGAGGGTACTCATTTCAATCCTGTTGACCTCGTTTGTGCTGTTAAGGACTATAAGGGCAATGCCTTCAACCTCCCTGACTATGTGGATCGTACTACTGGCTTTATCTCAAGCAAGTCAAAGAATGGTAAGGAACTCAAGGCTCTTGAGCTTCCAGGTCTTTGGAATGGTGCTATGAGTGATTGGAACACAGTATTTGTTGAGGTTCCACTTGGCACTTTCAATCCTGTAAAGACCGTAAATGACCTTCTCCGTGAGCAGCATCAGTAGTTTGCTTTTGAGAGAGTAAAGTGGAAAGGGTAAAGTAGAATGTAGATAGTAAAGGCTCGCTCAGGTATTGGGCGAGCCTTTTTGCTTGCCTTTAACGTAAGTTTGATGGATAAAAAGCTGTGAGGGTTTTCAGCCCTCGCAGGCCATAATAAGGGAAATGGATTTATCTGTTTTATCTGAAAAAATCGCGAAAAAAAACACCGCGCCAGTTATCAGAAAAATCAGATAAATCCGTTTCCTTTTTTATTTTACGTTAGTTATTCAAATCTTGAAATACTTCGTAATTGCAGCTTTCAAATCCTATTGGTCGATTATTCTGCCGAGAATCGTGCCATATCTTTTGGTTTATGTAGCTATTAGGTTTATTCTTATTATGGCCGTTTTCTGCGAACGGACTTGGAACGGACCTGGAACGGAGGTATAACGGACCTATGATTTTAGTAGAAAAATCATGTGTGCAAAGCATTGCTGTCTTCATTTGCAAAAGTACAAAAATATTTGTTTTTATGCAAATTTTTCATAGGATTTTTTTTCATGATAAAATAAAGTTGGTAGAAATAATTCTTTCTGTTATGACGCAAAAAACTCGCCTCTAATTAGAAGCGAGTTTTTTTGTATGTAAAGATTTATACTTTACTCTTATTAATAGTCATCATCGTCTCCAACTTCCGCAGCCTCAAGGCCAAGTTCGTCAGGATCAGTATCGTATGTGGTGCGATAGCTCTCCTCTGTGAGCTTGTCATCATCGAATGCGTCATCGTCCTCGTCTGCCTTGTAGTAGTCGTCCTTGATATCAACATCCTCATCGCTATCGGCATCATCATCCTCGAAGTGAACGCCATCCTCGTCATAACGCATCTTAACCTTAACCATCTCAGGCTTCTCCTTGGCGAAGATAGCCTCTGTCCAGAGTCCCTTTGGAATCTCAAGTACATCGAATCCGTCTTCGAGTTTCTTCTCATAAAGACCACCTGGCTTGTGCAGACGATCCTTTGGAAGGGTAGTGGTAGAGATGTCGAAACCGCTCTCGATGATATCCTTGATGCTCTGTGAGAGAGAATCCCAGCCGCCACCGAAGTTACGCTCGATAACCTCAAGGAGCTTAGCTGCTGAGATGTGACGGATGTTCTCGTATGTAAGATCTGTGACGCGAAGGATTGGGCGTTTCTTGATGGCATACTTCACCTTGTTTGTCTCGTCAACGCGAAGCAGGCCTACGCACATACCGCGTGCCTCATATTTCTTTATGATTTCTGGGCGATCGACCTTAACCTCTTCAATCTCAAATGCAGAACGGAGAATCATGATGTATCGGTTGATGTTCTCTGTCATATCTGCATCCTTTTCTCCAGCACTCCAGATTCTGAAAACATCATTCTCCTGAAGCTCCCATACGTTACTCTTGTTGAGTGTCTTGAGTGTGATTAATTTCTTGTCAGTTGCCATATTATTTACAATTTAGAATTTACAAATTACTTATTTCGACTGCAAAAATACAACATATCGGGGTAACAAACAAATTTTTTAGCGATTATTTTTTGTCGGATTGATATATATTTCTTAAATTTGCACTCAGAAATTAGAAACGTGCACCAGCTTAATGGTTGACTTGCACTATTTCTTTCGTGCGAAAACGCACTCAGAAATCAATACAATGTACCATTTACAATTTACTGTTTGGTAAGCTCAAATTGTCGTTTGTAAATGGTTTATTGTAAATGTAAATGGAAAATTGTACATTAATAGATGAGTGAACCTTTAGCAGAGCGAATGCGACCTCGCACGCTCGATGAATATATAGGACAGAAACATCTTGTCGGCGAAGGGGCAGTACTTCGTAGGATGATTGATTCCGGACATATCTCTTCTTTCATACTTTGGGGACCTCCCGGGGTGGGAAAGACTACTTTGGCACAGATTATCGCCAATAAACTTGATACTCCTTTCTATACACTTTCAGCCGTTACGTCAGGTGTCAAGGATGTGCGTGATGTCATAGAGAAAGCGAAGAATAACAGGTTCTTTGGCAATACAAGTCCTATACTTTTCATTGACGAGATACATCGTTTCTCTAAATCGCAGCAAGACTCGCTTCTTGGAGCTGTTGAACGAGGCGTGGTGACGCTTATTGGTGCTACAACAGAGAATCCTTCGTTTGAGGTCATTCGTCCTTTGCTTTCTCGTTGTCAGCTTTATGTGCTGAAATCTCTGGAAAAGGAAGACCTTGAGGAACTTGTAAATCGTGCCATAACGCAGGATGTAGAGCTTCGCGAGCGTGATGTCAAACTTGAGGAGAGTGGGGCGCTGTTCAGATATTCAGGAGGAGATGCTCGTAAGTTGCTGAACATCTTGCAGTTGGTCGTTGATTCTGAGAGTACAAAGGAGGTCGTTATAACCGACAAACTTGTAGAGTCACGTTTGCAACAGAATCCTCTTGCATACGACAAGGAGGGAGAGATGCACTATGATATCATTTCCGCTTTCATCAAGAGTATTCGAGGTTCAGATCCAGATGCCGCTCTGTATTGGATGGCGAGAATGATAGAGGGCGGGGAAGACCCGCAGTTCATTGCCCGTCGTCTTGTTATTTCTGCAGCCGAAGATATTGGTCTTGCAAATCCGAATGCCTTGCTGCTTGCAAATGCCGCCTTTGATGCTGTAATGAAGATAGGTTGGCCAGAAGGCAGGATTCCGCTTGCTGAGGCTTGCGTGTATCTGGCAACAAGTCCGAAGTCGAACTCCGCATATAATGGAATAAACGATGCCATTCAACTGGTGCGAAAGACTGGTAATCAGCCAGTTCCGTTGCATCTTCGTAATGCTCCTACGCAGTTGATGGCAGATCTTGGATATCACGATGGGTATAAGTATCCTCACGACTATCCGAATAACTTCACTCCCCAGCAGTATATGCCTGATAGTCTGAAGGATGAACGACTTTGGTATGCACAGCATTCGCCTTCTGAGGAAAAGCAATATCAGAATATGCTGAGGCTTTGGGGAGAAAGGTTTCAATAATTATAGAATAGCCCCTCACCTGCTCTGCGGGCATCCTCTGACACATACTCCGATGTTACCAACATCGGACTTCCCCAAGGGGCGAGGAAAAAGTTAGTATTTATTAATTATGCTCTTTGAACGTACAAAGGTAATTTTTCCCTCGCCCCTTGGGGAGAGGGTGTCCGAAGGACGGGGGAGGGGCCGTTATTTATTATGGATCATCTATTAATTATCATCGAGTTTCTTGGTACGTTTGCCTTTGCTATTTCTGGCATAAGACAAGCGGCGGGCAAGAACTTTGACTGGTTTGGTGGCTTCATCTGTGGCATTGCCGTTGCTATAGGTGGAGGTACTATACGAGATGTGCTGCTTGGTGTGCGTCCGTTCTGGATGACTGCACCTATATATATAATATGTACCTTCATTGCTCAGTTGTTCGTGGTAGTATTTTCGAGATACATCAAGAAACTGGATAATGCTTGGTTCGTATTTGATACGCTCGGTCTTGCTCTTTTCACTATTGCAGGAATGCAAAAGACGCTTGATATGGGGCATTCGTTCTGGGTGGCAATAATAATGGGTACTATAACGGGAAGTGCAGGAGGCGTTATCCGTGATGTGCTTCTCAATTCCGTTCCTGTGATATTCCAGAAGGAAATTTATGCTATTGCAAGTGTTGTGGGAGGAGTGTTGTATTGGCTTATGATATACCTTGGCGTGAATGTAACGGTTTCTGCAACAGTTTCATTCTTCGTCATAGTCGCTATCCGTTTCTTTGCCGTTAAATATCATTTGTCTTTGCCTAAGCTTAAGCAACTTTAGATGACAAAACGATAAAATATTAATCATAAAACTTATACTAAAATGTACAGTGATCCTAAGCAGTGTCTTTACTGCACAAACAACTTTGGCGATTTGATGATTGAGATTGCACATCTCCGTGTATCTCGCGTTTTTCTTTTCAAGGAGCAGACATATCGTGGTCGTTGCCTTGTGAGCTATGATAAGCATGTAAATGACTTGAACGAACTCACGGATGAAGAGCGTAATGACTTTATGGCAGATGTTGTGCAGACAACACGCGCTATGCAGAAAGCATTCAATCCTGAGAAGATTAACTATGGCGCTTATAGCGATAAACTATCGCATCTCCATTTCCATCTTGCTCCTAAATATGTGGACGGTCCTGATTATGGTGGCGTGTTCCTGATGAATCCAGGTAAGGTGTATCTTACTGATGCTGAGTATCAGGAAATGATAGATAAGATTAAAGCGAATCTGTAGTTTTTTATAGCTAAAATAAAAAAAAGGACACATCATCACGATGGGTCCTTTTTAATCTTTTTTGTTTTCTAAAAGGTAATGTATTAGTCTGGTCGGTTTCTCACGAATAATAACCAGAACTGTTGACTTTATCTGTAAGTGACTGCAAAATTATATATATTTTTTCATATTTGCAAGAAAAGTTGGGAAAAAATTTCATTTTCTCGGAAAAAAGCACTACCTTTGCAATCATATTTTGTCATCGAGACATTTAAAATGTAAATCTTAACAAAAACAAATGAATATTCTTGTAACTGGTGCTAATGGTCAGCTCGGAAACGAGATGCGTATTGTTAGCCGTAATAGTTCTGATAAATATATCTTTACAGATGTAATGGATATAGAGGGTGTTCAGACTACTCATCTTGACATTACAGATATAGAGGCTGTACGTGTTATCGTGAAGGAAAACGATGTTAAATGCATCATTAATTGTGCTGCCTATACTAATGTGGATAAAGCTGAGTCGGATGAGGCTTTCTGTCGTGTGCTTAATGCCAAGGCTCCAGAGAACCTTGCCGTTGTGATGGCTGAGGTTGACGGTCTTCTTGTTCATGTTAGTACGGACTATGTGTTTGGTGCAGATCCTTATAATGTGCCTTGTAAGGAAGACCAGAAGGGAACTCCTACTGGCGTATATGGAAAAACAAAACTTGAAGGTGAGCAGGCTATCATTGCAAGTGGATGCAAATATGTGATTCTGCGTACTGCTTGGCTCTATTCTGAGTTTGGAAAGAATTTTGTTAAGACAATGCTTAACCTTACTGCTACCAAACCACAGTTGAAGGTTGTGTTTGATCAGGTTGGAACTCCTACGTATGCACTAGATCTTGCCAATGCTATCTATGATATCGTAAATGGTAGAAAGTTTGAAGAAAATACGGGTATCTACCATTATTCTAATGAAGGCGTATGTTCTTGGTATGATTTCACAAAGATGATTGCAATGCTTAGCGGTCATAATGATTGTGACATACAACCATGTCATTCGGATGAATTCCCAAGTCCTGTTGTACGTCCTTCTTATTCAGTATTCGACAAGACAAAGGTGAAGAATACCTTTGGGGTGAAAGTGCCTTATTGGCTTGACTCTCTCAAGACATGTCTTAATAATATGAACGAACTAAAATAACTCTATACAATGAAAGGAATTGTTCTCGCTGGTGGAAGTGGTACAAGATTGTATCCTATCACAAAGGGTATCTCAAAGCAGTTGATGCCTATCTATGACAAACCGATGATCTATTATCCGATAAGCGTACTTATGCTTGCCGGTATTCGTGACATCCTTATTATTTCTACTCCTTTTGATCTTCCGGGATTCAAGAGACTTCTTGGTGATGGTAGTGACTATGGAGTACATTTCGAATATGCTGAACAGCCTTCACCAGATGGTCTTGCACAGGCATTCACTATTGGTGCAGACTTTATTGGCGATGATAGCGCATGTTTGGTACTCGGTGATAATATCTTCCAGGGAACAGGCTTTTCTAAAATGCTTAGGGAGGCTGTTCGTACAGCTGACGAGGATAAGAAGGCTACTGTATTTGGCTATTGGGTTAATGATCCAGAGAGATATGGTGTAGCTGAGTTTGATAAAGAAGGTAACTGCCTCTCTATTGAGGAGAAACCAAAGGAGCCAAAGTCAAACTATGCTGTTGTCGGATTGTATTTCTATCCTAATAAGGTGGTAGAGGTAGCACGCAATATCAAGCCATCTGCTCGTGGTGAGTATGAAATTACAACAGTAAATCAGAAATTCCTTGAAGATGGTGAACTGAAGGTGCAGACTCTTGGTCGTGGTTTCGCATGGCTTGATACCGGTACTCATGATTCTCTTTCTGAGGCAAGTACATATATAGAGGTACTTGAGAAACGTCAGGGATTGAAAGTAGCTTGTCTTGAGGGTATTGCATACCGTAAGGGATGGATAGATGAGGACAAGATGCGTGAGCTTGCTAAGCCAATGCTTAAGAATCAATACGGACAGTATCTTCTCAAGGTAATAGATGAGGTGAAGAGATACGGTACAGGAATGGAATAAGATAATGTACAATTTACCATATACAAAGTACAAATAGTGTGCTGTATGGTAAATTGTATATTTTAAATATAAATTGTAAATACAAAAGTGGAAGTAATAAAGACTGATATAGAAGGAGTGCTCGTTATTGAGCCTCGTGTTTTCAAGGATGCACGTGGATATTTCTTTGAGAGTTTCTCTCAAAGGGAATTTGATGAGAAGGTAGGTGCAATTCTTGGTCATAAGATTAACTTCGTACAGGACAATGAATCAATGTCTTCTTATGGAGTGATGCGTGGATTGCATTTCCAGTGCCCACCTTTCACCCAGAGTAAGCTTGTTCGTTGCGTAAAAGGTGCTGTGCTTGATGTTGCTGTTGATATCCGTAAAGGTTCTCCAACTTATGGCAAGCATGTTTCTTGTCTCCTTACAGAAGATAACCACAAGCAGTTCTTTGTTCCAAGAGGTTTCGCACACGGTTTTGCAGTACTTTCTGAGACTGCAGTATTCCAGTATAAGTGTGATGAATTCTATCATCCTGAGGCTGATGGAGGTATCTCTATCGTTGATGACTCTCTTGGCATTGATTGGCAGATTCCTACGGATAAGGCAATCCTTTCAGAGAAAGATACTAAGCATGAATGCCTGAAGGATTTTGACTCTCCTTTTGATATCAATGTAGATTTGTATGCTTAAAGTCGTACTGATACTTCTCATATTATTATATGTAAAGTACGTATTGCTTGTTGCATTCTATTTTCTGTCTGCTCTTGCATCCTTATATTACAGATATGATAATCTGTTCACAAAGATAGTCAACAGAATATATCTGCGTCTTGAGCCAGGTATCTTTATGGAGGGTGGAATGCGTTGGCTGATTTACCATATAGGTTTGTTGCCAAGTGTTTCTCTACGTAAATTGTTGTATAAAGGTCTTGGTGTAAGAATAGGAAAAAGAGTTGTCATCCATTTCCGTACGGAATTCAGGGCTCCTCAGAATTGCATAATTGGTGATGGAACTATCATCGGGGATAATGCAATTCTTGACGCTCGAAGTGGGTTGACACTGGGCAGAAATGTCAATATCTCGTCTAATGTTTCTATCTATACTTTACAGCATAACTATAAAGATCCCAATTTCTTGTGCAATCAGAATAGGGATATGGCAGTTAGCATAGGTGACCGTGTATGGTTAGGTGCAAATGTCGTGGTGCTACCAGGTGTTACTATCGGTGAAGGTGCAGTTTGTTGTGCTGGTGCTGTTGTAACAAAGAATGTAGAGCCATATGCTGTAGTTGCTGGAGTTCCTGCAAAGAAAATAGCAGAGCGTCCAGACAATCTAAAGTATGAATTTTCAGGAAAAAGTTGTTGGTTTTATTAAAAACATAAAATTATGAAGAATATTGTAATCACTGGCGGTGCTGGTTTCATTGGAAGTCATGTAGTTCGCCTCTTTGTAAATAAGTACCCAGAGTATAACATTATCAATCTTGATAAGCTTACATACGCAGGTAATCTTGCTAACCTTAAGGATATCGAGGATAAGCCAAACTATAAGTTTGTGCGTATGGATATCTGCGATTTCGATGCATTCTATAAGTTGATGCAGGACGAGAAGATTGATGGTATCATCCACCTTGCTGCTGAGAGTCACGTTGACCGCTCTATCAAGGATCCGTTTACTTTCGCTCGTACTAATGTGATGGGTACTCTTACTCTGCTTCAGGCTGCAAAGCTTTATTGGGAGTCTTTGCCAGAGAAGTATGAGGGTAAGCGTTTCTATCATATCTCTACTGATGAGGTATATGGTGCTTTGAAGATGACACATCCAGAGGGTATTGAGCCTCCATTCACAACTAAGGCTTCAAGCTCACAGCATCATGAGGCATACGGAGAGGATTTCTTCTATGAGACAACAAAGTACAATCCTCACTCTCCATACTCAGCTTCAAAGGCTTCTTCTGACCATTTTGTACGTGCTTTCCACGATACATACGGTATGCCTACAATCGTGACAAACTGCTCAAACAACTATGGTCCTTATCAGTTCCCAGAGAAGTTGATTCCTCTCTTTATCAATAATATACGTAATCGTAAGCCATTGCCTGTATATGGTAAGGGTGAGAATGTACGCGACTGGCTCTTCGTAGAGGATCATGCTCGTGCAATCGATCTTATCTTCCATAAGGGTACAATCGCTGAGACATACAATATCGGTGGTTTCAATGAGTGGAAGAACATTGACATCATCAAGGTTGTTATCAATACTGTTGATCGTCTTCTTGGACGTAAGGAAGGTGAGGATATGAACCTCATCACATATGTTACAGATCGTCTCGGTCATGATGCTCGTTATGCTATCGATTCTACAAAACTTCAGAAGGAACTTGGTTGGGAGCCAAGCCTGCAGTTTGAAGAGGGCATTGAGAAGACCGTGAAGTGGTATCTCGAGAACCAGGAGTGGATGGATAACATCACAAGTGGTGATTACGAGAAGTATTACGACGATATGTACAAGAATCGTTAATGGAAAGCGAGTCATGGAAACATGAAGGGAAAAGCTGGTATCTGCTCAGATTCAGTCATATTTCCCTTCAGCGAATGCTCAGCCAACTAGAGAACTCTGGGCTTAGGTATTTCCTTCCTTCATACACAGCTGTAGAGAACCGAAAGAAAGGTGTACAGGTGCGTGTGGAGAGAGCCTTGATGTTCAATATGATGTTCATCTACTCATCCTTGGACGAATGCGTGAAGTTCGTTATTGCCAATCCTGGTGTCAACTTCATGGTTAAACCGTCTGAGGAGCATCCTTCCGTTTCGCTCAATCAGCTTGCGTCTGATGAGCAGAAGCGTGACTTCTGTTATGATCGTGCCACATTCCGCTATGTCATAACTATTCCTGATAGGCAGATGGAGATATTCATCAAGGCTGTTACCAACCGTAACACTCGTACTGTACCTTTCATGAAGCCTACGGAGATTGACCTTGAGAAAGGTGATAAGGTTAAGATTGTTGGTGGACCATACGATGGCGTAGAGGGAATACTCGAGAGTCAGAAGGGAAAGGATGGCGGTACTGTCTATGTGCATATCCTCAACTTCATTGCTACGCGCACCACGGAGATACGTCCTGAGTTCATACAGATACTTGAGTTTGCCAAGAGCGGTAAGCACATGTACAAGAAGTTTGACTCATTTATGACACGTGGACATCGTTGCGTAGTTGCCCATGCTAAGGGTGAGAAGATATCGGCACGCGATAGTTCGTATCTCAATGTGTTCATTCACCGCTTCTCTGATCTTAAGACTCCTACGGTCAATATGACGGCGAAGTTGCATCTCTTTCTTTTCATTGCTTATACCTGTCTGGATAGAAAGATAGATGCAGATGTGCATGAGAAATTCTTGCAGGACTATATCGAAAAGATAACCTCGGAGTCAATGCGCATCAAGTGTTTGCTCTATTTGTACGGTTGTACAGGTTCAAAGGTGTATAGAAAGCAGATACAGTCCTTGACCAAGCTTTGGAGAAAGAACAACAAGCTTGATAGTAAAAAGCAGGAAATAAAGAATGTTTTCCTTGAGTTTGAATGGATATGGAATGATGCTGAACCTTCGGAGATAGGTTCAAAGGAATAAAAAAACGCAGTGAAACGAAAGTTATCAAAAGACTTTGTTTCACTGCGCTTTTTATTTGATGTCTAATTGAATATGGTTTATTTCGTGATCCTTCTGAATTCTGCCACCGTTATTGCTGTCGCAATGGCTACGTTAAGACTTTCAGCAGAAGGGCGTTCTGGCGGATATGATGGAATAAGCAGACGGCGGTTTACCAACTCCCTAACGTCTGGTGATATGCCGTTACCTTCATTTCCCATCACGATAATTCCGTTTGGTGTTAGTTGTTTGCTGTAGATGTTCTCCCCATCAAGAAGAGTTCCATAGATAGGGATGTCGTTATCTAAACCTTTGAGATATTCCACAAGGTTTGTATATACAACTTTCACTCTTGCTATGCTACCCATAGTTGCCTGAACAACCTTTGGTGCATACGCATCTGCAGTAGTCATACTGCAAATTATGGTGTCAATTCCAAACCAATCGGCAATTCTTATAATTGTTCCAAGATTACCAGGATCCTGTACACCGTCAAGAGCAATACACAGGTTGTTGCGAAGCCATTGTGATGTAGGCGTATGATGCTGGGTGTTAGGCATTTCGAATACACCAAGCACCTGTTGTGGATGTTGTAGAAAACTGGTCTTGCGAAGCTCATCTTCCGTAACGGTGATGAGGGTAGGGGAGTTTGTTATGGGTGACTGATGCTTGCTCATCCACTCTTCACATGCAATAATCATCTTCGGGCAATAGCCTGCATCAAGTAGCTCGTCCACAATCTTAAAGCCTTCCGCAACAAAGACATTGTCTTTCTTGCGGTTTTTCTTCATCTCAAGACTGCTAATGTATTTCTGTTGATTTTTGGAGATCATATAGTATTATGATTCTGATTTTCGAGTGCAAAGTTACTGTAAAAATTGCTAAATCATTTCGTTTATATGTATTTTTTTTGCTTCTTACAAAAAAAAATAGTAATTTTGCATATTATATGTACATCGCACATAACATGGCTAAACGCCTTCACAATATAACATTATATGTATCATACATTTTTATTCTATTCTTCCTGCTCATTCTGGCGGGATGTGATGGTACGCGCTATGTTGCAGATGGTGACTATCTCCTAACTTCTTCACATGTCACCTGTGAGAACCCTCGCATTAACCTTGCTACGATGGATACATATATCCGTCAACGCCCTAATTCCAAATGGCTTTCAACATTGAAGGTGCCACTTGGATTCTATTCTATGTCGGGTGCTGATACCACAAAATGGATTAACAGAACCCTTCGTAACTGGGGACAGGCTCCTGTTGTGTATGATAGCGTTCTTACTGCTCGTACTGTTGAAGACCTTACTGCTGCGGTTCGTAATGAGGGTTTTCTCGATGCTAAGGTTGTTCCGCAATTAACTGCCAAGGGCAAGCGCATGAAGGTAAACTATGCCATCGCCACAGGCAGTCCTTATGTAGTGCGGAAGATAAATTATCACATAGAGGATCCTGCTATTGATGCTATGCTGGCAAAAGATAACCAGTTGCTTGACATGCATTCTGGTCAGGTGTTCAGCGTAAATCAGTTGGGAAGGAATCGCAATCGTATAACGGATTATCTCACTAATCACGGTTACTATCAGTTTAATAAGGAGTTCATCAACTTTGATGTCGATAGTTCCCAGATGAATCGTACGGTTGATGTCACTATGAACATCGACCTCTATCGTCGCAATAGTTATCAGGAACCATCACAGCATCCTCTGTATCGTGTTCGTAATGTGTCTTTTGAGGGAACGAACACTCCCGATTTCAAGCTCCGTCAGTCTGTTCTTGAACAGAACTCTTTCATTGCACCAGGACAGCATTATAGTGCTGCCGATTTGCAGAAGACATATACGCGATTCTCACGCCTTCAGGCTGTGAGATACACAAACATCCACTTTGACGAGAACCCTGACAGCCTTTATCTTGACTGTCATATTCAGGTGTCGCCACAGAAGACGAACTCAATACAGTTCCAGCCAGAGGGCACAAATACTGCAGGCGATCTTGGAGCTGCAGTATCGCTTATCTATCAGAACCGTAATGTCTTCCATGGTAGTGAACTCCTTAATGTCACGGTACGCGGAGCATACGAGGCTATCAGGGGACTTGAAGGATACCAAAGCCATGACTATGAGGAATTGGGACTTGAAACCTCACTTGCATTCCCGCGTTTCCTCTTTCCTTGGATGAAGAAATCATTCCATAGACGCAGTTCTGCTACAAGTGAGATATTGTTCAGCTACAACCGTCAGAATCGTCCTGAATTCCAGCGCCGTATCTTTACCGCTGCATGGAGATATAAATGGAATAACCCTCGCAAGCATACGCAGTATAAGGTTGATGCCATAGATGTAAACTTCATCTCAATGCCTTGGATATCAGAAACTTTCAAGCACGACTATCTTGACTCTGAATCCAACCGTAATGCGATTCTCCGTTATAACTATGAGGACCTCATGATTATGAAGGCTGGCATAGGCTTCACTTATAGTGATAAAGACAGGACTATTCGTCTGAATCTTGAAACAGCAGGCAATTTCCTCCACCTTCTTGCACGTCCTTTGAAGTTCAGGGTGAATAACGAAGGGCAGAATACATTCTTGGGCATTGCCTATGCGCAATATGTCAAAGGAGATGTTGACTATACCCGTCTCTTTGCCTTGGATGACCGCAGCAATCTTGCTGTTCATGCACGTCTTGGCATAGCCTATCCTTATGGAAACTCCTCAATCCTGCCTTTTGAGAAACGTTATTTCGCAGGTGGTAGCAATAGCGTGAGGGGATGGAGCATCCGCAGTCTTGGTCCTGGAGGCTATACAGGTAAGGACGGACGTATTGATTTCATCAACCAGACAGGTGATATAAAACTTGAGTTCAGCACCGAGATGCGCTCCAAGCTCTTCTGGAGATTTCAGAGTGCCATCTTTGTCGATGCAGGAAATATATGGACTATACGTGAGTATCAGGATCAGCCTGATGGACAGTTTAGGTTCAATACATTCCTGAAACAGATAGCCGTGGCATACGGTGTCGGTCTCCGACTTAACTTTGATTATTTCGTAGTACGATTAGATATGGGTATGAAGGCAGCAAATCCTGTCTATACCACACCACGCGAGCATTTCCCGCTCGTACATCCTAAATTCTCACGTGATCACGCATTCCACTTTGCCGTGGGATTCCCGTTCTAACGACCCTCTCCCCGCTCCCCCTGCATAGGGGGAGAGCCGGATTGCAAAGGTCTCCTCTTTTAATATAGGAGAATCAGGTTAAAAAAGTCTCCCTAAGCAGGGAAATTTAGAGGGGCTTTTAAATTTATAATTATTAAAATGACAGAAAAGACAACCGAACAAGTGGTAGTTTCCGAGACAAGCAACGGACTGCAAACCGCAAAACAGTCTCGTAGAAAACCAGCAGCGCGTAAGCCTGCAACCACAAAGAAGAAGGCTGCCAAGAAGGAAGATGCAGTTGAGCCTGCAATTGAAGCAAAAGATGCTGAGGCTCCTGCAAAGAAACAACCACAACGCCGTGGTCGTAAACCTAAACAAACAGCCGTAGAGGCAGCCGACACAATTATTGAGAACAATGACGTACCTGTTCAGGCAAGCCAACAGCCAACACCTGACACTCAGGAGCCTGAAACTAAACAGGATGCCGTCGCAGAAGTTCAGAACCCTGTTTCTGAAGAGCCGAAGATTGAGAATGTCAAGGCAGAGGAAGAGGGTAGGGCAGAAGAGGCCAAGGAAGAGGTAAAGCCTGAGGTCGAGGTAAAGGAAGATGTAGAGGTGAAGGCAGAAGTAACCACCAATGCCCAACATCCAACACCTAACACCCAGACCACCCAGAAACCAAAGCCAATCCCTGCATTCAATCCTGTTCGTATCGACACAATCGTCGATATGGTAAATGCGCCAAAGGGACAGCTTCTTCTCAATGATCAGCAGATTCAGCAACTTTCGCCAGAAGAGGCATTGAAGCGTTTCCGTTGGATAGAAGGCACTCTTGCATGGGTACTCAACTATGATGTCGTTATCTCCGACACCAACATCTGGCTTGAACTTCTCGTAGGCCATACCTCAAGTCATAGCGATCCGAAGGTTAATGCCCGACTCATGTTCGAGCGTCAGCTTGAGTTCATCTCCAAGCTCGTGCGTTTCCGTGGCGGTCGCTTCATGATGATGAGCGAGACATACGAGGAAATCGATCGTTTCGCCACCCAGCAGGCACCAACCAACTACAAGGATGCCGATTTCTCAGATGAGGCTCTGTGTCGTAACGTGTCAGCCCGTCTGGCAAAGCGACTCATTCTCTCACAGTTACGTGAGAACCGTCTGAAGATCGAAGGCATCTGTGCCGAAAGCCATCATGCGGCTTTCGCAGACCCGGCTATCATCCGCAAGACTGTTGAACTGTTCTCTACGGGCAAGCGCGTATTGCTTCTCACGAATGACGCATCTGTTGCAATTCGCAGTATGGGTATGTGTGATGACCTCCAACGTATCAACGATATCGACGACGAGACGTGGGAGCGTGTATATGCGCCATTACGCCCTATGGTAGTCACTATGGAAGACCTGAAGGTTCTCGATCTCTATACCCGTCAGTATCACTTCCTTCAGATGGCAGCAGGCAAGCAATGGATGGAAGACGTGCCACAGCGTATGGAGAAACGTAATATCCCACCTCTCTCCCTCTGGCTCGACGGTTTCCGTCTAGGCGACAAGCAATCTGAGATGCACAAGCAGCAGAAGCAGAGCCAGCCAAAGCAGGAACAGCAGAAGAAGCAGAAACAACAGAATCAGGCAAAGCAGGAGCAGCAGAAGGCACAGGAACAGGCAGAGCAGCCAAAGCAGCAGAAGCAACAACAGGCAAGGCAGCCACAGCCAAAGAATGAGCCAAAGCAGCCACAGGTAGAGCCAAAGCCAGAAGCAGCATCAGAACTCGTCATTGTTACCGACATCACCGATGCAGAGGTACTGCCAGAGACTCCTGCAAATGCAGAAATTCAGGAGCCTACAGAAGTCGCAGAGCAGCCAACACAACAGCAGCGCAGGCGTCCGCAGCGCAGACGTCCACAGCGTAAACGTCCGCAACAGGCTCAGCAGGAAAGTTAAGAGATTAAGAGATTAAAATATTAATATATTAAACACAGAGACGCGGAGTCGCAGAGTTATTCTTTGTGCCTTCGCGTCTCTGCGTTTAATTTCTTAATCTCGATAAAAAGGGAAGGGCGATAGTAGGAATTACTATCGCCCTTTTTAATGTTGAGTTAAATACTGATTCAAATTTTTGTCTCTCTCTGCGGTTGGGAGGATTAACCTCTCATACCGTTAAGAGTCTTAACAACCATGTAAATGCTGAACAATGCTGCTACATAAACTGCGCTTGTCATTACCATAAATGTTGTCATAATGTGTTTCCTTTCTTTAATTTTAAAATGTTATCCTTTATATAAAATACTAATACTCGTCTTCAGTAAATTTTGCATCTTTTCGATGTTCATTTCTGATTTCAAGTGCAACGTGCTGAGCACCTCGCGCTCGGGGAATCAATGTGCGTCAGTTATCAAGACTGGTGCTTGTTTCTGATTTCCGAGTGCAAAGGTATAACAAATTGTGTGGGCACACAAATATTTTTTTGAATTTATGGAAAAAATGGGCGAATAACAAATATATGTCAAGAAAACACGATTTTTGTCCTTTTCTTGCTCTATATCAGTTAAAATGGCTCTAAATACGGCAAAATGGCTTACAAATTGACACAAATCATCTAAAGTATAGCAAAATTAACGGGAATTTAATGATTTTTTTATGTTGCTAATATTTTTAAACAAAAACAACAAAACGTTTTATGTCGATGGCTTACAGCCTTTGTGATGTATTCATTATCCTCTGCGAGGGGTGAGGACATAAAGAAAGTATCTGTATATTAACGTCAGTTCGACGAAAACCCTGAAAGGGTGAAATAGATTAGGATAGGGTGAACCCCTATCTATTCGTTGCATAATCCCCCAAAAGTCCTGTAAGGACGATATATTTTCATATCCGTAACAATATGGAATTATGCCGCACCTACGGCGCTCTGGAATGTGGTGGGCATTATCGATGATAGGGTTACACCCTATCCTAAGCTATTTCCCCCCTTCGGGGTTTTCATCAAACTCAGGTTATATTAAAACGGATTGTTTTGTATTTTGCTGTAAAAATAATAAGGGAAACGGATTTATCTTATGTATCTGATGGCTGGCGCAGTAATATTTCCGCGATTTTTTCAGATAAACCAGA
The DNA here is from genome assembly GCA_946411565.1 of uncultured Prevotellaceae bacterium. GTDB lineage: Bacteria > Bacteroidota > Bacteroidia > Bacteroidales > Bacteroidaceae > Prevotella. Next base: position 18,489 of record CAMKEM010000015.1, on the reverse strand, counting down.
TAAATCCGTTTCCCTTTTCGGTGAATTTACGTTATATTATATTCTGTCTAACACGGTTTTTAGGATGTTTTCCATCGTGTTTTTGTATGTCGTGTTCATTTCCTTGTCGTAACGGTTGGCAATAACCATACAACAGGTAGTCGCCTTGTGGCCGAGCATTGCCGACATTCCTGCTACGGCTGATGACTCCATCTCGAAATTGCATATCTTCAGAGTCTCGCCTGTATTAGGACATGTGTATGAGAATGCCTCAACCTTCTTGTTCTGCTCAGGATCCTGTATCTTAAGGCGTATCTGCCTTCCCTGCGGACCATAGAAGCCGCCACACGATGCTGTGATGCCTCGGTGCATATCCGTACCGCCAATTCGTCGGCTCAGCTCATCGTCTGCCACGGCAACGTATGGAGCGCCTTTCTTATCCGACCAGTTCATGTGCTTGCGGAATGCGTCTTCCAACTGGAGGTCGCACACCTTGTCGCGGTCAGCATAGTAGTTTAGCAAACCGTCAAAGCCTATGCTCTTTACTGAGATGATAGGTGTGCCGATAGGTGTGTCTGGTTGCAGACCACCGCAAGTACCTATGCGCACGATGTCGAGAGTGCGATGCTGCGGATTATCCTCGCGTGTGGCGTAGTTGATGTTGGCAAGGGAATCAAGTTCGGTAAGCACGATGTCGATGTTATCACAGCCAATACCTGTTGACTGCACCGTTATTCGCTTACCTTTGTAAGTACCTGTAATGGTGTGGAACTCACGGTTTGAAACCTCTACTTCAACGGAATCAAACATCTTACCAATCGTTGAAACCCTCTCAGGGTCGCCAACTAGTATTACTTTGTCAGCCAGATTCTCCGGCTTCAGATGAAGATGGAAACAACTGCCGTCTTCATTGATTATAAGTTCTGAAGGTGGGTACATAGAAAAATTGATTAAGAAGACCCTCCCCCTTACCCCTCCCATAAAGGGTGGGGAGTAGTTTGTATTGAAACCTTAATGGAGAAAGGTTGTAGTTGAAAAAATGTATTTACTCCCCTCCCTTTATGGGAGGGGTGAGGGGGTGGGTCTTTATTTCCCTATCGCCTCAATCTCCGTATTCCTTATCTGCTTTTCAGTAAGGTTGAGTTTCTGGCGCTCGTTGAACACCTGCACCTCCATCTGGGCGATGGTGTTGGCAAGGTTCTTATCGCCGTTGTGGTATTTCGCACGCATATCCTCCAGTTGCTTCTCCCTTGTCTCAACGCTGTTCTTCATTGTGAGATAGGTAGGGAACTGACTCTGGTTTACGCTGCTGCGGAAATCGGATATGTTATGATACACCAGTTTCTCGTTGATGATGAACTCAAAGCTATGCTCTTTCTTCGCACCCTTCGAATTACGGGCAGCGGAAAGGCGTGATCTTGCAGATGCAAGAACGGCTTCGTCCATCTGTGAGTCCTTTATGGCTCTCAGACGTGCCAATCGGTCAAGTTCAGCCTCTGGCATATTCTCTACATCGTAGGTCTCACGTGTCTCTGTTGGTTGGAAGATATACACGCAAGTCTTGCCCTCAGGCTGACGGCGGTCGGAAACGAGATAGCCGAGGTTGTTGAACTCATCTATTATATAATAGATCTCATCGCCGAATGAGTTGAAAGGCAGACCGAGGCTCTGTGGCTTGTAGAAAGAGTGGCTGTCGCTGTCATATACGGTGTAGTAGATGTCATACTGTCCCATAGAGTCCTCACCACCTTTTGCAGCAAAGTAGAGAGTAACGCCATCCGACATCATATATGGGCAGATGATATCCTCAACGCCCTCAAGCTCGATAGTCTTTGAGGCATCCCATTTCTTGCCGAGGCGTTCCTCAACCATAAGAACGTGGCAGGAATCCTTCAGTACAGAAGAGAAACGCTTGTCCTCGAACTCATTGGTGTAGTAATAGTCGTTTCCATTTCCGCGCTCGCTCTTCTTGATGCTTATCTTTCCGCATGAAGAGGATAGGGGGATATACTTCAGGAAGTCGTTATCATTCGTCACGATAGAATCGATGAACATGACCTTTGCGGTAGATGGGAGCAGCTTTGCAAAGTTAAGATCTGCTGCCGTAGGAACCACGGGTGCAGCCTTTACCACCTTTGGAGCTGCTTTAGCTGCAGGCCTAACTGCAGGCTTTCGTGCCACCTGTGCCTGAGATGTTAACACCCCAAGGAATAGAGAAATAATAACTATATAGAGTCTTGAACATTTCATTGTTATTAGCATATATTTCGCATTTTGTGTGCAAAAATACTAAAAAGAAATGATATAATCAAGTTTTTGAGCGTTTTTTTCTTACAGCAAGTATCATTCCTGTTATAAGAATCACGGCTCCTGCTATTGCAAGGATGGTGATGCGCTCGCCTAATATCATGGCTCCTGCCATCATAGAGACAAGTGGCTGGAGGTAGATGTAATTCGTTGATTTCACTGCTCCTAACTGTCGCATTACCCAGTTCCATAGTAGATAACCGCCTGTGGAGGCAACGAATCCGAGGAACAGGAGATTACCCCATACTGTCATGTTTCCAGATGCGATGAGGTCGATGTCAAGAGGATGCACGAGGGCAAAATATGGTAGGATTGTCACCAAACCATAGAAGAATACCTTTCTTGTGATGAAATCGGCTGAGTATCTGCCCATTATCCTACGCATGAAGAGCGAGTAGAAACCCCATGTGAAGGATGCTCCGAGTGCGAGGGCATCGCCAAGAGGATTGAGATGCAGGATAAATTGACCGTTGAGCACCACCAATACAACGCCGATAAATGCTATTACAGAGCCGAAAATCTGCCTTGCGCTCATTCGCTCGCTCTTGTAGAAAATAGCAAGAAGCATAGCTGTTACCAAGGGCGTGGTACTAACGAGAATGCTCACGTTAGAGGAAGTAGAGTGGAGTAGGGCCATGTTCTCCACAAGGAAATAGATAGAGCCGCCCATCATGCCAAGTCCCATGAGAGTAAGCTCGTCGGCTAAGGAATTGGCAAACAGCCTCTTGTGCGAAATGCATAGCATACAGCAATATGCTATTACAAAGCGCACGAAGAATATATCAGCAGGCAATAACCCGCTGTTCAACAGTATCTTGCTACTAACGAATGTTGTGCCCCATATCAGGACTACGAATAAAGCTACGAAGTGTGGCATTCCTTAAGATATTCTGCAAAAATTCTCGCTGCACTCTCAACCTTCCTCACACATGGACGCTTCTTATAGTATTCGGCATTACGCTCATCTGGTATATTGGTGTCTGTCACCACCTTGCAGCCGTTCATGCCGAGCAGTTCCGCGCAGATAAGACTACCGTTCTTTTCCTTGAACTTAGCCATCAGTGCCTGCACAAGCTTATAGCATTCTGCCTTACCCTCGCGGTCGTTACCTTCTGTCTGACCTTTCTCCAAGCCTGCAAGGGTAACGAGGGCGGAAGCTGCGCCGCACATCATGCGCATCCTGCCTACGCCACCTCCGAACCCCGCGCTGATACGCTTGGCCATAGTATCGTCAAGGCCGTACATATCTGCAAATGCAGCCACTACAGCCTGTGAACAGCCGTAGCCTTGCATAAAGCATTCTACGGCACCTTGTACTCTATCCTTTTCCATATTGGATACAAAATTAGTGTTTTTTTTCGAGATTACATGTCTTTCTGTATGAAAATGTGGATGTATTTCTTTGGGAAAATGATATAAGACAAGGCTAACATACTTTTATTCATGAATATAGCAAGCAGTAAGCTGCTTTTAACTGGCAATAATAAGTTGCTTTCGCCATTTAGAAAAACCAATTAAAACCACGTAAAACAAAGTAAAACATTTTTTTTGTTGTTATGTTTATTGTTATGTTTATTGTTATGTGTTTTTGTTTTTATATGTTTTTATTGGTTTTGTTCTGTTTTTTTAGATGGCGAAAGCAACTCCCCATAAAAAACGTGCAAATCATTACGATCTGCACGTTTATCTAAATTATCTATTATTTGAAAATTAGTTGGGCAAATTGATAGAGGCTGCGACGCCAAGTCTGCCATTCGTGAGCTGTTCCCGGAGAAACATAACTGTGAGCGTTGATGCCGAGAGCCTTGAGGTCGTTGGCAGCCTTGCCTACGCTGTTGTCACCCTCAGCCATTCTTGTCTCCTTACCACCTGCACTCATGAAGAGCACCTTGTTGGTCTTCTTGAAGTCGGCAGCATCTTTCAATTCCTCTGCGCTGAAAGAACCAGCACTGAACATACCTACATAAGCGAATGTTGTTGGGTTAGCAAGAGTGATGGCGTGAGTCTGCATACCACCCATTGAAAGACCAGCCATTGCGCGATGCTCTGTGTCAGCAATAACGCGGTAGTTCTTCTCTACCATTGGGATGATATCCTTGATAAGCACCTCTTGGAAGGCATTGAAACCGCCGAATGCAGCGAAGTTAGGACGTGGACCGCCCTGACCTGGAGCACCCTGTGGACGAGGTCCCTGAGGACCACCCTGTCCTGGAGCACCTTGTGGACGTGGACCCTGTGGGCGAGGACCGCCAAAGCCACCCTGACCAGGAGCAGGATCGCCAGGACGACGAACGTCAAGACCGTTGTCCATGTAGATAACGAAAGGTACAGCCTTACCCTCTGCAATCAGATTATCCATGATGATACCTGTCTTACCCTGAGCACTCCAACCAGTTTCGTTCTCGCCCATACCATGCTGCAGATAGAGAACTGGATACTTCTTGTCTGGATTCTTGTAATAGTCATTTGGCAGATAGATATATCCATGACGCATACTCTGAGTTACAGATGACCAGTAGTAAACCTCGTTAACTGAGCCTTGAGGCACATTCTTCAATGTGTAGAAGTCTTGGTCGGCAGCAGGAATGTCGATACCGCTACCCCAACGGCTTGCACCATAGAAGTATCTGCTGCCCGGATCAGGCACAGAAGCACCGTCAATGTTAAGCTGATAGTAGTGGAAACCCTCATCCTGAGGAGCAGAAGTTCCTGTCCATACACCTTTATCATCCTTTGTCATCTCATAGATCTTACCGTCGATGTCAAGACCTACGAAATTAGCCTTAGGAGCAGAAATCTGTGCGCGTACCATACGCTGAGAGTTCACCATAGGGTACTTCTTCTCGCCCTGGTTAGTAGTTGCAGGCTTGAAGTCCTCAACCACGTCTTTAACTACAGAAGGAACAACTGGGTTCTCTCTTGGAGCACCAAACTGAGCTGACACCGTCAAGCTCGAAAGGGCCATCAATGAAAGAAAAATTTTTTTCATACGTTAATGTTTATTTTTTGAATAATTGATACGGTTTTCGTGTTTTTGGACGAAACTTATATCAAAAAGTTCAATTTCGTATGTGTTAGTTATGAAACATTAACATATCGGATGAGTATTTACACACCTTTGAGCGACAAAGCTATGCGATTACGCTTTCTATCCACCTCTACCACGCGCACTTTTACATGTTGATGAAGGTGCAGAACCTCGGATGGATCGCTGATATACTTATCCGCCATCTGGGAGATGTGGATAAGACCATCCTGATGCACGCCAACATCCACGAAAGCACCGAACTTTGTGAGATTTGTTACAATGCCAGGGAGAATCATGCCAGAGATAAGGTCTTCTGGAGTATGAACGTTAGGATCAAATTCGAAGGTCTCAATCTCCGCACGAGGGTCACGTCCCGGTTTCTCAAGCTCATTCATAATGTCGGTTAGGGTAGGGATGCCGACTTCTGCTGTCACATATTTCTTTATGTCGATAGCCTTGCGCTTTTCTGCTGACGACATCAGTTCCTTCACCGTACAACCGCTATCCTTTGCCATCTTCTCTACTATTGCGTAGCTCTCAGGGTGCACGGCACTTCCGTCAAGAGGGTTCTTTGCATTATGAATACGAAGGAATCCTGCACATTGCTGATATGCAGAAGATCCGAGACGAGGTACTTTCTTCAGTTGGGTTCGAGAGGTGAAAGCTCCATTCTCTTTGCGGTAATCCACGATGTTCTTTGCGAGGGTAGGGCCGAGACCGCTGACGTATGTTAAGAGGTGAATGCTTGCCGTGTTGAGGTCAACGCCTACGGAGTTCACGCAACTCTCTACCGTACGGTCAAGTGAAGCCTTGAGCTGTGTCTGATCCACATCGTGCTGATACTGACCAACGCCAATGCTCTTTGGATCAATCTTTACGAGTTCGGCAAGAGGATCCATGAGTCTTCTGCCTATGCTCACGGCACCACGTACCGTTACATCTTCGTCTGGGAACTCATCTCGTGCAGCCTTTGAGGCACTATAAACGGAAGCACCGTCCTCGCTTACAACATAGTGAGGAATGTCAAGACCAGAACGCTTCACAATGTCCGTAGTCTCTCGTGAAGCCGTACCATTACCTATGGCAATAGCCTCCGCTGCATATTTCTTTGCTATGCTTGCAAACTTCTGTGCAGCACGCTCGGCATTGCCCTGAGAGCCTACTGCCATAACCACATCATGATAAAGGAGATTGCCCTGTGCATCAAGGCAAACAACCTTGCATCCTGTGCGTATTCCTGGGTCTATGCCCATCACGCGCTTCTGTCCGAGAGGTGCAGCAAGCAAGAGCTGACGAAGGTTCTCTGCAAATACGCCGATAGCTTCTTCATCAGCCTTTAGTTTGGAACTTGCTGCAAACTCATTCTCAATACTTGGACTGAGAAGTCGCTTGTAGGCATCCTCACAAGCCTCTTCCACAAGTGTCTGGCAACGGCCACGACCATGAACATACTGGCGTTGTAATCTGCTTATTGCCTCTTCATCATCCACATTTATACTGATGCGGAGAATACCTTCTGCCTCACCACGACGCATAGCGAGAAGTCTATTACCTGAGCAACGGCGAAGTGGCTCTTCAAAGTCGAAGTAATCAGAATATTTTGCAGCTTCGTCAGAGTCCTTCTTTGTCTTAACTACCTTAGATGTAATATAAGCCTCACGACGGAATGTATTGCGCAGACGGTTACGAGTATCCTCATCCTCACTTATTGTTTCGGCAATAATGTCCTGAGCGCCTTTAATGGCTGCCTCTGCATCCTTAACGCCTTCTTTAACGAAACGCTTTGCAAGCTGTTCTGGGTTCTGCTCACGCTGAAGGAGAATGGCAGTAGCAAGAGGCTCAAGACCAAGTTCACGAGCAACCTGTGCACGGGTTCTGCGCTTTGGCTTATATGGTAGGTATATGTCCTCAAGTTCGGTACTATCCCAGCAGTCGTCAATACGTTGCTGAAGTTCCTTGGTCATCTTACCTAACTCATTGATAGTCTTTATAATTGTCTCCTTGCGCTTGATGAGTTCCTTCATCTTCTCGTAGAGCTGAGATATATTGCCTATCTGCACCTCGTCAAGACCGCCGGTTTTCTCTTTGCGATAGCGTGAAATGAAAGGTATTGTACACCCCTCATCGAGCAGGGCGATAGTGTTTTCTACAGCCTTTGCTGCAAGCTGAAGTTGCTTTGCGATGATGTCTTTTATGTCGGTAATCATATAAATATGTATGTTTTTTGATTTTTTTTATGTGTAAAATACAAAAATTTCGGAAAAACTCTCTTTAATAAGAAGTATTTTCGTTAATTTTGCAAACGTAATATAACTAAATGAGTGCAAAGGTAAATAAATTATCTGACAAATCAAAATTAAAAGGCTATGAAAAGATTATTTTTTTTAATACTATGTGTATGCACATTTGGGATTGTTTCCGCTCAGGAACAGGGTGATGTGCCATTCAATGGTATTGTTGAAGATGCTTTTGGTACTCCGCTTAAGGGGGCCAGAATTTGGAATGTTTCCCCAATCTATTATGCAACGAGTAATAAGATGGGGGAGTTTGGCTTGACAAACGTGAAGCCAACAGACACCTTGCATGTGAAATACAGGAAAAAGGTATATGATATTGCTGTTGATGGAAAAAAGTCAATGCGAGTACGTATTTCAGACGAGGTACATGTAAGTGTGTGGGAAGAAGAGGAACTCGTGAATACGGGTTACGGCTTTGTTAAGCGTCGTGAGTCTTGTAATGCAACAACAGGCATACCTGGTGAGTTGCTTGTCCGTACTGGCAGAATCAATATTCTTGAGGCTATGCGAGGAATGGTTCCTGGAGTTCAGATATCAACCTCAGGAAAGGTAGTAATCCGTGGTCAGGCAACTATTTATGGAACTTCTGATCCGTTATTCCTTGTCGATAACATGGAGGTTGACAATCTTGATTATGTCAATGTCTATGATGTAGAGCGGGTAGATGTACTGAAAGATGCCAATATGTATGGTGCTAAAGGTGCAAATGGTGCTATTCTTGTTACGACAAAGAGAGGCCCACGGAGATAATTTGAAAAAAGAGAACAATAAAATATAGAATGAAAAAAATATTATTCTTTGTGCTTAGTACTTTTGCTTTTGTGTCGGTTTCTGGACAAAAACAAAAGTACGAGCCATTTAATGGTATTGTTGAAAATGTGCTTGGTAACCCTTTGAAGGGTGCAAAAATCTGGATTGTGAGTCCCAGCTATCATGCTACAAGTGACAAGCAAGGACAGTTTGGCTTGACCAATGTTCTGCCAACAGATACTATTCATGTGAAGTATAAGGGACAAGTGTATAATGTTCCTGTGGATGGAAAGAAGTCTATGAGGGTACGCATTGCCGATGAGGTAAAAGTTGAGGTTCAGGAGGATGAACAACTCGTAAACGTAGGCTATGGCTTTGTTAAGCGTCGTGAGATATGTACTTCCTCTTCTGGCATTCCTGGTGAGGTTCTTGTTCGTACAGGCAGGACAAATATTCTTGATGCAATGCAGGGATTGGTTCCTGGTCTTACGGTATCAAATGGTAGGGCTGTTATTCGTGGTATAGGCTCTATAAATAGTTCAACCGATCCTCTCTTCATTGTTGATGATATTGAGGTTTCTTCTCTTTCGTTTGTCAACGTTCATGAGGTTGAAAGAGTTGACGTACAGAAGGATGGCAGCATGTATGGTGCTAAAGGAGCCAATGGTGTTATTCTTGTAACTACCAAGCGTGGCAAGAAAAAAATAAACAAAAACATGTAAATATAGGACAATTTTCTCATTGTATAGGATAATGTAAGGACAAATCTTGCTGTAGGTTGAGAAATATAGGATAATCTAATCATTCGTGGATATTTTATATTACCTTTGCAGAAAAAGAAGGTAATTATATTTTATTCAAGATAAACAAATGAAAAGATTTTTTTATTCAGCTGTCCTATTTGCTGTATGCTCTTCTGAGGCAATGGCAGGTGGTCTCGTGACTAATTCCAATCAGAGTGCTTCTTTCTTGCGTAACCCAGCTCGTGATGCCGTAATCGACATTGATGGTGTCTATACAAACCCTGCTGGTGTCTGCTTCATGCCAAACGGCTTTCACCTCGGCTTGACTGCTCAGCATCCAGAGCAGAAGAGAATTGTAACGACAAGTAGTTTTATGAGAATTGGTGATAACAAAATTCCTCTTCTTGCCTTTAATCAGAACTATCCTGGTGAGTCAACTCGTGAATATACTGGTACTGCTTCTGCTCCTGTAGTTCCAAGCTTCCAGCTTGCATACGTAATGGATAAGTTGACCTTATCTGCTTCTATGGCTGTAACTGGTGGCGGTGGTAAGTGTACGTTTGATGATGGTACAGGTAGTTTGGAAACTCTTTGTGCATTAGAGCTTTATCAGAAAGTTAATGCTATGGGTATTGGGGCTGCATTTAAAGGCTATTCTTTCGATGCTTACATGAGAGGTCGTCAGTTCTATTATGGTTTTCAGGTTGGTGCAGGCTATAAGATAACTGACAATCTTGCAGTCTTTGGTGGACTCAGAACAATGATTGGTAGTGCAAAATATACTGGCTATATTCGTGATATTAAAATTTACACCTCAGTTCCGGGCATGGAAGTAATTCCAGCTTCAGCAGCAGATGAAATTGACATGACTACCAAACAGTCTTGTGTTGGCTTCACTCCTGTTATCGGTGTTGACTATCGTATAAATGACAAATGGAACATCGCTGCAAAGTATGAGTTCCGTACAAAGATGAGTCTTGAGAACTCATCTGAAATGACAGAGAAAGCTCGTAATACATCTGCTTTGGATAAGTTCAATGATGAGAAGACAAAGTATGTACGAGATGACATCCCTGGAACTTTCACCTGTGGTGTTCAGTACTCTCCAATGGAGACAGTTCGTCTGAATGCAGGTTATCACTTCTATGATGACTGCAATGCGGTTAAGTATGGTGACGAGCATAAGAAAATTGACGGTGGCACTCGTGAGATTCTCTTCGGTGCTGAGTGGGATGCTACTAAGCTCCTTACCGTTAGTGCTGGTTGGCAGAACACACATTATGATCTTTCGGATGGCTATATGTCTGATTTGAACCATAATATTAGCAGTAACATGATTGTGTGCGGTGTCCGTCTCCACGTAACTGAGAAGATTAGCGTTGACTTGGGTTATATGCACAACTTCTATGACAAGCGTACAGTAGATTCTGTTACTCCAGTTTCACAAATTGCTACTATAGAAAAGACAGACGTCTATGAGCGCAGAAACGACGCTTTTGCAATAGGCGTTAATTTTGATTTTTAAATAAAATAAATGACAAATAAACATACATCACTCAATAATTGCGGAAAATGCGATATCAACAAGGCTGATTGTCAGACTTGTAAACTTGCTGTTCTTAATCTCGACAAGAATGCAAAGCGTAAGGTAAGGATAGACGATGAAGATGATGACCCATCAATCAGCGAACGTCTGACGGAGAACAAGGGCGATCATTCAATTCTCTTTCTTTTCATTGTTGCCGTCGCAACACTTGCTGCAGTTATCGGGTTTACGATGTTGTTTAGATAGCTCCCAAGTACATAGGGATTGTAAATGCCGCTTATGGTGGTTCGTAATGAGCCATTCCATAAGCGGCATTTTTATTGTAGATATATTTCTTTTCTGTTATGTCAAAGTTTACTCATACTTAGATAAAGGTAGGTCCGTTGTACCTCCGTTATAATTCCGTTGTAAATCCGTTCTTCTTCCTAACCAAACTCGGTGATACTCCCATTCAGAATGGGACTAGGAAGGGACTTTCACCGAGTTTGGTTCCTAAGTACATAGGAGTTATATAGGCATTAAATATGCTTCATCAAGTTTAGAACTTCTTCTCTATAGTCTGTATGAACTGGAGCATTGTAAGTGTGAATGCCGAGAGTTTCTGCTGCTTTGCAGTTGGCACTTGAATCGTCGAGGAAGAGGCATTCGTCAGCGGGTATGCCAATTTGTCGGAGTACTTCTGCATAGATAGCGGTGTCGGGCTTTGCCATTCCCATCTCTTGCGAGAGGAATGTCTTGTCAAAGTAGTTCTCTGCAGGTTCAGGGAATGATGTTTCGAGGATATACTGCCAATGTGCATCGTTTGTGTTGGATAGAAGATAGGTGGCATATCCCTCATTTCGGAGCTGCTTCACGAAGTCGAGCTTATACTTAGGCAATGTCTGCAAACAAGAGTTCCATGCATCAAGCACCTGTTGGCGAGTAGTACCAGAAGCACTTAATTGCTGAATCATTGTCAAAAACTGCTCAGTTGGAATCTTACCTATCTGATACTCATGTAAAGCACCTGATATTGTAAAGCCTTCACATACCGTTGAGGCTGGGGCTGTAGCAGACGACTTGGTAAGGGCATCAATATCCACCCCCAGAGCCTTTATATTATGGAGACAATATGGCATATCAACATCGATAAGCACGCCTCCAAGGTCGAATATAATTGCTTTTATCATTAATGAAATACAAATTTAATAAACGAAACGCTGCAAAATTACTATAAAAGTTTCGTTTTTGAATGATACACCTTGTTAAAAAAAGTATAATTGCGTGGGAATCGACTAAGTTTTAGTAACTTTGCATAAATTTTGCAAATAACTAAACTAAATAAATTATAATGTTGAAATTTGATTTCAGTAAGTCTGCAAAGGCTTTGTTGCTGATGGCAATGTGTGCAGGTGCCAATGTGGCGAATGCACAGAACCCTTACATGCCTCTCTGGGAGTTTATTCCAGATGGAGAGCCATACGTTTTCGATGATCCTGACGTGCCGGGAAAGAAGCGCGTGTATGTCTATGGCTCGCACGATAATCTCATAAAATACTATTGCGGTAGGGATCAGGTGGTTTGGTCGGCTCCTGTTGACGACCTCACGAACTGGCGCTATGATGGCGTTATCTTTGAATCAAAGACAGACGCAAACGGCAAGAAACTGAATCCTGATGGGGTGGGGGATGTGCTCTATGCTCCTGATGTTACGGTAGTTACGGATGCTAACGGCAAAAAGACATACTATCTTTATCCGAATGTGCAGCACGACAAGAGAAATAGTCTTGTGGCGAAATCTGATAGGCCAGACGGACCTTTCGTGCCAGTGAACTGGAGTACGGAGAAGGCAGATTCTACGGTGGGACCATTTGCTTTCGACCCTGCTTGCTTTGTGGATGATGACGGTAGGGTGTATGGCTACTGGGGCTTTGAGCGTTCATTTGCAGCAGAGCTTGACCCAGCGATAATGGCGACCGTGAAGCCGGGCACGAAGATTGTGGAGGATATGATTCCGGGCTATAAGCAGGATCACATGTACCGTTTCTTTGAGGCTTCTTCTATTCGTAAGATTAAGGATAAGTATGTGTTCATTTATAGTCGTTTCACCAATGAGGGTGAGTTCGGTTTGCCTACAACGAACTATACGCTTGCCTATTGCTATAGTAATAATCCGCTCGGTCCTTGGACTTACGGTGGCACTATCATAGATGGCCGTGGTAGGGAAAGACTTTCTGACGGTACTGTGGTGGCAACCGCTTGTCCGGGAGGAAATACCCACGGCAGTATCTGTGAGATAAACGGCGAGTGGTGGGTGTTCTATCATCGTCAGGCAGGCACATCGGAATACTCTCGTCAGGCAATGGTTGCGCCTATTACCGTTGAGGTGCAGGAAGGCAAGGACGGATATGTAAGAATTTCAGAGGCAGAGTTTACTTCCGAGGGCTTCTGCACAGAGGGACTTGATCCTTACAAGAAATATCCTGCTGGTATTGCTTGCTATTATATGGGTCCTAAGTTGGCGGTACAGGAGTATCCGAATGTTACTTACTATGGTTCTCACACCAACATCAACCGTATCAAATATGACGGTAAGATGAATCCTTTTGATGAGTCTATCAATAAGTGCGAGATGGTGAATAACACTTCTGGTTCTGTTATCGGATATAAGTATTTCAATTTCCGAAAGACTTTCGGTAAGGATAATCTTCAGCTTCTTCTCGATATCACGAAAGAGGGCATTGCCGGTAGCATTGATGTGTATATTGACCGTCCTAACGAGACTGACGGTGGCGTGAAGATCGGCACGGTAGCTCTTGAGGCTAAGACTGATAATAAGCCTGTTACCGTTTCTGTTTCCGTTCCTGGCTTGAAGAACTACAACGGCAAGCATGCGCTCTTCCTTGTGTTCAATTCGCAGACAAAGGAGAAGTCGATATGTGTAGTGAATAATTTGCAGTTTAAAAATTAAAAAGTAATAATTATAAAATAAAAAGTAATAATTAAAAATTAAAAAGTATGATTACATTTAGCGTCATCACGTTGGCGTCAATAGTAATCATACTTTTTAATTTTTACTTTTTATTTTTTTCCTTTTTACTTTCTAAAAGAGACGGTTCCCTTCTCATAATCCATCTCCTCTACTATGGCAATAGACTCAACGTGGTAGCCTTGTGAGCGTAGTTTCTTGCCACCTTCCTGAACACCTTTCTCTATGGCTACACCACAGCCGACAACGGTTGCACCAGCCTGATGAACAATGTCGATGAGGGCACTCATGGCCTGACCGTCAGCAAGGAAATCGTCAACGATAAGCACTTTGTCGTCGGCAAGCATATAAGGCTTTGAGACAAAGACGGAGTTCATCTTCTTGTGAGTGAAAGAGTAAGCCTGAGACATGTATTTATCATCGGTGCAGTTGGCTGTCTCGCCTTTCTTGGCAAATACCACAGGCACATCATAGAGGTCGGCGAGAAGTACTGCAATGGCTATTCCGCTTGCCTCGATGGTTAATATCTTCGTTACTTCCTCGCCCTTGAATCTGCGCTTGAACTCATACGCTATCTGTCGCATTATGTCAATGTCAATCTGATGATTGAGGAAGTTATCTACCTTTAATATGTTTCCTTGCTTGATACTACCGTCAGCAAGGATTTTTTCTTCTAAGAAATTCATGGGAAATCACGTTATTTACACTAAAAACACTAATCTCTAAACACTAACCTCTAACCTTTTACTTCCTCCTTCGGCAACACGAGATTAAGCAATACTGCCAAGAGGAAAACTAATGCAACGCAGTTTTCGGCAAAGATAGTCTTGATGATATCAGGGAAGGAATTGAACATTCCTGTTGCCTGAGTGAAGCCTAAACCGATACTTAGTGAAAGACTGACTATCACCATGTTACGCTGAGAGAATCCGCAGCGTGCCATCATTCCGAAGCCTGCAAAGAGGATAGAGCCGAACATCATAATGGTGCAACCGCCAAGAACTGCCTGTGGGATGGTGGTTAGGAGATAACCGATTCCTGGGAATATTCCGCCAAGAATCATGATTACCGCACCTGTGGCAATGGTGAAACGATTTACCACGCCTGACATAGAGGCAAGTCCTACGTTCTGGCTGAATGATGTGATAGGTGTGCATCCGAACAATCCAGCTATTGAACTGATGAAGCCGTCGCAACTTACGGAAGCTCCGAGCTCTACCTTGTGAGGATTGCGTTTCAAAGCACCATTGCAAAGGGCACTCGTATCGCCGATTGTCTCTGTTGCAGATACAAGGTAAATGGCTGCTACTGATAATATTGCACCGAGATTGAACTCTGGTGTGAATGGCAGGAGCTTAGGAAGGGAAATGATAGGTTGATCTGTGATGCCTTTGAGATCTACCATACCCATGCAGAGAGCGAGGATATAGCCGACTATAAGTCCGAAAAGTACTGATAATGAGCGGAAAAAGCCCTTCGCGCGAATCTGGCAGATAAGGCAAACGAGTAAGGTGACGCTACCCACTATCCAGTTGTTAGTGCTTCCGAAATCAGCAGCACCTTGTCCTCCGGCAAAGGAGTTTGCGCCAATAGGGAGAAGTGAGAATCCGATAGCCGTTACTACCGATGCAGCAACAACGTGAGGAATGAGCTTTACCCAGTATTTCACGAAGAGACCGAGTGTGCCTTCTATCAATCCACCTATTATTACAGCTCCCATCAATGTTCCCATGCCTTGCGTGCTTGCAATTCCGATGCTTACTGAAAGGAATGTGAACGAGATGCCCATGACGATAGGCAGACGAGAGCCTATGCGCCAGATAGGGTAGAGCTGAATGAGTGTTCCGATGCCTGCAATAATCATGCAGTTCTGTATCAATACGCTACTGATGCCTTGCTCAAGTCCTATCACGTTTGCAAGGATCATCAATGGCGTGATGTTGCTCACAAACATTGCAAGCACATGCTGAAGTCCGAATGGTACTGCCTTCGCTATCGGCAATCTGCCGTCGAGAGAGTAGAGATTGTTAATGTCTTGTTCCATAAAATAAAAGAAAACTGCAACACGACCCCTTTCCCGCCCTGCGGGCACCCTTTCCCCGTGAAGGGGCAAGGGGATAGTAATGTACCCTCATAAGCGAACAAAGGTAACTATTCCCTTCCCCCTCCACGGGGGAAGGGTGCCCGAAGGGCGGGTTAGGGGTTTTTACATCTTCTCCCCATACATCAAATCTCCTGCATCACCAAGACCAGGGACGATGTATTTATGCTCATTGAGAATAGGGTCGATAGCTCCACAGAAAAGAACGACATCATCATCAGGGAAAATCTTCTTCAGATGGTCAACGCCTTGCTTGCTTGCAATGACGCATGCCATGATGAGACGCTTAGGACTGCCTTTAGTGCAGAAAGCCTTGTAAGCCAGTTCCATGCTCTCGCCTGTTGCAAGCATTGGATCAACGATAATGAGAGTTTTGTTAGATAGGTCGGGAGTTGCCATGTATTCAATCTTCACGCCTATCTTAGTGCACTCCTTATCTAAGTAATAGCGATATGCAGAGAGGAAACCGTTGCCGGCTTCATCAAACACATCAAGGAATGCCTCGTGTAGTGGTAATCCTGCACGGAATACGGTTGCAAGTACGATGTCGTTATCGTATAGGCTCATCTCGCAAGGAGCGAGTGGGGTAGTGACGGTTCTGTTGCTGTAGTCGAGCAACTTACTTGCCTCGTATGCCTCTATGTGTCCTATTCGCTTGATGTTCTCGCGAAAGCGCATACGATCCTTCTGGATGTTTTCATCACGAAGTTCAGCCATGAACTTGTTGAGTACGGAGTTCTTGGCTCCAAGGTTGATTATTTTCATATTTATAAAAGGTTACGGCCTCTCCCCCCGCCCTCTCCCGTAGAGAGGGAGCCGGAAGGCGAAAGGCATATTCGCTATTAATTATTCACAATTAATTACTCATTATTCATTAATTATCAGCTCTCATAGGCTCTCCGGCTCCCTCCCTACGGGGGAGGGAGCCGGAGAGGCCATCTTCTCCTTTCCCTTAAAACTCTTCACCTTCATACCGAGTTTCTCTGGGATGATGGCATTGAGGAAGATGCCGACGATAGCGGCGAGGGCAAGACCAGAAATGGTGATAGGGCCAATGCTGACACCACCTTGCTCGCTATACTGCACACCTATTGATATTACGAGGATGAGGGCTGCAACGAACACGTTTCTTGATGAAGAGAAATCAACGGAAGTCTCTACAAGGTTGCGGACACCTACGGCTGAAATCATTCCGTAAAGAATAAGGCTCACGCCACCGATGGTAGCTGCTGGCATAAGTCCGATGAGACTTGCGAACTTAGGACAGAAACTAAGCAGTATGGCAAAGACGGCAGCAAGACGAATGACGCGAGGGTCGAATACCTTAGTGAGATTCAATACTCCCGTGTTCTCGCCGTATGTGGTGTTTGCAGGTGCTCCGAAGATAGAGGCAAGGAGGGTGGCAAGACCATCACCACAGAGAGTGCGATGAAGACCAGGATCCTTGATGAAATTACGATTCACGGTGCTCTGTATGGCACACATATCGCCAATATGCTCCATGATCGTTGCAAAGGCGATAGGGAAGATTGCGATAACTGATGTTATGATAAGGTCATAGTTCGGATTTTGCATGACAGATAATGCTGTGCGATCCATAGATAATGGCATTCCAATCCATGCAGCTTCATCGAGTTTTGAGAAATCCACTTCTCCCATAACGGCAGCAAGGGTGTATGAAACAACGACACCGAGAAGTATTGGAACTATCTTTATTATTCCTTTTCCCCAGATAGATGAACCTATCACAACCGCTATGGCAACAATGGCGAGAAGCCAGTTCTGCGAGCAGTTGTTAATGGCTGATCCTGAGAGAGTAAGACCGATTGCAATAACCATAGGACCAGTAACTACAGGAGGGAAGTATCGCATCACCTTCTCTGTGCCGAACATCTTTAGAAGGAATGCCATAACGAAATACATCAATGCTGCTGCTGCCACACCTATACAGGCATAGTTGAGAGCCACATCCTCTGTAAGTCCTTGTGCCATTCCCAACTGCTTTACGCTGGCATATCCACCGAGAAATGCGAAGCTTGAGCCGAGGAATGCAGGAACCTTGAATTGAGAAACAAAATGGAAAATCAATGTTCCGATACCTGCGAAGAGTAGGGTAGAGCTGACATCAAGTCCTGTGATAAGAGGCACAAGCACCGTTGCACCAAACATTGCGAACAGATGCTGTATGCCGAGGATAAAGAACTTCGGTCTTCCGAGATTGCGTGCATCGTAGATGCCTTGAATTTGATTGCTCATTTTTCAGGATTTTAATCTTTAGATGGACAGGTTTATATAAAATTTCCAACAAAAGTAAACAAAAATTACATATTAGGCAAGTAATTGCATAAAAAATGCTAATCAAAAACCTTATTTTTCTCAAAAAACTCTTTTTTTACGGAAAAATCTGTATCTTTGTCGGATATTAGTACAAAGTGGAAATAGTGAAGTTTAATAGATTAAAGTGTAAAAGTAGAAAGAGTAAAGTAGAAAGGTAAAATGAATAAAGAAACAAAAGACTTCTATATACAATCGCTGCTTGCAGGAGCGCTCATTGGTATGGGTGACCTTGTGTATGTTGTCAGCGAGAGTCATATCCTTGGCTCATTCCTTTTCTCGCTCGGTCTTCTCAGCATCCTTATCAAAGGATATCCTCTCTATACGGGTAGGATAGGATATGTAGAGGGCGTGCGCGACTTGTGGAAGCCTGTTGGTGGAATGCTGCCAATTATCATCATGAATTTTATTGGCATAGCTCTTGTATGTAGTCTTG
>CAMKEM010000014.1 GCA_946411565.1 uncultured Prevotellaceae bacterium | reverse complement strand
TCTTATTCTATCTCTAATAGAAAAGAAATTTTCAAATTCAATTTTTAATATCATTTCGCGTTTGATTTTGTAGATTTTCTGCAAAAATAGTGATTAAATCCGAATTAACAAAACTTTTGGGGTGACAATCGGCTTTATTACCGTCTTTTTTAACATTTATCTACCAAAATAATTGTTTAAAGTAGTAAATATGGTAAGATTTATACGCTTGTTTTAGTAAACTTATGTGAGAAGATAAAATAGTTCAAATTGATTTTAACCACGTTTTAAACTTGAGTTTTGTAGCTTTCTTGCAAAAAACGTATTAAAATCGTAATTTAATGCGTTTTTCGTTTGTAACTATTCAATAAAGAAAAACTGGGTACTACCCAGAAAACTACCCAGAAACTTTCAGAAATTCAACGGCGCAGATAAAGGTGGACATTGGGAGATTGTTGATAACTATGGAAGTAATCCTGCCATTGAGTAAAAACTGCACCTGGCTGGTGCAGAATTGAGTACAGAGAAACTTTACCAGCTTGGTAAAGAAATTGACTCAAAGAAACTAAAACAGCTCCTTTCTGAATTTATGAGATTAAACTCCAATGAGCTGTTGGAGAAATGTCGAATGATTGCATAATCATCTACAATCCTTCCTCATTTTTGTTTACGATAGTAGAGTAAATCATATTTCAAAAATTTTAGTTTATAGACCACGAATATACACAAAAAAACTGAAAAAAAAGGCTAAAACCGCACAAAAAAGTCATTTGATGATAAAAAATCAAATTTATTACTTTATTTTCAAAATTTATTCGTAACTTTGCAGAATATGCCTCCTTTTATAAAGGAACTTTATAAGCACATGGTCTTTTGCCTGATATATTATGAAATTATGACTCCTAAATCACAAGCTGTTTGCTGAACTTTAGGTACAAGTGTTATAGCAATCAGACGAGAAGCAATTGACTGAGCGTGTGTGACTCTTGCATATTACATCAATGGTAGATTTAACATCAAATAATAAAAAAAGAAAAAAAGCACTTGGAGCATTTTATACCCCGCAAGTCCTTTCGGATTTGCTGGCGAAATTGCTTATACCATTATGTGAGAAAACAAATGATCATCTCATCACGGTATTGGATCCGGCAACGGGTGATGGGATCCTTTTAGAATCTTTTGAGAGAATTGCCCAAAAGCATAATATTGATATAAACATAATTGGCATCGATATTGACAAGGGAGCTATTGATAGTTCAAAGAAAAGATTTGAAGGAAGTGACTCGGGATGTGCATTTATCAATACGGATGCGCTTTATCCTTTGAGTAATTCACTTCCATCAAAAGGTTGGGATACTTTAATCCGGAAATACATTCCTAATGGAATAGACTTGATAATAAGTAATCCACCTTGGGGAGCTGACATTAGCAATTATGTTTCCTTACCTCATGATTTCAAAACTGCAATAGGTCAGTTTGATATTTATGATTTATTTATAGAAACTATTATTGAGAATCTTAGGAACAATGGCGTTTATGGTATTATTGTTCCTGATTCAATCTACTGTCAAGAGCATAAAAAGGTTCGCGAAATTCTACTTGCTAATACGACAGTAATGGGCATTGTAAAACTTGGGGAAGGCTTCTTCCCTGATGTAAACTTTGCGGTTTCAATTATATATGGGGTAAAGAAACCAAATGCGAAATATGATGTTTTATGCTCTCACATAAGCAACTCAGAGAAGAAGGCTATTATGTCTGGAGAAGCAGACATATACACTATTGTTATGAAAAAAGCCATTAAGGTTCCTGCAAAACAAATGATTGCTTCTGGTTTCAGTTTTATTGTGGATGTTGGTCAGGAGGATTTGTCTATATTAAATAAACTCAATAAGTATGATACAATAAAGTTGCATACGTCTTGTAAACGTGGTGTTGAACTTTCCAAGAAGGGAGATGTTCTACAATGTCCTAAGTGTGGAAAATGGTTCCCAATGCCAAGAAACAAAAAGATTGCGACAACATGTTCACATTGTAAAGCTGATGTGGTTATTGCAACTGCTAATCATGCAAACATTGTTACTAATAAGAAAGAAAAGGAATGTGTGTCGTTAATTGCAGGAGAGGACATCGGTAGATTTAGCGTGTCTTCTAATAGGTATATACGACAAGGCTTTAATGGCATTAACTACAAATCTTCTGTCTTGTATCAAGGTCCAAAGGTTCTTGTAAGGAAGACAGGTGTTGGAATAACAGCAGGTATTGACTATAATAATAGTCTAACCAATCAAGTTGTATACATTATAAAACCGAAAGATTCTGTTCATCCATCAGTTACGGCAGAAGTAATCGTAGCAATCTTATGTTCAAGGCTGACTACATATATAATTATTAAGAGGAAAGGTAGTATTGGTTGGACATCAAACCCTTATCTAAGCCAACAGGATGTCAATATGCTTCCTTTTCCTAAACTAGATTTTCAGAATAGTCAGACAACGGCAGCATTAAATAGAATTACGGAGCTTGTAAGAAATAATATAGGAAAAGGAAAGGAAATGTCGGTTGAAGCTGATGCCGAGATTGAAAGGAATATAGCATTTCTTTATAATCTTGGCTACAAGGAATATAAAACCATATTTAATACAATAGGTCAGGTTGAGCAGATGATTCCTTTTCGGAGATTATTAAACATTAATTCTGATTTTATTTTCCAAAATGGGATATAGATATATTGGTTCCAAAGAAAAATTGGCAGCAACGCTGATTGAAAAAATTAGAAGAAAGTGTCCCGCTGCAACATCAGTCATTGATTTGATGGCAGGAACAGGATTGTTTTCTCTTTCATTAAGAAGGGAGGGCTATAGGGTCATTGCATCTGATGTTATGACATACTCGTATCATCATCTTATGGTTAATCTAACGTTGAACCATGCACCAAAATTTGATGGATTAAATGAACTCTTTAAGTCTGGTGAAAACACGTATGAGAAAGTTCTTGAATATCTAAATTGTTGTCAGCCAGAAATGGGCTTTTTTACGAAGGAATATTCACCTAGTGGAAGTCCAACTGCGGGGTGTAAATCACGTATGTATTTTACATCAGAAAATGCTTCAAAGATTGATGCAGTTAGACGAATAATAAAGGAATGGCATGAACATAAAATGATTAACGACATTGAACATTCCTTGTTATTGCATGATTTGATTATGGCAGCTAATGACGTTGCTAATATCGCAGGTACATACGGTCATTATTTGTCCCATTTCGTTAAGCGTTCGACAGAGCCAATACTTTTAAGACCATCTGCATTTGAAGAAAATAACAATACAAAAGGACATGAGATAAGAAGGGGCTATGCTGAAGATTTGTCACCATTGCTGACTGGTGATGTCTGTTATATTGATCCTCCATATATCAAACGACAGTATGCTGCGAATTATCATATATTGGAAACTTTAGCCCGGGAAGATGAGCCTGAAGCAATCGGGGAAAGTGGATTACGACCTTGGCGTGATCAATATTCTAACTTTTGCTCTAAAGTTCGAATTCGTAACGCCTTTGATTTGATAATCAAGAATATTAATTGTCGTGACATATTTATCAGCTATAGTGAAGATGGGTTGTTGCCTATTGATGATTTAATGGGCTTCCTTCGACAATACGGAAATATTGAATTAAGTAAGATTAAGTATAAACGTTTTCGTAGCAACAATAGTAAAAAGGAATTGGAATTAACTGAATATTTAATCTATTTAAATAGGAATGTATGAAAGCAGATAGTTTAATATTTCGAAGATTGTCTCAAGCAGACTTTAAAAACATTTCCGGTCAGGGAGGTGTAGAAGGTGGTGGAGGGCAAGGATATATTGACATTTCAACAAAAGGTGTGTCAAAAGACATGATGTATTCTTTCTTAGGACCTCACACTTCTATGGGTGCAAAAGGACCAAGATGGGAATTTAAGGTAAAAAGTCTTTCTTTAGGTGATGAAGAACAATCTATAGTCATTTATCAAAGGAGAGAAACTTCTTTTTGTATTGCCAGTCAAAAGATTGGTTCTAGAGAAAGTAATAGGGTTGAAATTTGGAAAACAGAAAGAACAGATTTTCCAAATGAAAGTTATGATGAGATTAACAATCCCCTGATTGTCTATATTGTAAAGACAACAGATAATTCTTATTGGGCTGGTTGGTTCTATTTGTATGAAGGCTATCATTTTCAAATGAATAGTGCAACCGCAGTAATGTTTGTAAAAGATGATGGCTACATTAAATTTGAAACGGATGTTGTAATAGACAAAAAAGAATACAAATGGCCATTTCATTTTGGATTTCATCCTGTTATTGGTGTTGATGAGGAAAGCAATAATAGTGACAATATGAAATTCCTTACAGCTCTACGAACCAAGCCTTTTATGCTTCTTGCAGGCATATCAGGTACGGGTAAGAGCCGTATAGTTCGTGAATTTGCCTTTAAGTCATGCCCAAAGTATTTGCAAGACAGGTCTGGTACTACTCCGGGCAACTATTGTATGATAGAGGTAAAACCTAACTGGCATGACTCAACAGAATTGTTAGGTTATTACAGTCGCCTTGGAAGAGAGCCTGGCTATCAGTTCACGAGGTTCGTAAAGTTCTTGGTAAAAGCAAAGATGTTCCCAAAAGTGCCATTCTTTGTTTGTCTTGATGAAATGAATCTGGCACCTGTGGAGCAGTATTTTGCCGAGATTCTGAGCATATTGGAAACTCGCAAGCATCCGAAGAATGAGGAAACTGGCGAGGTGGATATGAACATGGTCAAAACTGAACCAATAATAGATGCTCAGCATTTCAAGGCTCTTGGTCATATTGGTGGTTACGCTCCTAACTTTACGGATCGTGACATCTATATGAAATTGCACGATATTGATACCGAAAGTGATATTGACGAAGAGGTTGGCAATCGTACAGACCTGACAACCGAGGGCTTGACGCTTCCAGATAATGTCATAATCATAGGTACGGTAAATATGGATGATACCACGCATCAGTTCTCGCGCAAGGTGATTGATCGTGCCATGACCATAGAGATGAATGGTGGCAATCTTCGCAATATGTTTGGTGGTAGCAGGAACTTGGAATATCTGCCACAAGAGGAGCAAGAGGAATGGCAAAAGGCTTTCACCAGACGATATGTGACGGCAGATGAGGTACTGGAAGCACATTCGGATGTAGAAGCAGACCTGGTGAAAGAACTCCCTGAAAGGTTGGAAGAAATCAATAAGGCTCTGAAGGGGACACCTTTTGAGGTTAGCTATCGTGTACTGAATGAGTTGACCATTATGGTGGGTGTGATGCTTGACGAGGGCAAGGAACTGAATGATGCTATAGATCAATCAGTAAACAACATCATGTTGATGAAGATTCTGCCACGCATAGAGGGTGATGCCGATATGTTTGTCTTGTCAAAAGATTATAGGAGTAGGGTAGGGGTTTCTTATGACAACCGCTTGGAATGGTTGAAGGCTTTGGCTCCTGATATTCAGAATGTGTCAGAAAATGATGCTTCTGAGGATGGAGGTACAACATCGGAAATAGTCATGGAGCATCAGCAGACAGCCAAGGAGAAGATACAGGAAATGATTGACAGACTGAATAATCAGGAGTTCACTCGTTTCTGGCCATAATTGTATAGGATGGACTTATGCAGACAGAGGTCTTAAAATTCATACATCCCGACTACGAGGTTATTGTCCGCACACAGGACATCAGCTATTCGTGGGAAAAATTCAAAGGACGCATCAGATATTCAAGGATGTTCAATCCTGATATTGATGCGCCTGAGGCTTATTGTCTTTATACCTCGAAGGATGAATGTGAACTTCAACTATATAATCCCATAACCCATAAGAATACGGAGGATGAAGAGGAAACCAAACTTCCAAAAGGTAAGGTGTGGGATAATATATGGCCTGTAATCTTTGAGACCTGCGAATACCAAGTCCGTTTGCTTTTCCATGGAGTTGATAAGGATTCTGATCCTGAGATATGCCATGTGCGCAAAGATATAGAGGATAGTTTCTATCTTGATAAATTGAACGAAGGGAAAGAAAAATCTCTTACGGGAGATTTGAAATTCCTAAATGAGCCTGGAGTATTCAAACTTGCTTTCGCCTATCAGAAGAATGGCATCCGCAAGGAGGGCTATGTAACGTTTGATGTCGTATCGCCAAAACTCGACACTAAGAACGATTACAAGTCTCTTCTGAGAGAGGTTAATGAGGAATACGAAAACGTAATATATCGATATCTGAGTATCACATTACAGCAATTCAGTCGAGGCAGAATCAATACTGATGCTACATGGATGGCTGCTTTCCAAAGCGTTGTGGACGATTATGTCAAGAACGTAAAGTGTGTGATACAGAATCCACATTCTCAGATTGTAAACTACCGAACTTCAAAGAAGGCTGAGCAGATTAAGTTCTGGACTCCTGCCATGGAAGAACGATATGGGGAGGTAGAGAAGGAAGGAAAACTGGAGGAGTATTACTTTGGCTATAATGAGGTACGTTCCACACATGACACGATGGAGAATCGTTTCGTAAAATATACCTTGCAAAGCATAGGCCGAAAACTCTCGTCTATAATAACAACTGTACTCAGCACAACGCAAGAACAATTATCCGAACGTCATCGCAAGATGTGGACTGGCTATCAGGATTCTTTGAGAAAGCTGTTGAAAAATCCATTCTTCAAAACCATAGGTCGATTTGATGGAATGAAACAGGAAAGTCTCGTATTGCAAAGTCGATTGGGCTATCAGCAAATATACAAAGACTGGCTAAAACTGAAACGAGGTATTGATTTCTATAATGGTGCTGCGAATATAGGTACTCTTCAGATATGGGAGATTTATGAGCTGTGGTGCTTCATAAAAATGAAGAAACTGGTGGCTGATGCTATGGGGATTGACCACAATAAACCTTCGCATGAGCAACTGATAACAGAACCTAAAGGAACGTTGCTCAATCCGTTTACTAATTCCTCTTTGGAACATATTGTGGAGTATCATTACCCAAAAGCGGATGAGAATGATACTGATGAACGTAAGGCACAACTTGCTGCACATGAAGGGGATGTGGTGACTCTTCATTATCAGCATACGTTCAATCGCAAAAGTGGTAGAGATGGAATGGGATTCAATACCGCAACCACAGAGCAACGTCCTGATATAGTGCTGAATATTCGCAAGGAATCGGGTGAGGTCGTTCTGACATATCTGTATGATGCAAAGTATCGTGTCGACAACGATAGGATTCTCGACAACGACTTGGAGGAAGAGGATATTGCCGAAATGGATGAATTGCCTGGAGGTGATTATCCCCCAACTAGTGCCATCAACCAAATGCATCGCTATCGTGATGCTATTTACTATAGCAAAGAACATGAACCATATCGTTCAAAGGAGATAATAGGTGGCTATATTCTTTTCCCTGGACGTGGTAACGATAAAAATATAAAGAAACGCTATTATAGTGCTAGCGTGGAAAGTGTGAATATAGGCGCATTTCCTTTATTGCCACAGAGCGATTCTTTGTTAAGGGCGCATTTGGATGACATTTTGATGAAGTACATGGGTACGGATGCCCATGTGGCAAAGGCAAAACCACAACGAACTCTCGCCTACGTGACAGAGGACGAGAAAGCAGGAATGTTGCCTGATGATTTGGTCATGATTGCAGTTACAGGTAGTGAGGAGAAACGTCAATGGACGTTTGATAACTTGTGGTATAACATTCCTTTGGATAAGATTGCAGATTCTCCTTGGAATCAAGCAAAGTATTTGCTTTTGTATGTTAGGGGAGAGGATAGTGTCGGCAATCTCTGTAAGATTGTAAGGACAAGGCATGATGTATGGACGAAGGAGAAATTGGGAAATGAAAACTATCCAGATGCTCCAAGTCATTCTGCCTATTTCATGATTCGAATAAAGAAACCAAGTGATACAGATGCCGAATTACAAAATTTGCAATTCAACATCAAAGACATCCCTAATAAATATTGGGGAAATGAGCGAATGCCATTCATGCTTGTTAAGTTAAATAACTTAGAGAATGTTGTTGATAGAGTGTGAAATTTTCCCCAAATATACATAGAACCAGTAAAAAATAGAAATATGGTACATCCATTATTACCATTAAAACTAACCAAAGAAGATGCTTCATATCAGACAGTAGAAGAACTGGCTGGTGTGTTAAGGCAAGCCATTGACCAAGAAGACATGAGAAATATTGCCTTAACGGGTCCTTATGGTTCGGGAAAGAGTGCTATCATCCAAACATTGATGGATGAATATGATGAGTCAAAAGGTTTTCATTATCTTCCAATTTCTTTGGCAACTTTAGAAGCTGATGCAGAAGAGTGTGAAAAAGAAGGGAAAAAGGAAAAGGGAGAAGAGTGTGAAGGGAGACAGACAGATCTACTAAATAGGAAAATAGAGTATAGCATTCTCCAACAGTTAATCTATAGAGAAAAGGCAGAAACCGTTCCTAATTCAAGATTTAAAAGAATTGTTCATATAGAGGAAAAAGATTTGCAATACTACTCTATATGTGGTGTTCTTTTCATTCTTGCATTTCTTATTGTCTTTCTGCCTAATATCATCAATGTTTTTTATGATATTTTTCACCTAGTGTACCATAAAACTTTGATTACTTTTTTCGCATTTATTTATCTACTATGGATTTTATTTCATATTATAAAATATATCATAAAGTCGTATGCGAATTCTAAACTTAACAAGTTAAACCTAAAAGATGGTGATATTGAAATGAAAGAGGAAAACTCAATATTCAATAAGCATCTTGATGAAATTTTATACTTCTTTCAAATGACAAAATACAACGTTGTTGTCATAGAAGATCTGGATCGATTTGAAACAGAAAAAATTTATTTGAAATTGAGGGAATTGTGCCAACTTGTAAATGAATCAAAAATAGTTGGTCGCCATATTGTATTCCTTTATGCAATAAAAGATGATGTCTTTAAAGATGAAGCAAGAACGAAATTTTTTGATCATATAACAACAGTTATCCCAGTTATTAATCCATCGAACTCAAAAGTTAAACTTAAAGAGGCTTTGATTGATCGAGGATTTGATGAAAATGAAATACCAGATGATGATTTGTCTGATATAGCTTTCTTTATTCAGGATATGCGTATTTTGAAAAATATTGCAAATGAATACAGCCAATACCGTAGTAAGTTGTATAATCCAAAAACAAAATATTTGAGTAGGACAAACCTGCTTGCTATGATTGTTTATAAGAACTATTCCCCAAAAGACTTTGCTCAACTACACAAACGTGATGGGCTGGTGTACTCTTGCCTTAATTCTAAAAAAAAGTTTGTGGAAGAAGCGCTAAAGACACTTGAGACTAAAAAAAGTAAGTTGGAAGAAAAGAGAAAACTTGTTGACGAGAATAATCACTTGAAGGAATCAGACTTACGCTATCTATTTTTACAGGAATTGCGTGAAAAAGAAAATCCTTCAATGATTTCAATCTCTATTAATGATCAAAATTATTCGTTGAAACAAATATCTTTGGACAACAAATTATTTGATGCCTTATATAAACTTAATTCAATAACTTATCAATACAATTATCCTCATTATGGAATTCAAAGCAAAACTGCTCAAATTAATATAAATGCTATCAATAAAACTCTGAATTTTGAAAGTAGATTAACAGCTATTAAAACATCTGATAAGAAAATTCAAAAAGAAGAAAAAGAACTTCAAAAGGAAGAACTCCAAATACAGTCATTGAAATTAAATGTACTTATAAAAAAGTATAATTTAGGTGAAACAGAACTATATAGAAACATGAAGCTTTCACCATTGATGGATGTTTTTATTCGTCGTGGATATATTGATGAAGATTATTATGACTATATCTCATATTTTTATCCAGGAATGGTTTCTTTAGCTGATAGGGATTTGTTGTTGTCTATGAAGCGAGAAATCAAGCAGGCATATACCTGTCATATTGATAAAATTGATAATTTCGTAAAGGAATTAAAAGACTATATGTTTGAAAGTGACGCCATTCTGAACAATGACCTACTTGACTATGCTGCAAGAAAAAAAGGTAGTGTATTGTTCCTACAAATAATGAGAAGAATAGAAAAGGATGAAGCGCCATTGGATTTTTTGGCACAGTATTATCAATTAGGTAAAAGACAGAAGGAAGTATTCACAGAATTCGTAAATTGGAACAATGAATTATCATGGCATATGATAATGAACCATGTCAACGATAAAGAACAATCATTACTTCAAGAGGCATGGCTAAAATATTGTGAAAATACTACTTCCAAACAAGAAACATGGTTGAGTCACAATTATGCATTCTTGGCCAATCGGGTTGACGTTATTGGCATGGAACAATGTAAAAAACTTGTTGATAATAGTACGTTCACAGAGCTGAATGACGATAACAGCAATCTTTTGGACTATGTAGTAGAACAATGGTGTTATGATATTAACGTGGGCAATTTATGCCTGATAATAAATCATCTTAGGAGCGAGTCTGTAGTATCATCTGAGAATTTGAATTTGACAAGAATTAAGGAAACGAATAATGAAGAATTTGAAAACTATGTAAAAGATAATTTCGTTAAAGCCTTTGGATGCTTCTCTTCAACATCAAAGGACGAATCAAATGAAAGTATTATTTACATTCTGAATTCAGAAAGTGTCGATGCTGACAAAAAAATACCATATTTAAATGGACAAAAAGAACTCCTTTCTTCTTTTGAAGGGGTTAATGAGACATCATGGGAAATCGCCATCAAATCATTTGTTATACAACCAACTTGGAGTAATATTGATGCATATTATAACAAGAAAGGTTCACTGACTGATGATTTGATACAATACATAGAACATTATCATTGTAGATTGGAAGAACAATGTCCTGATGATGTCGTTTCAAAACAAGTTCTTTTTGAAAGACTTTTGGGCTCTAATATTTTGAACATAGAATCATTTTGCTCTGTTTGTATGGCTTTTGATTTGAAGTTTAATAATCATAAGTCATTGGTTGATGTTGAACGGGATAGACTAATGAAACTTCTTGAAAATGAGAAAATTGCTTTTTCAGAAGCGAACACTTCCATTTTGATGAATACCAATATTTATTCAGAATACTTGATTCATTATTCAAAAGAGTTCATGGATACTTTAGATACATCATATCAATTAGATGAAGATACTGTATTAACGCTTTTGAATAGTAATAGTTTTACGATACAAGAAAAACGACGAATCATAGATGTTACAGATGAAGACATTCTATTATCGTCTTATCTTGCTGATAAGGTTGTTGAACTTTTGTTGGATTCAAATAATATATCTCTTGACGAGCATATCCTAATAGGATTGCTTCAATCTTCAACAAATCTTCGCAACAAATTATTACTTGTTTGTCGAATGCTAAAAGTAAATCAATATTCGATGGAAGAGATTTCATCGTTACTAGTAACCTTAGGAGCTAAGTACGTTGAAATAGCTGAGCGTAGGAAACATCCTGTGATAGACAATAATGAAGATAATGTAGCATTGTTAAATCAATTGAAAAGTTTACATTTTATATCTTCAACATCTCTTGAAAAAGAAGGAATACGAGTAAATCCAACTAGAAAACAAAATCTATAGAAATGAGTAATATACAAGATACAAACAATATTCCAAAACTTCAATCTCCTTTTGAGCAATTGAGAGAGTTGGATGCCAATGGCAAGGAATGGTGGAACTCACGCAAGCTGGCGCGAGTGATGGGCTATGGCAAATAGGAACATTACAAACATTATAGATTTTGTAGAACAACAAGGTTGGACAATAGAGTCTAAGTAATTTACATAGCGAATGGACAAAGAAAACAAACTGATACTTTATAAGGATGATGAAGGTAAAGTGAACGTGAATGTGCGCTTTGCTGACGAGGATGTGTGGCTGACGCGTGAGAATCTTGCAGAGATTTATTCGACTACACCTCAGAACATCAGCCTTCATGTTGGTAACATTTACCAAGACAAGGAATTGAGTGAGGAGGGAACTCGAAAGAAATTCTTTCTAGTTCGTCAAGAGGGCAAACGGCAGGTGCAGAGGGAGATTGATCACTACAATCTTGACATGATTATAGCACTTGGCTATCGTGTGCAGTCGCCTATTGCCGTGCGTTTCCGCCGTTGGGCTACACAACGGTTGCACGAATACATCCAGAAGGGATTTACGATGGATGACGAGCGATTGAAGCAAGGTGGCAACCGATACTTCAAGGAACTGTTGCAACGAATTCGGGACATCCGTAGCAGCGAGAGAAATTTCTACCAACAGGTAACCGACATCTACGCCACTTCGACCGACTACGACCCACGGGCGAAGATGACAAAGTTATTCTTCGCCACAGTACAGAACAAGATGCACTATGCCGTACACGAGCATACGGCAGCAGAGCTTATATATGAGCGAGTGGATAATGAGAAGCCTTTCGTTGGCATGACCAACTTCAAGGGTAATTACGTGACCCGTGATGATGTAAAGATAGCCAAGAATTACCTGTCGGAGTTGGAATTGCAACGGCTGAACCTACTTACCTCTCAGTTCCTCGACTATGCTGAATTTCAAGCATTGGAGCAGAATCCCATGACCATGGCCGATTGGATTGCCGCACTTGATGATCAGATACTCCGACTGCGAAAGAACATTCTAGAAGGCAACGGCACGGTTTCCCATCAAGAAGCCATCGAAAAGGCAGAGCGCGAGTTTGAAATCTATCGCGAGCGGGAAATGCGGATGTTGGAAAGCGACTTCGACAAGGCTGTCAAGCGATTAAAAAACAAAAAAGACGAGGACGATAAAGACGAAGCATGAGAATACTTATAGAGCTATAAGAAATAGCATGGCCGAGTTTCTAATCTTTCAAATCAAAGGAAAGTGACAGGGTGTTGAGGATTATGCACGTCGATTGGAACAAAGTAGAGGGCATAAACCTCTTCCAAAGTGCAAACGACATAGTTCAAAGTGCAAAAATTGCACTTTGGAAGAGTCGACAGAAATCTCTTGGCTTGGAGATGTAGTTTGACACGATGGTCAAAATGAAAAAGTATAAGTTACCGAGAAATTCTCGGCAACTACTGAGAAAATCTCGGTAGTTCGTCAAGAATGCACAATAAAGTTGAATCGTTCGCTTTTTTAAGATGATTCGAATGTCTAAGACAACAAGAGCATTTGTCCGATACTATCAAATAAAATTTGTAAGACTCGGACAAATGGTCTGTTCAATCCTTGTCCATATTCCTTTGTATGCAGATTGTGACGATAAGATTGCTCTTTAAATTAATAGGAGAACCACCGTTGCGAATTGCGACATTGGTTTCAACCTTAAGGACTAAGTGATAATACCATTTGTCCGACACTATTAGAAAAATATTTGAATACCCTCGGACAAATGGTCAAACAAAGGCAAGTGTTTCCATTTTGGAAACACTTGCCTTTATTAACATATGTGCACATAGACTACCTATTCTGCATTCGTCTATATCTATTGCCAGGATAATGCTTTGCATGAGCATAGCGCATGGCACGTCGAGCCCAATCAAGAAAATCTTCATCTTTGTCTCGCCACGGCATATCGTTTGATGTACCTCCACCGCTAGAGGTCTGAGCTACATTGGTCGCACCATTGATGCCAGCCAAGAATACTTGCATACCAGTTTTTAGAACATCGTTCCAACGTAGGAAGTTACGATCGTCAATGAAGGTGTCCTCTGCCAATTCCTCTGCACGAGGTAATTCTCGGCAGATTCTAGCTGCATCATATAGTACTTGCTCCAGAATGGATGCTTTAACAATGATAGAGGCATGATGGTTGAGATAGTTTGTTATCAATTTGTCCGACTCGATAGCATCGTTTACCTTTTCCATCCTTGAATCATATGATTCCTTAAGATCCTCCAGTTCTTGGTAAACTTTATTCAATTTGTCATGCTTCTCTTCCAACCTATCTTTGACGGTTGCAAGTTTCATGTGAAGTGCTACGATGTCTTTTGTAATTTGTTTTTTGTCGGAATCGGATTTCTGAAGTTGTGCTTCAAGATTTTCAATTTCGGTTTCAATTTCTTTTCGTTGAATGGTTAGGTTCTCTATCATAGTAGATAGTCCTTTGACTGCACGACGCTTTGTTTCTAGTTCCTCTTCAAGTGATTTGTTTTCACGATGTAATTCACGGTTATGTTCTTCAAGTGACTTATGACGTGCACCAGTTTCATGAATATCATCACCACGTTCAAGTCCCCACTTCTCATTAATAGCTGCATACCAATCGTGCCATTCACGCATTTTATCACGTGCTGCATCCCTCGAACTACCTCCAAACATATCTTTGGCGCACAGTCGTCCATCTTCTAATATAGGAACTATTGTTGCATGAATATGGCAATTCTTCTCGTCACAATGGACAATGAAAGAAACGATGTTCTTCTCACCGACTCTTTTGGCAAGGGCATTATAGTTGTCAAGAGCAAATTGTTCAATCTCCTTCATACGCTTGATATGTGAGTTATTACCACGCTCTTGAAGAACTTGATTGCCGAATGCAAGTTCATTCATCCGCTCACGATTACCGCCCATGATAATGCAAACGGATTTGTGTTGTGTGCTTCGGACGGTCGGTTCAACACCAGTTTGAGCAAGTTGTTCTGCTTTCCATTGTGCAATACGCTCGTCAACTTTGTCCTTTATACATACGGATTGATCCACAGGTGCAATGACACTACCATTGCGTATTTCGAAGTTGAGGTGCATACGGCTTTTGTCATAATTACGTTCTGGATCATCCATTTTACATTCCCATCGGGATTCATCCCATTTGCGCTGATGTTCTGCGCTGAGTGCTGGAGTCATCTTCATTTTGCAGACTTCCAGCATTGCTTTTCTTCCTGTAGGCATATATTACTATTGTATAGTTATTGAACATGTAAATTATTATACTGCCAGAGCTTGCTCTTTCAAAAGGCAGACAAAATCCCCTCGGAGAGCCTAACAACCAAGTTTGCTTGGTGTATTAGGCTACACCAAAGGGGTATAATGTCTGCAAGCAGACTCGTTACGGCTTTACTTCTCCCAAGGTTCTGACTTCAGGTATCTGTTCAGATACATCTGGTCAATTGAGTTCGGAACTTGAGCCACGTAGGTTTTAACAAAGTCGATAGCTTTGCGTTTCTTCTCTTCGTTGAAAGTTTCCCAAATGGAGAGGGATTCATCACGATAGGTGCCGACCTTTGGATATATTGCTTCGATAGCATCGAGTGAAAGCGATTCCTCTGCCACATCTAGCGTTGTTGTTACTTCTTCTGCGATTTGCTGCGATTCGCTATCGGTGGAAGTTAACTTCTTGGTAACCCTCTTTTTGGTAGCAGACTTCTTGCTCATTGCATTTGTCGTGTTGATTTCGCTGCGTTTTGCAGAAGATTCGCGTTGAGCTTCGATATTGGAGCGAAACAAAGAGAAGATAGCTTTGAGTGCACCATTGTTGAACGTAGGAGTAATTCCATCGTTGGCATACAGGGCGATGGCTTTTGCTATTTGCCCTGCTTCTTTATCATCAAGTTCTGCCAACATTACAAGATGATCAATAGGAATAACGATATTTTTCATAAAAGATAATTACTGTTGTTTGTGGGCTTTCGCCCTGTTAAATGATTCTCTAAATCTTTACATATTTGCCTTTGCTAGTTCGCTTGAGTCGCCCGTCTTGAATGAACTTGTCAATCCATTTGGAAGCAGTACAGGCGTTCTCGTTCATTTCAGAAACGATTCGGTCGTAAACGGATTTGTCGAATTCATCAGGAAGTTTGTTGTACAATGTATATCGACGAGCATTGACTCCAGACTCGATGTCTGGGAGAGTGTTGCAGTTTTTCTTTGGTTGTAACTTCATGTAGATATGTATAGAGTGATAGAGCAAAATCTCACAAATACACAATACCGTATTGAAATCCGTTTCTAAACACTCCAGAATAATCTTTCCATCGGGAGCTCTGGCTTTTCTTAAAGGGGTATCGAATGCACGAATAGCAGTAAATAGCATCATCATGCGAAAGGCAATAAGCCCCAGTCGTCTAACGATTCCCTGCATTCCGTTGTCAACTTCTTCACAACACTCGTCATTGAGTCTGGCTAGCCATTCGACAAAGCGACGTTGCTGATTCGTTGGCAATGTTATGATAAAAGAACCTTGATTCATGAAATTATTGAGCAAGTGTATGAATTCCTCACCAAGCATCTTGAAGATGCTGTATTTAGATCTGCTGACATCATCTGTTGCAAAAACATCACGTATTCCTCTACGAAAGGGAATGAAGTAGAATATAAATCGGCTGAGCAAACCGTTTTCCGCATCTGGTATCAGTCGGTGAACCTGTTCAGGAGTACCTGCTAATACAACGGATAGCCTAGGATTGTCTATCTCAACGTATTCTCTATCCTTACGTCGGCTCATGCTGATCATTTCATGATGGAATGCCTTACGGAGTAAGTCTGAGTAATTTCCATGTTCAGATTTGAGTGTCTGGCTGAGAGTATCACCTTCAGTCTCAAAGAGTAATCCGATTCCATCGTTGTCAGAAAGAATACTGAGCAAGGAACTTGAACTGCTATTGGCAGGAATGATCAGAGTCTTTTGAGGGGGTGCGACAGGCTCGACTGCTTCTGGATTTTTCCCTTTGCACTTCTGATATTCTGCCAGTTCATGTTTATATTCAATCATCTTCTGTGCTGTTTGTTCGTGAAGTCGCTGGTTGATAGGTGTAACAAGTTCACGACAAAGTGTCAATGCCCCTTTACCCATACCAGCATCAGCCACTACAAACAGATAAAGGTTAGAGTACACCACTCGTTCGTCATAAACGCCACAGACATTGTAGAAGCAGACGGATAGGCAGCCAATGGTTCCAAGTAGTATAACATCACGGTCTTCGGCAGATATGGCATTACCTACGGTTTTCTGCAAAAACGAAGGTAAAACATTGAAAATGTCCTCAGGAAAGTGGGGGAGTTGGTTTTCTGGTTTTACCCATTTTCCCGTTTTACCATTTTGGTGATTTGGTAAAATGGGATTAGAATAGTGGCGAAGTTCGATGCCTGCCAGAGTAGCATAATGGAAAAATGTAGCGACAGTTACACCAGAACCTTTTCCATTCAGACAATGAGTAAACTGCTTGTCTGTGTTTGTTGGGACATAATCGGGATGGAGTTGGCTGATTCTGTGAAAAAACTCTCGTCCTTGTTCTCCCAGGCCATCAGCCAATGCAAAGCCTACATTCACCCACATTGTATAGTCAGGGGCAATATCAATGCCTCTGTTTTCAATCTCTTGAACGACTCTGTCGATTTCTGCTGAGAGGTCTGTTGCAGACGAATGTGAGCAATTCGTCTGCAACGATGGCGGTAATGTCTCTTGCTTAGAAGGGGCATTCTCCCACTCTTGGGCGGAAAATATTTTCTTTGACATATTCCGAGTATTTAGGGTTTATGTATGCTTGTGGGTCGTATGGAAGGAAGCATGAACGAGCCACGTCACTTCCTGATTTGTCCACAGGAGGTAATCCTGTGGATTTTATGCAGTTAGCTACAGCCTTGAAATAGCGAGAATGCTCCCAGCCCTTTAATTCTATAGGAATAATCCATTTCACGCCATCCCCAGATGGACTAGTGAACATGAGCTCTGTGTCGAAATACTCGTGTTGTAAGAGTTGTTCTTTTAGTTTGTCGGGATTTCCGACATGGTCAAAGTCAATGCACATCAATCCAGAGTGCAGAATCAACTCTTGCTCGTTTCGTCTACGGAATAGTCCTGAGAATGTACAATAATCAAAATGGGTAGCCTTGAACTTCTTGGCTTCTTTGCTTGAAGTCATAGAGCGAAGTGCTTCCGTCTGCGGTTTTGCATAGTGACCGACAATGTATCGATAGACGTCAACTACCGTGATAGCACGATAAGGCTCAGTGTTCTGGATTGGTTTTCTGTAGAAGGAGAAACCATGCAAGTCCTCTATTCTATTCCAGAAGTCGGTTGGGTAATCATACATCATACTTGTTCCCTTTCTTTGAAAGAATGAACTCGCGTGCTTCACACATAAGATCATCTTCAGATTTTTGAGCACCGCTTTTCAACCATTCGTCAATTTCAGATTGTAGGAACATAAGCCCCTTGGTCATCTTGTGATATGGAATGGTCTTCTTTGATACCCATTCGTATACGGTCTGTTTCTTTGGATGACTTGGATGATAAGCACAAAGTTCATCGATATTCATCCATCGAGGTGAATCATTAGCCTGCAGTTTGTGTCGCAGAGTGTTTACTGTCTTCTGTAGGCTATCAACTTTTTCAATAAGGAGGGACAATCCCCTTGGCATCTCCTCCAACGATTTAATTTCTAATATCATATTGACTTTTTATATATAGTTTAGTATCGCCTTTTTTTTATTTTGGCGATGCAAAGTAACTCACTTTTTCGCGTATAGCCATAAAAACGTTTTTTCTGAGCCCAGAAATTAAGACTGTTTATATTTTAAGTATGATATTATTGCAAAAATCATACTATAACTCTATGAAACAGCATTTTATGAAGACAAAACAAAGGATAGCAAAACAGACAGGAAACTAAAAATAAAGACACAAAAAAGCCCCCGAAAAGTTCGGAGGCAAAATTGTGGATTTTATGAAAAATCAAACGGCTTTGCTTTCATCATTAGATTCATGTGGTATGCTTAATCCATCTATCTGGATTGCATCGGCAGCATTACGTTTGTCTTTATCTACAATGTGAGCATAAATCTGTGTGGTTTTTACGTTGGTGTGGCCGAGCATACCTTTTACTATATATATGTCAGTACCATTAGCCAACTGCAAAGTTGCGAATGTATGACGAGAACAATGGAATGTTATGTGCTTCTTAATGCCTGAAGCTGCAATCCATTTCTTCAAGGGACGAGAAATCCATGATGAACCTGTCAATCCTGCAAAAATCTGCTGATCGTGTTCTCCAGGCTCTCCACAGAGAGAGTAAGCCTGTTCGCTGATAGGCAGATAGTCAACCACATGAGTTTTTCGTTGTGTGAAGTCAACACGCCACCCTGTTGCTGTTTTTTGAAT
This sequence comes from uncultured Prevotellaceae bacterium, assembly GCA_946411565.1. Classification (GTDB taxonomy): domain Bacteria; phylum Bacteroidota; class Bacteroidia; order Bacteroidales; family Bacteroidaceae; genus Prevotella. The sequence continues at coordinate 34,147 of CAMKEM010000014.1, read as the reverse complement.
CTCGCCCCAAGTGAGTTCGTGAATATCACAGAGACGGATACCTGTAAGAACGGCAAAGAAGAATGCACGTTTCAATACTTCATTCTCGCAAGGTGTGCGTGCAAGTAACTCTGCCTCTTCAATTGTAAGTGTCTCACGTTTGACTTTGAGTTCAGGTATGCCTTTGACCTTGGCGGCAACATCTACTGTCAGGTATTCGTCAATGAATGCACGGTGCAGACCAGCCTTTACTATAGAGAAGTAGGTAGCTGCTGAGTTCTGTGACAATGTTCCAGACTTATTTCCACCTTGTGGGGCTGTGAGCATGAATAATTTCAGGTCTTCAAGAAACTTTACGGTTATTTTCTTGAAAGGAATTGGTTTTCCTTCTGAGTAGATGGATAGCAGCTCACCAACACGAGTCCAATTGATGATGATTGACTTGGAACTATTGGGGTGACACTTGTGAATGATGCTATTGAAGTAGGCAATGAAATCCTGCTCAGAACGTTCATTCTGTGCAATCATTTCCTGCTCTCTTTCAGAATAGACCACAGCGGTATCGTACTCCTGTTGGCGCAAAGCACGTACCTTGTCTGCATATCTGCAAGATTCCTTGTCCAACTGCGATGTGCATTGGATGATTCCGTTGGAATCTCGCTTTGGTTTGTACTTGTAGTTCCCGTTTTCATCTATACCTGTGATGGCGGTCGTGTCCCATATAGGAGTTGTGATTGTTCGGTTTACTGCTTCTATAATTCTTCCTGGTTTTTTGCTATCAGGTTTACGGATAGGGTATGACTCGATTACGAGATACCACTCTTCACGATACTCAGACTTTCTGAGTTTGACCGTGACTTTTGTGTGTAATAAAGGTTTTCTCATTATTATTCAGATTTATATAATTTGTCAATTTCTTCTTTAGGAACATATACATAGTTACCAATTTGACGAGAGGGAATAGAATACTTCCTTATATGAGCCCAAACGGAACTATCATTGATATGATATTTCTCACAAATCTCTCCGATGGTATAGCAATCCTCTGGATCAAGACTATAGAGCTTCTTTTGAGGTAGTTCTTTTGCGTTTTTCAAATCTCTTCTATAGTGAAAGAGTAGATCTAATTCCGAACGCTTAAAACGCATCAATCTTGTACCTAGATTAATACAAGGAATTTTACCTATTTTGGCCAAACGGTATAATGTACTACGCTCAATTGCGTATATAGCAATAACTTGCTGAGCTGTCAGGTACTCTCGAATGTCTGGGACATTTTGGGCATATGTAGCAAATAAGGCTTCTTTTTTCTCTTTATCCTTCTTGCGTTTGTTTGCCACTTTACTGCATTTAGGAGAGCAGTAAATACTGTCTAAAGTCTTAATGATAAAGACTTTGCCACAAATAGGGCACTTCCTTTTGATTTCAATTCCTAGATTTGGCATGTTTTCTACTTTTAAGTTCTACTAAGTCCTATACGTATGCATAAGTATGTTTATGTTCAACCTTATCTACCATTAAGTCTTGTGTCACACATGTAACAAAAAAGCCGTAAAAAAAGGCAGAATAAGCACATAGAAAACATGAGCCCATAAAAACAAATGGCGTGTAACTCGTTGAGCTACACGCCATTTGATAGTGTTTTGTTATGTCTTTACTTATGTGTCTCATTTGACCTCCTCGAAGTCTGCGTCCTGAACGTCTGGACCGTTCTGTGATGACTGACCACCCTGAGCGCCGCCGTTGAAACCGCCGCCGTTCATGTCAGGACCTGGCTGAGCACCTGGCTGTGCGCCTGCCTGATACATCTTCTGAGCAACTGCGTTGAGCTCTGCGATAGCTGTGTCGATAGCAGCAACGTCCTGTGCCTTGTGGGCATCCTTCAGCTTCTGGATAGCAGCCTCCATCTCAGACTTAACGTCTGCTGGAATCTTGTCACCCTGCTCCTTGAGCATGTTCTCGGTCTGGAAGATCATAGAGTCAGCCTGATTGAGCTTGTCGATTTTCTCGCGCTCCTTCTTATCAGCCTCGGCATTTGCCTCAGCCTCTGCCTTCATGCGGTTGATTTCGTCCTCAGAAAGACCTGAAGATGCCTCGATGCGGATCTTCTGCTCCTTACCTGTTGCCTTATCCTTTGCAGATACGTTGAGGATACCGTTTGCGTCGATATCGAATGTTACCTCGATCTGTGGAACACCACGACGTGCTGGTGCGATGCCCTCGAGGTTGAACTGACCGATTGACTTGTTCTGAGCAGCCATAGGACGCTCACCCTGAAGTACGTGGATTGTTACGGCTGTCTGGTTGTCAACTGCTGTAGAGAATGTCTCTGACTTCTTGCAAGGGATGGTTGAGTTAGCGTCGATAAGCTTTGTCATTACGCCACCCATTGTCTCGATACCGAGGGTAAGAGGAGTTACGTCGAGGAGAACGATGTCGCCTACACCTGACTCCTTGTTAAGGATAGCGCCCTGGATAGAAGCACCTACAGCTACAACCTCGTCTGGGTTTACGCCCTTTGAAGGCTCCTTGCCGAAGTAGTTCTTAACGAGCTCCTGAACAGCAGGAATACGGCTTGAACCACCTACGAGGATAACCTCGTCGATCTCTGATGTAGAGAGACCTGCATCACGCATAGCGTTCTGACAAGGAACGAGACAAGCCTGGATAAGACCATGTGCGAGCTGCTCGAACTGTGAACGTGTGAGAGTCTTTACAAGGTGCTTTGGAACACCACCCTCTGCTGAGATGTATGGAAGGTTGATTTCTGTTGATGTAGATGAAGAGAGCTCGATCTTAGCCTTCTCAGCAGCCTCCTTCAAGCGCTGCATAGCCATAGGATCCTTTGTGAGGTCGATGCCCTCATCAGCCTTGAAACCGTTAGCAAGCCAGTCGATGATAACCTGGTCGAAGTCGTCACCACCAAGGTGTGTGTCACCATTTGTAGAGAGAACCTCAAATACGCCGCCACCGAACTCGAGGATAGAGATATCGAAAGTACCGCCACCGAGGTCGAATACTGCAATCTTCATATCCTTGTTAGCCTTGTCAACACCATAAGCAAGTGCTGCTGCTGTTGGCTCGTTTACGATACGCTGTACGTTGAGACCTGCAATCTGACCAGCCTCCTTAGTAGCCTGACGCTGAGAGTCGGAGAAGTATGCAGGAACGGTGATAACTGCGTCGGTAACCTCTTGTCCGAGATAGTCCTCTGCGGTCTTCTTCATCTTCTGGAGAATCATAGCTGAGATCTCCTGTGGAGTATACTTACGTCCGTCGATGTCAACACGTGGATAACCGTTCTCGTTAACTACCTTGTAAGGAACACGTGTTGCCTCCTTTGCGCTCTGGTCGTAGGTCTCACCCATGAAACGCTTGATAGAGAAGATTGTGTTTGTTGGGTTTGTGATAGCCTGACGCTTTGCAGGATCACCTACCTTACGCTCACCATCCTTTACGAAGCCAATCACAGAAGGTGTTGTACGCTTACCCTCAGAGTTAGCTATTACTACAGGCTCATTGCCTTCAAATACTGCGACACAAGAGTTTGTTGTGCCAAGGTCGATACCAATAATCTTTCCCATAATGTTCTTATTTTTTTATTTTTGTTATTATTCTTGTTAATTAATTCTGCCTCGGATTTTCCGTTTGGGCGGATAGCCAGAGGCTTTACGCTATCCTTATAACAAAGGGCGTGCCAATATGAATTGATAATTGATAATTGATAATTGATAATTGGGAAGTGACAAGTGATATCGTGACAGCAACTGACAAAAAGTTATTGCGTGTTTATAATAATGTAATAAAAAAAAAAGAGAACTGACATTGTGTCAGTCCTCGTCTTTCTCATAGATGGCAACGTTGCCAGAACTTTCCTGTACGGAAGCCTTATAGCAGTTTGGAACGGTCTCTACAATCCAATGTGCGATGTTCTCGGCAGAAGGATTGAAAGGGAGCACGGCGTTCAGATCCTGATGGTCGAGCTTTCCGTGTACGAGTCGCTTTATCTCAGTAAAGTCCACCACCATACCGTCTTCGTTAAGCTCGCGTGCCTTGCAATACACCTTGATTATCCAGTTGTGGCCATGCAGAGCCTCGCATTTACTTTCGTGGGAGAGTCGGAGGTAATGACTTCCAGAAATCTCCATAGTCTTTTCTACATAATACATGGATTGATTTATAATCAATAATTGATAATTAATAATGTATAATTGATAATTTGTTGTGCAAAGGTACTAAAAAAAATGCAAACTACAAATGACATGTTGTTATTTTAACGTGAATTCGAAGAAAAAGGGAAGCGGGTTTATATGATTTATCTGGAAAAAACGCTAAAATATTACTGCGCCAGCTATCAGAAAAATCAGATAAATCCGTTTCCCTTATCTTTTTTGCAGAAATAATCACGAATATCTGCTTATATGATAATTCGTCGAACTCACGTTAAATAGTCTTTGAAAGTCGTTTAATTCGAGGTTGTAAGTATGAAGCGAAGAATTATCCTTACAAATTTGGATTTCCCGATGAGAATGTGTACTTTTGCAAAAGAATTAAATCAAACTAAGAAATGAAGAAAAAATTTATTTGTTTGCTTGCTGTGATTTGCATGATGCTTTGCGCTTCATGCGAAAGATATAGTGGGGTATCTCGTCCCAATGACATCTATGCTTATTGGCAACTTCAGAATGAGGTGAAGTTTAATGGTATGGGGTTCACTAATCTCATCTTTACCAGTTCGGAAAAGTATGGATGTGAGAACTTTGTAGATCCTGTTATAAGTGATACAATCTACCATTACAAGAAAGTTGAGGTTAAAGGGGATATGCTTTGTCTTGTAGATGATAATGACAAGGTTCTTAATGTCAGGATTCTTGAACTTAATGATGAGCGTCTTGTACTGACAGATTTTCCTGGTGTGGATGGAGAACTGATATATAAACATCTTGATTGGGGACCTGGCGAAGATCCAAGGAGATGTAAGGAAGATAGTATTAAATATCCGAACGGGATGGATAAGTTTGAAAAGAAAATAGGAAGGGGCCATGTTGATTATCCCGCAGATTCTTTGGATATAATCATGAAATCTTCATATTTCTTCAAAAGATATAACGATAACGAGTATGTCGATGACAAGGCTGTTGTGCTGACTAATGAACAGATGAATAGGGCTCGCGATATCCTCAAGAAATATATGGCAAAAAGGGAGTATATGAATGTGGAAGGTTTATTTGGTTCTTGTTGTGGTAATTGGCCATATGATTTCAATAAATATATTCATACCTATTATGGTATTATCAAGGATGGAGAACTGCTTGTCTGTGTTAAGATGTGTGCAGAAGGAGGTTATGGCTATTTCCCTTACACGTCCTTAAAGGAGGATATTCCTTTAATAGATGATGGTGGTAATATTCTTATTCATGTGCTGATTGACCTGAAGCAGAACAAGGTGATTCATTTCCAAGGTAATGGATGTTAAAAAAAGATTCGCGATTGCAAGGGTTGTGATTTGTTTTGGCTTGCCAAGAAAATCTCTATGAAATAAGCGAAAAGGCGGTTGTGGGTAGTTTTTTGTTGGAATATTTGGAGGTGTCAGAAATTTTGATTATTTTTGCAGAAAATATTAAAACTTAACATGTTTATGTCTATTAGAAAGTTCGCTTATGCAGCAATTCTCGTTGTTGCAAGTGCATTTATATTGGGATCATGTTCAAAGGACGATGAAGATGATAATGAGATTGATAATTACGAATATGTTGACCTCGGTCTGCCAAGCGGTACGCTCTGGGCTACCTGCAACGTAGGGGCAAGCAAGCCTGAGGAATACGGAAACTACTACGCATGGGGGGAGACAACCTCGAAAAGCGTATATGACTGGAGTTCTTACAAATGGTGTGACAATGGTTCTGAATATAAGATTAGCAAGTATTGCACCTATGAAATGTATGGATCGGTAGATAACAAGTCGGAACTTGAAACAGAGGATGATGTTGCCAACGTTGGTTGGGGACGCAAATGGCGTATGCCAAGTTGGGAGCAGATAAAGGAATTGATAAATGCCTCTAACACTACGGTGGTATGGACGACGAAGAATGGCGTTAGTGGTCGCTTGATTACAAGTAAGAAGAACGGCAATTCTATCTTCTTGCCTGCTGCTGGTTATCGTGGAGGTGATGGAGATAACTTTACGGGCGAAGGCTTGTATGGCTTCTATTGGTATCGTTCGCTTAGTTCGAGCGACAGTAATAATGCTCTCATTCTGTTGTTCGGTTCAAATCCATCGTTGGAATTGTTGGGCATACCTCGTTGCTATGGGGCTTCTGTTCGCCCTGTACGTCTTGAGAAGTAAGAGTTCCTGTTTCATAGAAGGCGAAAATACTTGTACATTAGAAAAATAATAGTTTTACCATATAATTTTTTAACCTTTAAAACCATAAATATTAAGAAGAAGAAAGTACTTGAAATCGGATTACTCAGAAGGACGGAAACGTTCACTTATGCGAATCAGTATCAGATACTGACGGACGCAGGAAAATTAAAAAACTTAGATTATTAACTACGGGTGATCAACAGCCGATTCTCTTGACATAAAACGAGTATATAGATTTGCTCTGGTTCTCTCTTTGAATTTAGGAGTACGAGACGAGTCGGAAGGTTTATGCCCTTTGTTTGTACATAGAATAGAAGATACAATTATGACAATTAGAAAATTTTTCACGTTAATTAGGACAAAAATTCATGATAATCTAAGCCGTAAGGCTAATTAATGTCACAATTAATGTTTCATTAATGTCCTAATTAATGTTATGCGACAGCAAAAGAAAATTCGTCGAACTCACGTTAAATAGCATTTTATTTACAGAAAATAAAGATTTTAGGATTTAAGATAAGGAGAGCATCTCGCAGGGGGTGCTCTCCTTTTTCTCGTTTAATTTCTGTATGTAGATATATTAGCAGAAGTATATTTCTGTATTATTCGTACAAATATTTTGGAGAAATCATAAGTTTTGATTACTTTTGCATAATAAAAATTAATCATGGATTATCAGAAATATAAATCACCTTCATTTTTTGAAGCCTACATAAACGCTTTTAAGTTTTGTTACGATTTTAAAGGTCGTTCAAGACGTGCGGAATATTGGAAATTTATAGGCATATTCTATTTGCTGTTTTTTATCCTTGTGACTTTATTGCCGGATATGTATGATTCGGAGTATAAGAGGTCTTTTATATGGGGATTAGTTGTTTTGGTCATATTTTTGCTCACTCATTTGTTGCCTGTGTTGTCTGTAACAGCAAGACGTTTGCATGATTCTGGCCAAACGTCGAAATGGATAATAGGTCTGTTCATTCCTTACATCAATTTCGTTTTTTATATTTTCATTTCCCTCTTTGCGTTTATGGATTCTGAAGAAGAAGAGAATAATTGGGGAGAATCACCTAAGTATTATATCGAGAATGACGATTGACTAATGGGAGTTACAAGGGATTCACATAGGAATTGCAAGGGCGGAAAAGAAAAATCCCCTTCTGCTGTATCTATGTTGCAAAAGGGGAAATTTGTCTTATAGTGTATTGAAATATTTTTCGAATTGTTCGCGAAACCATAACGACGGATTATCGACAACTTTATGAGTTTGGCTTTTACTAATGTGTATGGCTATAATCTGGCCATATTCTGAATTTCCGTCAATAAAGGTTATGTTATCGAATAGGTTGAGGTGCTGTTGCGCATTCTTCATTTCTTCATGGAAATTGAAACGAATGACATCATCTGCGACATCGTGTCCTCCTGTCTGTACGCGATGAATTACGCGACTAACGCTCTCATCTTCAGAGTAAAGGCCGAAATATACAAGAGAGATTTTGAAACCTTCGGCACGGAAGGCATCTATCATTCGAAATACCATATCTGACGAGAAATTAGTCTCAAATGCAAAATCTTTTTTATGCTCTAAAGCCTCGTTCTTTTGTTTTTCTAACTCAGAGGCTATTGTACCGCTTATCCAACGGTCTGGCCAATCGGGGTGTTCGTGGCGAAGGTTAAGCATCAGTTTGTCACCATCGAATGAGGCGGTACTGACGTAGAACGGACACAAACGGCTTTTGCCAGCGCCATTCGGTCCTGCTATAATATTAAATTCTGGTCGTCGTTCCATCATCGTGCAATAAGATAGGCGTAGCGGCCTTGCCCTGGGGCTGCTGTGCGATGTAGAATGCGATAGGTTCGTGTTTTACGGTCGAGCTGCACATAGTCTTCGCTTCCGTCAGGATTTGCCAAATAGGTGTTTCCTGCATTATCGAAGAATGGTACGGAAACACCACGCAACCATGAATCAAGATAGATGTGCTCTATCTCGTGTTGTGCATCGCTATTAGCTTCGCTTGCAGTCTTACCATTTGGCAATAGAATGTTATCTATGTCTTTATATGTGCACATATTCTTTTGCTTTTTTATTCTGTTGCAAAGTTACGAATTTATTTTCAAAGTATATGACTTTCATTTCGCTTTTTTATTATTATTAAGTGAAATAGGTGTATGTCGGAAATAAAAATCCCCTTCTGCTGTATCTCTACACCAAAAAGGGGAATGCTAAAACTGGTATATTTACTACTAACCTAATGTATTAATTAACTCAAAATTTTAATATGAATAGGACTGATTCGTTGAACTTACGTTAAAAACATGGGTAGGGGCTATAACACCTTCTTTACCCCCGGCACTAATCTTAGCAGATATGTGACTACAAACGAGATTATGCTTGCCACGCTACCGATAATCAAGAATTTGACAATACCGGGAAGCATTATACTGTCTGTCGCATTCTGAATGGCAAGAAGCACAAACAAATGGACGATATAAGCGCCGTATGCCTGTTGCGAACACCAGTTCTGGAAAGCATTAGTACCATTAACAAACTCACGGAACAGCCACAGCAAACCAACGCTGAAGAACACACAAAGCAAGGACTCATAAATGCCAAACCATTGACATACGAAGTTGTTCCAAGCCCCATCATTACGTACACAGTCGCCAATAGCCAAAGCAGAGCCTATCAATAGCGATATTGCACCTGTGCTGTTCTTCATCTCCGTTAACCATTGTCCACGATAGGCAAGAACACCCAAGATGAACATCATCACGTATTGCAGATAATGTGCAGGTTCTATATGAATGAAGCCTAATACCCATATCCAGTTGTCCTGCGGACTTACTTGTCTGATTAGATGACCGCCAACTCCCATAACGAGAGCCACAGCCAACAATCCCCAAAACGACACATTACTACTCTTAACCTGTATAGGAGAAACAAATCTCCTTACAAGCGCATAAACAAGGCAGAAAAGCAAGAGGCTCTCCACATACCACAAATGCCCGACCTCCAACTGTCCTGTAGCATAGGTGAGAAATGCCGTAACAAGCACAACAGGTATGCCAAGTCGAAGAAGTTTCTTCTTCACAAATACCCCTATTCCTTGTTTATCGTAACTGCGTGGCACGAAATAACCTGCAATAAAGAAGAACAATCCCATGAAGAATGCAGCATTAACAGAGTTGAAATGCCATATCAAAGGCATCATCTCATCCATATTGCTCGGCTTATATACCCATGCCGAATATGGAGAATAAGCCTCAGCCGCATGATGAAAAACTACCAATATGGTAAGTATTACCTTCAATGTGTCAAGATAATATAACCGCTTCATTTATTTAAAAGTTAAGTAGTTATAATACGTAAATTCGATGACAAACTAAAGCAAGTGGCTTTACGGGTTAGAACTTCAGTTCCTTACCTCTGTAGAAATCAATAAGGGCTTTCTGATAGATGAGCTGATAGCGAGCCTGAATGAGATCGCTCTCTGCTTTCATCAGATTGTTCCTTGATTCGTTGAACTCTGTGATAGTGGCTTTGCCGTTCTCATATTTGCTCTGGGTAAGGTTGAAAGCGTCCTTGCTCGTCACCTCTGCCTGAAGACTGCTCTTGTACTTTGCTTCGGCTGCGATGGTATTGTAATATACCTGCTGAATCTCCTTGTAGAGCGATTTCTTCACATTATCGAGAGCAAGCTGCTGGTTTTCCTTGTCGATAGAAGCCGATTTAATGCTATTGCGTGTTGCAAACCTATTGAAGATTGGAACGTTGAGTTGAAGACCGAGATTCTGGCTGAAATTGTTTTTGAGTTGAGAACCGAAGCTATCCTGTTTGTAATTGCCATTGAGGGTCTTGTAATAGTTGGTGCCAAGTCCTGCGCTAAACGAGAGGGTAGGGTACTTAGCCGACTTCGCAATAAGGATGTTGGCGTCAGAAGCCTTGAGACGTAGTTGCTCTGCCTGTACCTCTGGTTTCACGGCTATTGCCTCCTGATAGATAATCTCAGGATTGATATTGATGAGATTGCCAGAATTGCTTGGTAATGTAGGTGTTACGATAGAGAAACCTTCTGGAGAAGGAAGCTCGAGCAACTGTGTGAGAGCGAGAATGTCAAGGCGGTAGGTGTTCTCTGCCTGAGTGGCTGTGAGACGGCTCTGCTCCATAGTAGCCTTCTGCTGAAGAACCTCTGTAAGAGTAGCCTTACCGTTTTTCTCCATCTCCTCAAGACGATAGCATTGAAGGGAGTCAATACCAATCTGACGCTTTGCAACAGCAAGGATTTCACTATCATAAACAATCTGAATATACTGCTGGGCAATCTGTGTGCGAATATCGTTGCGTGCCTTCTCAAGATCGGCTGTTGAGGCTTCGAGATTGAGTTGATTGAACTTTATTGTGTTCGGAATCCTGTTGCCTGTGAGCAGAGGTACGGAAGTGCTTATCTGGAATGACGTGTTGCTGGTGTTGTTCTTGCTATAAGTGTTATCCATTCCGAGAGAGCGTCCGAAACCGAGGTTTTCAGATATTCCAGCATTTGCATCAGGAAGGCGTGAGTTCTTTGCCGTGTTGAGACTCAGCTCATTCTGGCGACGAGTATTCTCACGTTGTTTGAGACTGATGTTATGCTCTATGGCATAATTGATGCACTCTGGAAGCGTCCATTGCTTTGCGAATGAAGGTGTGCTGATGAGGAGAAGGAGGGAAATAAAGCCTCCTATTCCTAAAAGCCTAACCAAGCCTTCCCCAAGGGAAGAATGTTTTATTGTATTTATTGCTAAATGCATATTTGTCGCTATTTTGTTGATTCTTTACTCATTATTCTTAGTATCTGCTACAACCTGTGGACCGCGTACGATATCCTTCTGGCTGAGACCTTTCTTGATCTCGATGTTCACGCCGTCAGAGATACCGATTGTGACAGGATGACGTTCGTAAGTTTTCTGTTCGCCTTTACCCTTTACGAGATATACGAAGGTGCTGTCGCCGCTAAACTCAATAGCACTCTCAGGGATTGTGAGTACGTTCTTGGCTGTCTGGAGTACGATTTCTGCATTCGCACTATATCCAGAACGGAGAGCCTTTGCACCCTTGACATCAATAGCAGCCTTGATCTCAAACTGGTTAGCACCATTGTTTTCTACAGCCTTTGGAGAGATATATTCGAGGGCTGCGTTGAGCTTAACATCCTGAAGGGCACCGATAGTAATCTTCATAGGAACGCCGATAGCAAGCTGTCCTACCTCTGTCTCGTCAATATTACCACGGAAGATGAGATCCTTCATGTTGGCGAGGGTTGCGATGGTTGTACCGTCGTTGAATGTATTTGAAAGGATGACGGTATTACCAACCTTTACAGGGATGTCAAGAATGACACCAGAGATAGTGCTACGGATGAGGGTGCTACTTGCGCTTGCGTTGCTCTTAGAAACACCATCACGAACAACCTCAAGGGCGTCGTTTGCTGCTTTTACTTCTTCTTGAGCTTGATGGAGAGTCTGGCTAACCTTGTCGAAAGACTCGGCTGTGATGAGGTGCTTGTCGAAGAGTACCTTGTCACGATCATAGTCTGTCTGTGCCTGCTTTGCGTTGATTTCTGCAAGACGAACACGTGACTCTGCGCTACTCAACTGGCTCATATCAGGAATAACCTTTACCTTTGCGATAACTTCACCAGCTTTTACAACGTCGCCAGCCTCTTTATAAATATCTGTGATGATACCTGAGATCTGTGGCTTTACGTTGACCTCGTTGCGAGGCTCAATCTTACCTGTGATGAGGGTGGTCTTGCTGACATCACCCATCTTTGTGGTGAACTCGTTATAGACGATAGGTTCTGGTTGAGACTTCTGATAAAGGAATACGAATGTTCCGATGAAGATGAGTGCGACGATGATCGCGATTATAAGCTTAGAATATTTCATTTTTATAAATTATTGGCCTCTCCCCCCGCCCTCTCCCGTAGAGAGGGAGCCGGAGTACTAAGGGCATGTTAATTGTTAATTTTTAATTGTTAATTGCAGTTTTGCTGACTATTCATCTCTCATAGCATCGACAGGCTTGATTGCCATAGCTCGATATGCAGGAGCGAGACCGGCTATTGTGCCGAGGATAGAAAGAAAGACTGTAGCGAAGATTGCTGTCCAGAAGTTGACTTGGAAGTGAGCTTCGAGTATGCCGTCGGTGGTGTTGCCGAGTTCAAGCATCTGGAGTATGATTACTCCGAATAGGATGCCGCTCATTCCTGCGACTGCTGTTAGCAAAAGACTTTCAGATAGTATCTGCGAGAGAATCATCTTTGGCGTTGCTCCGATTGCTCTGCGTATGCCTATCTCCGTAGTTCTTTCCTTTACTGTAACCATCATGATGTTGCTCACACCTATGGCTCCTGCGAGGATTGTGCCAAGTCCGATGAGCCAGATAAGGAAGTTCACGCCATTAAATAGACTATTGATGATTCCGAACATCACCTCTGTGTTGAAGACTGATATTGCGTGTTCGTCAGTAGGATCAATTCGATGTGCTCTTGCTACTATGCCTCTGATTTTGTTTGTAAGCCTACTCATTACGACACCCGTCTTGCCAGTCATTGCTATGACGTGAATCTGATTGCCGTAGTTATATCTCTTTCGGCAGACAGAGAACGGAATTGTGACCGTTTGGGTTGCCTCACCACCGATATTGATTGCTGAACTGTTATAGTCAACACCAACGATTTGGTAGTAAACGTTATCAACCTTTATTCGTTCTCCGCAGGGATTTACCCCTGGTGAGAATAGATCCTGATATATTTTCTTACCTATGATGCAGACCTTTCGTTCTTTCTGCTCATCCATATCGTTGAGCGTGCGTCCGTAGAATATCTTCGAAGCCTGTACCTTTTCGTAGTCGGGTTTCACGCCCTTGATGCTGCCCGTACTTTTCTTATCGCCATAGACAACAGGGGTAGAGTAGGCGAAGACCATTGGCGTAACAACATCGAGCTCAGGAACTTGACTCTTCATACGCTCTATGTCAACATCTGTGAGATCCCATTGTCGTCCTTTTCTGAAACCGTCGTATGCCTTTGTTGTCTTGTCGGAGAAAACGAGCATCGTATTTGAGGCAAATCCTTCAAAGTTCTTGACGAGAAGTTCCTTGAGTCCTTGTCCGCCTCCAATAAGGATGATGAGCATGAAGACGCCCCAGAAGACTCCGAATCCCGTTAGGAAAGAGCGACTCTTGTTTCGCGTCAGCGTGTCGAGAATCTCCCTGTATGTGTCGATGTCGGGAAGGGCCTGACGTATTTTGTGGATAACCATTTCTATTTACAATTTAGCTATGTACTATTTACTATTTATGTACTATCTGTACAATTTACTATTTATGTCCATTGCATTCCGGCTCCCTCCCTACGGGGGAGGGCGGGGGGGAGAGGCCGTTTAATTTGCCATCAGAGCTTTAATAGGACGTATCCTTGCAGCCTTCCATGCAGGTATAATGCCTGCTATGGTTCCTGCTATGATCATTATCACGGTTGCCTCGATGCAGACATCTAGTCCTACTGTTGGGTTGAGGAACATCGTTGCCTGGAATGTTCCAGTATCGATAGTCTCATGTCCGATTGTTGCATCCATCCATTCGTTAGCGAGGATTCCTGCCATCATACCTACATATCCGAAGAAAGAGGTGATGATAATGCTCTCGGTGATTATGAGCTTGAGGATGGAGATTGGCTTGGCGCCTATTGCCTTTCGTATGCCGAACTCATGCGTGCGTTCCTTTACGGTAATGAGCATGATGTTGCTGATTCCAACTATTCCGCTTAATAGCGTCAGAAGGCCGATAATCCAGAGGGCTGTTCGGATGATACTGATACCCATTTCCATCTGTATGCTGTCGCTTGTGCGGTTCCATATCCATAGAGCGCTCTCATCATCAGGTGCAGCATCGTGGTTGCGGTTGATCTTCTGACGGTATTTCTTCTCAAAAGCATCACTCTCTTCCTGAGTGTTGATTCCGTGGAATGTGAAGATGATGTTTCCAACTTTGTCACCCTTGCCGAACATAGTCTTAAAAGTGGTGAAAGGACAGAAAGCCTCCATAGTCTGCTCGCTTTCGTCTTCCTTGTAGATGCCTACAACCTTGAAAGCGATGTTGTCGAGTTTTACGTATTTACCAAGAATCCTCTCGTATGATTTGTCAAGTTCCTTGGCTATGCGCTTGCTGATGATAATCACCTTACGCTGCTCTTGCATATCGAGATAGTTAATGAAGCGTCCGTGTAGGAGTTCGTATTTCTCAATCTTGATATATTCTGGTGCAACGCCTGTGATGGTTGGCGCTACGTAGTTCTCGCCATAGGAGATAGAATGTCCGGATGATTCTCGAATCTCACCGCCAACGAGGTCAACATTATCTGTGAAGGAATTCTGGGTTGTGGTGATATCCTTGTCTTGCAGGCTTATCCATCGTCCTTCCTTTAATCCGTTGTAAGGCTTGGATGTCTGTCCGCCATATATCTTCATGGAGTTCTTCACATGACTGTTCTGCTGCTCTACCTGTGCGTTTATGAGGCCGTTGCCTGCTCCAAGTAGGAAGATGATCATGAAGATTCCCCATGCAACTGCAAATCCTGTAAGGGTTGTGCGGAGCTTGTTGCGTTTGGCTGAAGACCATATTTCTTTTAGTAATTCCATAAAAATGTACAATTTTAATATTTACAATGTACAATTTATTTTACGTAATCCTTTGATACCAAGTGGTGATCGTAGTTATCCTCTACCTTGTAGATAAGGCCGTCTTTGATATGAATGACTTTATCAGTTTCGTTAGCCACACCACTTTCGTGAGTTACCACAACGATTGTCATGTGCTCTTTTTCGTGGAGTTCTTTCAGAAGATCCATTACTTCAACACTCGTCTTTGAATCAAGAGCTCCAGTAGGTTCATCTGCAAGGATAATCTGCGGATGTGTGATGAGTGCTCTTGCTATTGCCACTCTCTGTTTCTGACCTCCCGACATCTCGTTAGGGTAGTGGTCTGCCCAGGGTAGGAGGCCGAGCTTGTCGAGATACTCAAGTGCGAGTTTGTGACGTTTCTTTCGACTAACTCCCTGATAGAAGAGTGGAAGTTCCACGTTTTCAACGGCAGTCTTGAATGAGATGAGGTTGAACGACTGGAAGATGAAACCGATCATCTTGTTTCGGTATTCGGCAGCCTTTGTCTCGCTAAGTCCCCAGATTGGCACATCGTTGAGAAGATACTCGCCTGTGTCGTAGTTGTCGAGGATTCCGAGTATGTTCAGAAGGGTTGATTTTCCTGAACCTGAGGCTCCCATGATGCTTACGAACTCGCCTTTCTTGATGTGAAGGTCTATGCCTTTGAGAACGTGAAGCGGTTGGGCACCCTTGTAAGTCTTATTTATATTTTTGAGTTTGATCATCTTTGAAAATAATTAAGCCCCCCAGCCCCCCAAGGGGGAGTTTTTATACACCTTTTATCGTTGATATTTACTGTCAAAAAGCTCCCCCTTGGGGCTGGGGGCTTTTCTTTTACTTAATCTTTTCTATAAATTCCTCAATCGTAATGCCGAGGAGTTCGAGGTCTTTCTTTAGTTGTGGGCAAGTTGTCTGGAAGAACTCTTCCTTACGCTGTTGCATAATGCGGTCGCGTGCCCCGGCAGTTACGAAGTAGCCCATTCCGCGTCTTTGGTAGATGATTCCATCACGCGAAAGTTGTTCATAGCATTTTACTGCCGTATTTGTATTTACCTGAAGCAGAATGCCATATTCCCTGACGGAAGGTATTCGCATATCGTCGGAGTATGTTCCTGATAGTATCTCTTCCTTCATTCTGTCGGCCATCTGTAGGTATATCGGTTTATCTGATGTGAACATAGTATAGTTGCTTATATGGATTGTTAATAATGATATGTTAATCAGGTGTTTTCTGGTAGCATTTCCTATTTTTTACAGGATGGTTTTCTTGCAGAATCGACGATATGCCCAGTAGTAAGCTCCTATTGTTGTGCCGAGGACAATCAGATAGTATGTGATGCTGAACATTGTCTCTGGATCAACAAGGAAGTGGATTGTGATGTCTCTGTTTGAGTGTGCAGCAGAAGCAGCCAGACCTCCGAAAATCATAGAAAGTATCAAGGATGCGCCGATGAGCGAGAGAATTGTCTTAATCAAACTATGCTTGCGGAACATCGTAGAACCTAATGTGAAAACTGAGTGGATCCAGAGAATTGTCATTGTTCCACAGAAGAAACTGTTAAGCATTTGTATGCCGAAGAGATTTGTATCTTCGCAGAGATGTTCAAAGAAATTTACTGTTATACTGCCAGTTGTGTATCTTACAGCGAGATTGAAAAGAACCTGTACCAAGTCTGCACCAAGAAGTGCAACGAAGAACATAGCGAATGTACCACCGAGGCTCAGAATGCAGTTAGCAAGGAACTTATCCTTGTTGGATGCAGGGAGCATGAGGAATGGGATGGCTGTCTTGCGAGTGTTGAGGTAGCGGAACATACGGCTTGCCATATATACAAGGCAGAACCAGAGAGAACCGTTGGCAGCACCTACAGCATAATTGTAGTAAACGCGAGATGTGTTGCTATCATCAATATATGTGTGTGTAGCTATTGTTGCGAAGAATAGTATCACGCCAGCCATAATGCTTGTGCAGGCAATCGCGTTCTTCTTTTCAAGAAGGAGGTTATGGAGAATGAGTTGCTTAATCATAATCGTATGTTGTTTAGTGGTTTTACCTTATGCTTATTCTTCGCTTTTGTTTGTGAGCTTGAGTCCGTCTGTGTTTATAGAACAAACTCCAGCAACATGTTTATCGAGGATGTTGAGAGTTCCCTTGAGAGTGAGATCTGATGCTCCTGCAATATTGATGCCTGCTCTGTTACATTTATTGAATGTGATATCTGCATCGCTATGTCCGGCAATACTAACTTCTGTATTGTTTGCACCATTAATCTTGAGGTTCAGGTCGCTGTTGCCAGCAGAACCAATCTTGATGTTCTTGCAAGTTATATTACCAATCTTTACATCACTCTGACCTGCCATCTTTATCTCTGCGTTGTCGCAGTTTACGTGTTGAATTGTAATATCAGAATTACCTGCGGTGTTTACCTTGAACATTTCTGTAGTTCTGAGGCTATCAGCTATGAAATCAACGGATCCTGCTGTACGAACCTCTTCTAAGCTTGGTGCAAATACCTTTACCTTGATATCAGTTCCTCCTATCGTACCATCGTTTAGCTGGAAGTGGAATGTTCGGCTATCAGAAGAGTAGAATGGGCGACCTCCTGCATTATCGAGCTGTATGCTCAGTTTCATGTTATTTACCTCGGTCTTAATGTGTGGAAGTACATTCTCGCCTGCTTCTATCTCGACGTATGAAGAATCAGAAGTAATGAATTCTACATCTATTGCACCACTTGCGGTAAGTATGTTGAATGGTTCCTCCAGCTTTCTTGTTTCTTTTGTCATCTCTCCTGGTTCAATTGCCTCGGTAGGGGTGTTGATTGAAACTGTGCATGAAGAGAAAAGTAAAGCTGCTAAAGTTGCAACGAGTGCTATTGGAAGAAAAATATATTGTTTCATAATGATTGTTTTTTTAAGATTGATTTATATGTTTGTTGTAAGTCCGTTGTAGGTCCGTTGTAAGTCCGTTGTGACTCCCATTGTGCTCCTATCGGGAATTGGACTTGTATTGGAGCTGAATTGGAACTGGATTGGAGTTGGTTACTTATAGGAAGAGACCTTTTACTGTTGCGTTGAAGAGAAGTTCGAGGTTGAGGTTCGTCTCAGGATCTGTACTCTTTCTATATGCCATTGTGGCGTTTCCTTGAAGTGTTGGCTCCTGATAGATAACTCCTTCTGTTGGGCTTCCTGGTGTTCGGTACTCAAATACGAACTTGTCTGTTATCTCGCCTGTTGAGGCGTTGAGCAGAAGTCGGTCGTTATCAATTATTATGATGTGGTCGAGAAGGAACTCTATGTCGTGAACCTGATGGGTTGAGATGATGATTGTTCTTTCCTCGCTCATGCAACTTGAAACCACCTTTCTGAATTGTGACTTGCTTGGAATGTCAAGTCCGTTGGTTGGCTCATCCATGAAGAGGTATTTTACGCCTGATGCAAGTGCGAAAGAGATGATCACTTTCTTCTGCTGTCCCATTGATAGGGTGGTGAGCTTCGGATTTCCCTTGATGTCGAAGTCTGCAAGGCATTGGCGGAACATCTCTTCGCTGTAGCTTGGGTAGAAACCTCCGAGAGACTTTGCCCATTCGTTAAGCTTGATAGGTGGAAGTGTGTATTCCTCATTTACAAGGAATGTCTCTCTTAGGATTTCTGGATGGCGTTCCAAAGTTGAGTATGCTGTTGTTTCGCCTGTCTCCTCGTTGGTTGCCTCCATTGTTATCGTACCTTCCGATGGTCGGAGAAGTCCTGAGATGAGGTAGAGTAGGGTTGACTTACCAGTACCGTTTTTTCCAAGAAGACCGTAGATCTTGTTCTGCTCAATATTCAACGAAAGGTTCGTATGAATGTTTGCACGTCCCTTTGGATAGGCGAATGTTACATTATCTATTTTAATCATAATAGCTTATATTTTTAAGTTGTTATTAATCGTTGCTTTTATTATTGTGGTGGTGTACTATTGTAGTAGTACACTGCAAAAGTATATAGTTTTTGTGATTCCTGCAAGAGTTTTGCGAAAAAAAATAAGAAAAAGATGAAAATTTCTGTATTTTGCAATGCTTACTTTGCAAAATTGGGGTGTTAAGACCTGTTTTTAGTTTAATTGCGAGAAAAGGTGATATTTCCCTCGCCACTTGGGGAAGTCCGATGTTGATAACATCGGAGTATGTGTCAGAGGGTGTCCGTAGGACGGGTGAGGGGCTTTTAGGGAATTCCCTTACCCTATTAGGGAAAAACCTTTGGGTAGGCAAGGAATTGTTTGTATTTTTGCAACAGAAACTAAAAGGTACTATGTACTTTGTTATTTCTATCTATATATAATAAGGAGTATTTACTTTAAAATATACGACTATGAAAAAGATGATAATAGCGATGGTAGCTCTTTTGAGTTCATTCATCACAACGGCTAACGCGATGAGTTACGAACAGGCCCGCGAGCAGGCTTTGTTCCTTACAGATAAGATGGCATATGAGCTTAACCTCGACGAGGAGCAGTATGAGGCTGCATACGAAGTGAACCTCGACTATCTGTTGAGCGTTAATACATACGATGATGTGTTTGCTGACTACTGGATTCATCGTAATGAGGATCTGAGATATATACTTCTCGACTGGCAGTATGAGGCTTTCTGTGCAGCAAGCTATTTCTATCGCCCTTTGTGGTGGGAGGCTGGTTACTGGCACTTCGGCATCTACGCGCGCTATCCACATCGTGACTACTTCTATTTCGGTCGTCCACATTTCTATGTAACCTATAGAGGCGGACATGGATGGCATCATAATGGTGGTCGTTCTTGGTATCACACAAACTTTGTTCACGCTCATCGCGGAACACATCGTGCACACTTCACAGGTATGCGTGATGGTTGGAATCGCGGAGATTATCGTGGTGGACGCATAGAGCGTGGCACTCGTAGTTCTCACGGAGTAGGTGCTCCTCGTCGTAGTAGTGTAGAGCCTCAGCGTGGTGGTAGTATCGAGCATCGTCGTAGTAGTACAGAGCCTCGCAGAGAGGGCCAACCAGGCAATTCTCGCTTTGGTTCAAGTCGTGAGAGCAGCACACGTACAACCGTAGGTCGTCAAGGCTTCAGCTCTTCATCCTCATCTTCTACAGAGCGTGTAGCTCCAGAGCGCAGATCTTCTGATCGTGGATCATTTGGCCATAGCTCTTCTGATCGTTCTTCTTCAAGAAGTGAGTCTTCAACACGTTCATTCACCCCAAGCCGTAGCACCTCAACAGGCAGCTATAGTGGCGGTTCTCGCGGTGGTAGCTCTCATAGTAGCGGCTCTTATGGTGGTTCACATAGTAGTGGAGGCTCACGTGGAGGTGGTTCACACGGTGGTGGATTCGGTGGTCGTAGATAAAGTATTATAAAGTTTAATATATTAGGTGAAGAAAATGTCAGGGGGAATGTGCAAATTTGACTTTATAATTTGGTAAGATAAAATAAAATTTGTACTTTTGTAGCCACTTATGCTTGAAAGAGCATGAGTGGCTATTTTAGTAGTTGAAAATTTAAAATTGATAACATATATTAAGTATGAGAAAAATTATTGGTTTACTAACGCCAGCTCTGATAATTCTTGCTGGAGTACTTGTTGTGAAATTTCGTGAGGAAATGGTTACATGGTTGACGATAGGTCTTGGTGCCCTGTTCTTTATGGCAGGAGTTATATCATGTATATCCTACTACATTCAGCGAAAGCACGTGCTGAAGATGAGGAGTATGATAGCTGATGGTGCTTCGGTTCTTGATGCTGAGGGCAATCCAATAGGGCAGGCTATGCCTATATTCCCTATTGTAGGTGTTGGTAGCTTGATTCTCGGTGTTGTCCTTGCCTCTATGCCAGAGACGTTCCTGAATGGCTTGACATATATCTTCGGCATTATCATCTTGCTTGTCTCTGTATATCAGATTGCAGATCTCATAATGGTGAACCGCTATGGTAGAGTAGGGTGGATATACTGGGTTATGCCAGTCCTGATGCTCCTTGCAGCCATTGCTATGCTGGTTCATCCAGAAACTATTGCATCCTCTCCTTTGTTCTTCCTCGGATGGGCTATGATAATAAGCGGTATAGTGATGATCATTAATATGCTCAAGATATACACTATTCGTAGGGCTGCCGAGAAAAGAGCCGCAGAGCTTGCTGAGGCTGCGGAAACGGCTGTAGAGGTAGATGTAAAGGAAGAGACAGGGTTGACGGTAAATGAATAAATTTTTGACGGTATATTATTATAACTAAAACATAAAACAACTATTAAAAACTATTAAATGAAGACAAGGTGTTTTTCAGTCCTCAGCCTTATGCTGATGGCAATGTGTTGTAATGTCGTGTTTACCTCTTGTGGAGATGACGACGATGAGGATGTAGTATTAGTGAAAGAAAAGCATTATTATGTCAAGGATCTCATTGGTACCTGGGAATATACTCCAGATGATGCTCCTGGTACGATTTCTTCTATTACGTTCTTTGATGATTCTACTGCTTTGAGGGTGATTCGTGACAAGGTCGCTAATCCTGATTCGCCAGATACTGATAAGGAAGGTGTTATTAACAAGCTTATTGAAAAGTATGAGTTTGCAGGAGATTCTCTATTCGTATTGCATAAGCATCTATATCAGTATTCTAAATATAAGGATCTTATGTGGCATCCTTTGAGCGGCGAAACGAAGAGAGGTTTGAAAATAAAATTTGTTGATGACAACACCTTGAAGCTAATTGATTCTAATAACAAGCAGCAACCAGAAATCACTCTGCATAGAAATACATTTGCTGATGTTGAGAAAATAGAAGTCTTTGACAAGCGCCTTGTTGGTACTTGGGAGAGAATCGTAGATGCTTCTTGTCGTGATATTATTATATTTGATGCTGATGGAAATTATCATCAAATGGATCGAGACACAAAGAAGGATCCATCAACAAAGTATTATGATGATAATCTCACATATTATCAGACCAAAGGCTATTGTAACGCTATAAATGGAACTATGGATATGGCTCAGACTTATGAGTGGGATCATAAGTGGAATGCTATGGACTGGAGAAAACATACAGCAACGGCGTCATTCGCTTATGTGATTGTAGATGAAAACACCTTCAACTTTTCATATACAAATGAAGAAACAGGTAAGAAAGAGACCGTAACATATACACGTGTTAAGTAATATTGACACAGATGATTATAAACTAAAACATCAATCATATTATGAAAAAGTATTTCTCTATCTTCAGCCTTGTGCTGATGTTCCTATGTGGTAACTTCTTGTTTGCATCATGCAGCAAAGATGATGATGCTGAGGAAGATATTGACAGGGCACTTATAGGTACTTGGGAGAATATCGACAAGGAAAAGGATTGTCGTGAGGTAATGACATTCTTTGCTGACGGAACGCATCTTGATGCTCTTTATTCCGTTGTGACAACTGACGAGCCTGAGTACACGGATGAGGATGGAGCATACAAAAAATCTAAGGGAACCTATACTGCAAGTAATGGTGTCCTGACCGTTTCTTTGACTCATGAATTTAGTGTAAGTAAATATAAGGATAAGGAATGGCATGAAAAGGAAGATGCTCTGGATGGCTCTGTTAATTATCAGGTTAAGGATGATAAATTAACATTGTCAGGAGTCAATAATGATGGTAAAGATAAAAACTTGATCTTGACAAAGGTTAAGTAGTTTATAATAATTTCAATCCACTTATTTACTTCTCTGTAAGATTGATTTGTGTTAATTTTCTTTAACAACAGGCTTTATTCTTAAATAGAAGAGGCTTATTCTCGATTTTTTTTTAGTAACTTTATAGTGCAATTTTTCAGTAATAACAATTTAAAATTAAAAACAGAAATGAAAAAGTATTTTTCAATCCTCAGCCTTGTGCTGATGGCAATGTGTTGTAACGTAGTGTTTACTTCTTGTGGAGATGACGATGATGACGAGAAAGTCGTTGAAGAAAAGCGTAATGATCTCGTTGGTACTTGGGAGCGAATCGTAGATGGTACTTGTCGTGATGTTTGGATATTTTATGCCGATGGAAAATATCTTGGAAAGGATCAGGATATAAAGAAGGATCCCTCTAAAAAGTATTATGATGATAATCTCACATATTATCAGTCTAAAGGCTCTTATACTGCTGTTAATGGAACTTTAAGTTTGGAGCAAACTCATGAGTGGGATCATAAGTGGGAGGTAATGGATTGGAAGGAATGTCCAGAAAAAAGCTCATTCTCTTATGAGATCGTAGATGAGAATACCTTCAAATTTTCATATACCAGTGATGAGACGGGTAAGTTAGTAACCGTTACATATACACGTGTTAAGTAATAAAGTTCGATGAACCTCTGCTTTGAGTCCTTTCCTGTAATAGGAGAAAATGGGACTTACATGGGAGCTACAAGGGAGCTGCAAGGGAGCTTGTTTTAAATGAAAAATGAAAAGTGAGAAATGAAAAATACAGATTAGCGTTTCCGCTCGTGGCCTTTGATTGGAATGCGTGATTTGTATTTTATAATTTTTCATTGTTCATTTTTTCATTTATCTGCTGCAAAGGTACTAACTTTTTCCCACACTTCAAATAGCTGTCCCTGATTTTGGAGCTTCGTGTCCTGAATGTCGTGATTAGGCCTTTAGGGAGGAAGCAGAAATAAGGCCGTCAATGGGGTAATGCATTTTTTCAGAGGTAACAAGGTAACATGGTAACACCAGAAATCAAAATGTTACTTTGTTACCTGTTACCACCCTAAAAAATATATGCATATATTCTTGCCCTAACCTCTCCTCTCTAACCTTCTAACCTCTCCCCTCTAACCCCTAACCTCCAATCCCCCTAACCTGCTTACTCTCCTAAAGGCCTTTACTATATATTTATTTCTTAGGAAGGATATGTATATATAAGTATCGCGCGGGCGTGCGATATGTTGAGTGAGGTAACGGGTAACAAAGTAACATTTACTCAAAAATATGCAGACAATTCAAGAAGGTAACGGGTAACAAGGTAACATTTTACGTTAAATGTGAGGTGGCGGAAATAGCGAATCTGCCCACAATGTCAATCCGCAGAATAGCGTTGTGGTTGCTTGATACTTGATTTGTGTTAATTTTCTTTAATTATGAGTTTTATTCTTAAATCAGAGTACCTTAGTCTCGTTTTTTTTTAGTAACTTTGCAGCGCAATTTTGCATCAATAACAATTTAAAAACAGAAATGAAAAAGAATCTTCATCCAGAAAACTATCGCCCCGTCGTATTCAAAGATATGTCCAACGGCGATATGTTCCTTACAAAGTCTACATGCAAGACTAATGATACAGTAGAGTTTGAAGGCGAGACTTACCCAGTAGTAAAGATCGAAATCTCAAGCAGCTCACACCCATTCTACACAGGTAAGAGCAAGCTCGTTGATACAGCAGGTCGTGTTGACCGCTTCATGAACCGCTACGGTAAGATCAAGAAGTAAGATTATTCTCAAGATATAAAGAGATAATTCTCTACCAAAGCCTTTCGTAAGGAAAGAGGAAAGTGCATTTACTCGTAGTTGCATATGCGGGTTAATGCACTTTTTTGCAAATTGCATTCGCGCACATAGAATTATTTTAACAACATAATGAACACAGTTTTCGATTTCACTGTAAAAGATAGAAAGGGAAATGCGGTACCTCTCCGCAACTATGCCAATGAGGTGCTTCTTATCGTAAACACAGCTATTAAGAGTGAATTTACTCCTCAGTATGCTGAACTTGAGGCTCTCTATGAGAAGTATCACGCACAGGGCTTCGCTGTTCTTGATTTCCCAAGCAATCAGCCAACCAAGTCTTGTCCTGGAACAGATGAGATTGTTCACAACTTCGCTAAGGACAACTACAACACGGAGTTTCCTCGTTTCAAGAAGGTGAAGGTGAATGGTGATGATGCCGAGCCTCTCTACAAGTATCTTAAGGAAATGAAGGAGGGTGATATTACTGCTGATTTCACTAAGTTCCTCATCAACAAGAGAGGATATGTTGTTGCTCGCTTTGAGCCTACAACACCTATCGCAGAGATTGATGCACAGATTGCAGCTATGCTGTAAGCCAAGTTTGAAATAATTAAGGAAATAAGAAATAAAAGATTGTAGTTCGGTTTGTTCGTAGCCTTGTAGCTCTATCTTTTATTTCTTATTTTTGATATAAACCTATTAGCTAAAAGAATAATATGGAACACGTTAAATGTTTAATCATAGGTAGCGGTCCTGCTGGATATACTGCTGCTATTTATGCTGGTCGTGCTAATTTGCAGCCAGTAGAGTATTGTGGTATGCAGACAGGTGGTCAGCTCACCCAGACAACAATAGTTGAGAATTTCCCTGGTTATCCAGAGGGCGTTGATGCCAATCAGATGATGATGGAGTTTCGTGAGCAGGCTGAGCGTTTCGGTTGTGACATTCGTGATGGCGAGGTTACTGCTGTTGATTTCAGCAAGAAACCATACGTTGTTACTATTGACGAGGACAAGCAACTTGAGGCTGATACTATCATTATTGCCACAGGTGCAAAGGCTAAGTATCTCGGACTTCCTGACGAAGAGAAGTATAACGGTCAGGGTGTTAGTGCTTGTGCTACTTGTGACGGTTTCTTCTATCGCAAGAAGGTGACAGCCGTAGTAGGTGGTGGTGATACTGCCTGTGAGGATGCTCTCTATCTCTCAGGACTTTGCAAGAAAGTATATCTTGTTGTCCGTAAGAACTATCTCCGTGCATCTGAGATTATGCAGCAGCGTGTTAAGGATGCAGAGAACATTGAGATTCTCTTTGAGCATAATGCCATTGGACTTTATGGTGAGAATGGTGTAGAGGGTATGCATCTCGTATATCGTAAGGGTGAGGCTGATGAAAAGAAGTATGACGTTGCAATAGACGGATTCTTCCTTGCCATTGGTCATAAGCCTAATACTGATATCTTCAAGGGACAGATTGACCTTGATGAAATGGGGTATATCAAGAACATCGCAGGAACTCCTCGCACAAATGTGGAAGGTGTCTTTGCTGCTGGTGATGTCTGCGATCCTACATATCGTCAGGCTATCGTAGCTGCAGGAAGCGGTTGTATGGCAGCTCTTGAGGCTCAGGCTTATTTGCAGATGCAATAGGAACTCGATTCAGGTCCTTTCAAAGAGAAGGATGTTTGATAGTATTTTTGATTATTGAATATAAATAGCGTGAATCCGACCAAGATTACTGGTCGGATTCGTGTTAAGGAGGAGGTTATAATGAAAAAGCATATTATTCTTTTTGTTGTTTCCATTTTGTGTATTTCTACGGTTAGAGCGCAATGGTTTGGCTTTAATAGGGTTCCCGATGTGCCTAATACCGTTGATTATCGTCTAGGTAAGGTGAAATGGACTGATAGGAAATTGCGTTGGGATGATTTTAGGGCTTCTAAAAATCCTAATAGTAATCAGGCTTCATTTCTGCATCTTTATGCTCAGCCTGTGCTGAAGAAGAAAAAGATTGATGGCGTTAACTACAAGTATTATTGCTATGAATCTTATCTCATACAGGATGATTCATGGGTGGAAAATAAGGATCTGATTGATTCACGACTGAAGCATTGTCAGAATCAGTTTGATTTGTGGGAGGCTCTTACTCGTAGGGTCGCTATGGATTTTCCTTTTTGTGATGGCTTGACTATGGGACAGTTGTTTGATCGTTATCAGAGGGAATTTGACAAGCAAATAGACCAGATGAATACTGTTACTGACCAAGGTCGTAAATCCGAAACCGTGGATAGCATATCCAATGTCCTTGCCAAGGAACTTGTTGAGAATGAGGTGGATCCTGTAGAGATAGTGGATAGGTGTAAATCACGTGGAAAGGCCGTTGTGTTAGATGCTGCAATTCTGACTCATATACCATTCTCTGACTATATGGGAGCAAGTTTTGGAGGCAGTTTTGGAGGTGGCTTTAATGTCGGGAAAAACGTTTTCACCATGGATCTGGCTATGGAATTGGGAGAGTTCCATAAGGATATTCGTGCTAAGAAAGGATATATAGAAAAAGGAGATCGGATGTATTCTGGAGGCATTAATGTGTATTATGGTCGTACAATGTGCAGTAAAAAGACATTGGAGGTTACTCCTGTCGTTGGCATTGGTATGCGATTCCTTGATGGAGGTGAGAAATATGAGGAGTATAGGAAAAGTAAGGGAGATAATAGAATCGAAATACTCGGATTTTCTGCTGGTGCTGGTGTGATGTTCGACTTCATATACCGTCGTACAATAAATATGATGTATAACTTCTATGGAGTTGTCAGAAATGAAAGAAGTGTCAGACTCAAGCCATATTTTAGTCTTACACGTTATAGCAATGGCTTAGGTTGGGTTCCTGCCCTGAATATCGGTGTTGGTATTAATGGTAAGGAGTATAGGTTGAAGAGGTAATTGAGCTGCATTTTCCAAGGTAAAAAAGAAAAATACCGTTTTTCTTGGAGAAACAAGAAAAAGTTTGTATCTTTGCAAGGAATAACAAGAAAGGCTTCATTATGGCAAAATATCTTGATCCAAATGCCACCTTAACCTTCAGGAAAGTGTTTTGCGAGCAAAAAGACCTACTCCGTAGTTTTCTCAATGCTGTGCTTCCGTTGAAGAATGATAATGAGATTAAAAGTTTAGAATATATTGCACCTGAGATGGTTCCTGAAAATCCTGCAAAGAAATATTCTATGGTAGATGTTCGTTGTACGGATAATAACAACAGACAGTTTATTGTGGAGATGCAGATGTATTGGACGGCGGGTTTTGTGCAACGCGAATTTTTCAATACACCAAAGAAAATTTTCCGTCCCTTGGAGGAAAAGGATGGATATGATGAATTGCGTCAGGTGTATTGTGTTAGCATCATTAATGACATTGCCTTCCCAAACCTGAAGGATGAGTTCTATCATCGCTATGTTCCTGCTAATATTGAGCATCCAGAGAACACTATAAAGGGCTTTGAGACAATCTTCCTTGAATTGCCAAAGTTCCGTCCGTCAAGCGTTAGTGACAAGAAGATGATGGTGCTTTGGCTGCGTTTCCTTACCGAAATAAACGAGCAGACAAAGGAAATACCTGCGGAGATGATGGAGAATGAGTACATCAGTAAGGCTGTCGGAATTGTTGAACAATCTGCATATACCGATGCCCAGCGTATGGCATACGATAAGTTCTGGGACAAGATAGTAAGCGAGAGGACGCTTATGAAAGGATATTTCCGTCAGGGACATGCTGAAGGTCATGCAAAAGGTCGTGCAGAAGGGCGTGCAGAGGGACGTGCAGAGGGATTAGCAGAAGGTCGTGTAGAGGGGCTGGCTGAAGGCGAGAAGAAAGGACGCAAGGAACAAACATATGAAATAACCAAGAAACTCATAGAGATGCATCTTCCTATGGACTCAATCATACAGGCTACAGGGCTAAGCAAGGATGAAATAACATCGCTAATGTAATGATTACAATTTTTACATAACTAAACTTGCAGGTTTTATGATCTATGGATAAATATTTGTATTACAAGAATTTTTGTATTAGATTCTGTAATTATTCGATTAAAAAGATACAGTCGGATAAATCCCTTTCGGAATCGGATGTAAGTTTTTGTATTGAGCCTTTGGAACGTCAAATCAACGATGTCAACGAATGGTATGATAATGGGAAAAGAGGCTTACTTGGCAAAGTATATCGTATGGATAGCCAACTGGCTTTAGATTATCCTGATTTTCTGATTGAGAATCAGAAATATTTCATGGATGAATACGGTGTCAACATTTTGGAACTTGACAAGAGAAAGCAGGATAGAATTGCCCGGATATTGGAGAGAGGCAAGATAAGAACAGACAATGATTTCCGCTTGATTTACGAGTATGTTGATGAACTCTGTCAGATGGAAGGGAATTCCGAATTGATTGATAAGTTAAATGCTTTGTTGCTTGATTACGAAAAACTTGTAGAGATAAGATTGAAAAAGAATAGAAAATAAAAATGCCGTTTATGGAATAAACCATAAGCGGCATTTGGATTATAACATTCATTTATTTGAGAGAGCTTGGGACTAAGCCTCATTAACAGCCTTGATCTTTGCCTTTACGAGGTCAAGATCATCGCGGAGTTTCTGCATCTTACGATTCATCTCGTCGATGAGACTGTTACCCTTCTTGCTTGTAGCAGAGAGGAAGGTGAGGTTATTCTCGTAAGTCTGAAGTTCCTGCTTGAGAGTCTCGTAGCGACGCTGCAAGCGAGAGCGCTCGTCATTAACGGCATTCTCACCACGCTGAGCAGCATCCTTGAGGTTGCTCTTGAACTTGTCAAGACGACGACGGGCACTTGAAGCATTCAACTTCTTGTAGAGAGTGTCAAGAGTATCATGATACTCGCGGAAAAGAGCATCCTTATCGCGGAAAGGTACATGACCGATAGCGTTGTACTCGCTTGTGAGAGCCTGCATCTTCTGTTGGATGCCTTCCTCTTCACTCTCTATGAGAGCCTTGAGCTGCTCTATGATACTCTTCTTCTTTTCAAGATTCTCATGCTCCTCGTTACGCTGACCTGCACCAGCAGCATTACGAGCCTCAAAGAACTTGTTGCAAGCACCGAGGAAGTTGTTCCACAGTTCATCACCGAGTTTCTTTGGAACCATACCGATAGTCTTCCAATCCTTCTGAAGCTGTATGAGCTTATCAGAAGTAGCCTTCCAGTCGGTTGAGTCTGCAAGAGCCTGAGCCTGTTCAACGAGAGCCTGTTTCTTTGCGATATTCTCGCTGAAACGCTCCTTCATTTCCTTGAAATAGAGATTCTTAGCGTTGAAGAAAGCGTCACACGCACTACGGAAACGCTCGAAGATCTTCACGTTCATCTTCTGAGGAGCAAAGCCGATAGTCTTCCATTCTGCCTGAAGTGCAATGACCTCCTTGGTCTTGTCTTCCCATTCAGAAGAACTCTTTGCCTGAGCATTAGCGATAGCCTCTACTTTCTCGCAAAGCTCCTCTTTCTTTGAGAGATTAACCTCTTCCTGAGAACGGATAGCCTCAAAGTGAGCAGCGTGACGGCGGTTAACCACAGTACTTGCCTGCTTGAAGCGGTTCCAGATCTCATCACGGAGTTCCTTGGCAACAGGACCGATTTCACGATACTGGCTATGGAGTTCCTGAAGCTGATGGAATGCGCTGATAACATCCTCTTCCTCAGCAAGTCTTTCGGCTGTATCGCAGAGAGCAGACTTCATCTCGTAGTTCTTCTTGAAGTCATATTCACGAGCCTCGCTGTTGAGCTTGAGGAGGTCATAGAACTGTTCAACACAAAGCTGATAGCTCTTCCAAAGGTCAGTAGCATTTTCTGCAGGAACAGCCTTTATCTCCTTCCATTCGTTCTGAAGAGACTTAAACTCCTGATATGCATTGTTAGCTTCTTCTGGAGAAGTAGCGAGAGTCTTGATACGCTCAATGATCTCCAGTTTACGCTTAAGATTATTCTGTTTTTCTTCTTCCTGCGCAAGGAAAGCTTTTTGGCGTTTTTCACGTACAATAGTCATTTCGGCTTTGAAGATCTGTTCATCTTCATCAGTTGGCACAACGTATTGCATAGGGTCACCGCCAGCCTCAATGTAAGCCTTCTGCTGAGCCTCACGCTCTGTGTTGAGAAGGTGATAGAAAGCCACTTTCAAGTGGTCAATCTCCTGTTTGCTTGGGTTTTCTTCCTGTGCAAGTTCCTTAACGCGGTCGAGCACCTCTTGCTTGGTAGCATAGATGCGCTTTTCTTCTTCTTGAGAGTCCATCATTTACTTTTTTAGATTAATGATTCGATGTTCAAATACAAGTTATAGGTGCATGTTCCAAATTACAGAGGCACAAATACTTTGCAAATATAGATAAAAAAAATGAAACTGCAAAAATAAATGAGCGTTTTTTGCAGTTTCATTCATAATAGTTACAAAAAAAGGTATATAAATATCACTTACAGCAGTTTCTTGAAGCGTAGGAATGCCCAAGAACCGACAGAAACGACAAGCGAAATTGCTAATGCGATAGGGAATCCTATGAGGCTATCCTCCATTCCGTTTTTCAGGTTCATACCGAAAAGAGACGAGATGAGGGTAGGGAACATCAGGATGATACTCACGGATGTCAAGGTACGCATCACCGTGTTCATGTTATTGTTGATGATACCTCGGTATGTTTCCATCGTTGAGTCAAGAATCTCAGAGTAGATACGGGCCGTTTCACGAGCCTGACTCATCTCAATGTTTACGTCCTCGATAAGGTCTGCGTCAAGCTCGTCCACCTGAAGCTTGAATCTCAGTTTCTGGAGCAAGGTCTCATTACCACGGATAGCGGTGAGGAAATATGTCAGAGAGTCCTGAAGACGTGACAGACTGATCAGCGATGCGTTATCCACATTATGATCCATATCACGCTTTGCCTTGTCAATGATCAGGTTTATCTGCTTGAGTCGCTTCAGATACCACACGGCACTTGAGAGGAACATACGGAAAATCATATCTACATAATCCACGAAACCCTCACCACGACGTTGCTGATAGCTCACGAAGTCTATCATCATGTTAGTCTCATAGTAGCATATCGTGATAGTCACGTCACGCTTGTGGATGATACCGAGAGGTACGGTGGTATAAGGAGTACGCGAACGCACTTCCTTTACGTATGGAATACGAAGGATGATAAGCATCCAACCATCGTCATACTCATAACGCGCTCTCTCGTCCGTATCCGAGATGTCAGACAGGAAGTAATCTGGAATTTCAAAACGCTCTTCCAACATCTTTCTATCCTCTTCGGTAGGACATGTTATCTGCATCCAGCAGTTGGGCTCCCACTCATTGATAGTGTGGAGTCCACCTTTGGTGTTCCAAAAAGTTCTCATATTAGCTGATTCTCAAGTTTGCTGCGGTTACTAATATATAATAAGGTATGAGGATCAGCCATTCAGGGAAAGGTTGCCTCACGCCTAAAACATATTAGTGCTTGTCGCGTGATAGTCGTCCATAAATTTGTTTTTTGTTTAAAAATTAATAGTTGATGCACCGTGATACATCCTTGAAAAAGTATCAATAAAGGTCATACTAATCCCATGCTGATATCTTTTCCGCTGCAAAGATACGAAAAATAATTGCAAACTCAAAAAAAATGCAGTTATTTTCTGTCAGTTGCCTGAATTTTTGCTTTTTTCAAACACAAAGGAGCAAAGACGCTGAGTTTTTTATTTGTGAACACGGAAAACACAAAAGAAACGGAAGTTTAGTTAATTCCGTTAATTCTGTGTTCAAAAATATCTTTGCGCCTTCGCGTCTTTGCGTTTATAAAAAATGTTAGAGTAAAGGCAAAATCTTGCTTGTGAACTCATCCTCGAAGTTAGGAGTGAACACACCTTTTCCTATGTTCTCCTTAATCTCGTCAATAGACCAGAATCTGCCTCCTGCAAGCTCTGTTTCGCTTGGCTTTACCTCACCGTCATATACGGTCTTGTGAACATACACGAGTTCTTTCTCGCGTTTACCTTCAAACACATACTTACAAAGAAACTCAGGTGCAAAGTTCTCTATTCCAAGCTCTTCACGTACCTCTCTGCGAAGCGCATCCTCAACCTTCTCACCGTAATCTACATGTCCACCAGTAGCGGTGTCCCATTTGTCAGGCTGAATATCCTTCCACTCTGGGCGATGCTGAAGATACAGCTCACCCTTTGAATTGAAAACGTGAAGATGCACCACAGGATGCAAAATCTTTGTACCATTATGTGCCTCCCCACGGGATATGCTTCCGAGCACATTGCCCTCTTCATCCACCACAGGGAAAAGTTCTTTCTGATTGTCCATAGTGTAAATTAAAAATGAAAAGTGAAAAATGAAAAATACAAATTACTTTTTTGTAAAAGCCATACGTGCAAATACAAACCTGTATTATTCATTGTTCATTTTATAATTTTTTCATTTATTACAGTTCCATAACGTAGGTCTTGCTGTCTGGGAAAAGTTCGCTTATCCCTTCTGGCTTCTCCTTAAAAATGCCGAAGATGCTGCTACCACTACCGCTCATGCAAGCATAGACGGCACCTTTGTCATAGAGCGACTGCTTGATGTCTGCCAGTTCTGGATGAATAGAGAAAACACCCTCCTCAAAGTCGTTTACAAGCTCATCTTTCCAAGTCTCGATAGGCTGAAGAACAATCTCACGACAACATTTCTTTGGCTTGCGAGGCTTTATGTTTGAATATGCCTCTTTGGTAGAAACAGCAACAGGAGGCTTTACGAGAGCCAGCCAGTAGCCTTGCAGATAGTTCTTGCATTCTCTGTCACTTGCTATCGGCTTTAGCTCATCACCAATGCCTGTAGCGTATGCGGGTTCTGCTGTGATGAAAAAGGCACAGTCAGCACCAAGCTTTGCTGCATGACGTTCCATCTCACGATTGCCCATGTTGAGATCACAATATTCATCCAGCAGACGAATCATATATGCCGCATCACTTGAACCACCGCCAAGTCCTGCCTGTGAAGGAATACCCTTATATAGATGTATGTGCATACGTGGCACGCTATAATTCTCGGCAATCTTACGGAAAGCCTTTGCCACGAGGTTATCCTCATCACGACATTCCATAGCCTCTGGACCATTCATCTTCAGGTCGTAGCCACTCTCAAGCGGATATTTATCATCCATAGGAGTAACCTCAAGGGCATCTGTTAGTGGGATAGGGTAGAATACTGTTTCAAGATTATGATAGCCGTCTGGACGCTTTTCAACCACGTTCAGACCAAGATTTATTTTTGCGCAAGGAAAAACAATCATAATTATTTACAATTTAACTATGTACAATGTACTATTTTCACATGCAAAGTTACAAATTTAAATTGAGTGTTGAAAACTTTGTCATACATATTTATAAATTAACCTAAAATTTCCTCACAATGTCCGTATTATCGGAAAATTTTCTTATCTTTGCACGTCGGAAAAAATTGTACATTGTAAATTGTAATTTGTACTTTCCAAATAGTACATTGTAAATAGCTAAATAGTAAATACATTAGATGCCAGCAGCAAAGTCGAATACTCGCTCTAAGCGTCAGCAGAATCAGAT
>CAMKEM010000013.1 GCA_946411565.1 uncultured Prevotellaceae bacterium | reverse complement strand
AATATATAGTTAAAAACAGAAATTTACTTGGAATTTAACATAGAATGCGGTATTACAACGGAGGTATAACGGAAGATCAACGGAAAATGTATGAACGCATATTTTTAATTGAAATTATTGAAATAATTGAAATAGTTGACGATAAACTTGAAGGATTTCAAAAATTTCAATTATTTCAATTAAATTTGGGGATACTCCTTCCAACAAGAAAGGCCCGCTTACGTGAATATATTATTCTTGGAAAGTAAATTAGGAATAAATCTTATCAGTAAATTTACTGGTTTAATTTACTTTCTAAAAAATGCAGGGCGCAAGCCCAGTTTCTTTGGTAAGGTTCAGTTTTGCACCAGAGGTGCGTTTATTTAGAATCGTCCGTTGCAGTAGTCATCCTTCGTGACATCGAAATATCCGCCTTTGCTGCGCACGAAATCCATGAGTCGGCTAAAGGTTACGTTCATGCTTAGCAATTTAGGATTGCCTATCATAACAAGATTAAGACGAGCACGAGTCATCGCTACATTCAGTTTACGGTCGATTATCATACCGTCTTCCTCGAACACGTTGTTGGTCAGGAAGTTCAGTTGATATGCCTGATGAATAGTGAAGCCGTAGATGATATAATCTCGCTGGCTACCCTGATAACGCTCAACGGTATCTATCGTTATGTCGTGCAGTATGGCAATACCATATCTGTCTATGGCATTCCTCACGGTGGAAATCTGATTACGATAAGGCACGATAACACCAACCGTCATGTCCTTGTCAAAGCTATCCTTCGTGAGCAGATATATCTGATAAACTGTTGCTGCAATCATCTCAGCCTCAATGACATTAGTTTTGACGGAAGGGGAGAGACGCGGTTGTTCAGAAGCCACGAATGATATGCGGTGACTGCAAAGCATCTTCGTGATGCCGTTATCTGTCTCAACTTCATTACATGGCAATTGCTGATGCTCAAGTGGCACTATTTCCAGTTTTCCACCATAGAAAGCGATGTTAGGGAACTCTCCGATGAATTTGTGCATGCGTCCCTGTTTGGTGAGCATATACACGAAACGCTCATCATAGCCGTTTGCGGTTTTGAACTGCGACAGAAGTCTTTCAAAGAGAGACAGACGGCAATCGGTTAGTCCTATGGCATTAAGTTCAGGCTCTTGCACGATGGATTCTTCAACCGACTGCTGTACAACGGCAGGCAACTGCTTGTGATCGCCTATCAGAACAAATCGGTCAATGGCATCCCTTCCGTTATTGTGAGCAGTCAGGAGTCCTATCAGATGCGGTTCAAGAATCTGTGAAGACTCATCAACTATGGCAAGAGAGAAGTGCTTGAGCCTCAACAGATTCATATTGGCATTAACGGCACTCGTAGTACCACAGAATACCCTCATTCCCTTGATGAGATTGTTCACGCCTTTTCCTCCTTCCACCTTTGCAGAGCGTGATGAAAGAAGGAATTCGCGGTATTCCTCTGAACAAGAAAGATCAGAACCTATGCGGATAAAGTCGAAGTCGGGTTGCTCACGCTTTATCTCAACCAGTTTGCTGCATATCTCATCCACAGCCCTATTGGTGAAAGAAAGCAACAGTACGTTAGTGTCAGGCTCTGTAAGTTCTTCTTTCAGAAGGTTCACAAGTCCGAAAGATGTCTTGCCTGTTCCCGGAGGCCCGATTATC
Organism: uncultured Prevotellaceae bacterium; assembly: GCA_946411565.1. GTDB lineage: Bacteria > Bacteroidota > Bacteroidia > Bacteroidales > Bacteroidaceae > Prevotella. Next base: position 53,641 of record CAMKEM010000013.1, on the reverse strand, counting down.
AAGAATATGTCGCGTGACTGCTTGGCGCGTGTTACAAGTGTGTTGAACCTTCCATATTCGCCGTTTATGGTTAATGAAGCATCCACACTTGGCTCTCGCTGAGAGAGGATAAGGTCACGCCTTGCCTTTGTGCCTGAAAGAAAACCGTGCATCGCACTAAACAAAGCGCCTGTCATAGATTCAAGCATATCATGCTCTATCGCCCATAGCGTTCCTTCGGGCTTGCCAAACACCTTGCTTGCCGTCTGTGAGTTCCTGAGTCTCAGTTCGATAGTATCCACGTTCATATCAACGATGCTTGCCCTTATCACCATATCTGCACAGGCATTAGGAACTTCATCCTGACGATAGGAATACAGAATCACGATGTCACCAATACGGAAATTGGTGGAATCTGCTGATTGTGGCTCTGTAAACTCAAGAATGACAGATGATACGGCCTCATCCTCGCATACGAAATCCTTGATACGGAGTTTGTCATATATGTTTCCAGCTGATTTCTTGTCCTCCAGCGTGTCGTGCCAGATAGAGGCAAAGCCCGAATGTTCCTTCATCTTATTGCCGACCTTTGAAAGGAGCAGTTCATTCTGAATGAAGCGGAGGAAACGCAGGTAGTAGGCTTGCTCAAGCGGAGAAGCCTGTTGGATAGGGGAGAGGAGATCGGATAGCTGAGGATAGATATACTGATCCCAGAGTCTTCCCTTCAATCCGTTCTTGTTCAGCTTTTCGGGAGTAAGCGTCAAGAGCAAATCCATACCCTCCTTAGCATACATTATCTCCGTCCATGCCAACAAGTTACGCATCTTTATGGCGCGGAGCAGAAGTTCGGGGCTTTGTGGTATAAGCAACAAGCCATTGGCATATTTGGAGTAAAGCAACATGATGTGCTTCAGTTGTGAGGAGTATGTCTGAAACTCATACTGGAACAAGGCACGATATAGCAGTACCTGAATGGTGTGAGTCTCTTTGGCGATAGGTGTAGAGGGATCAGGTGAGTTCCTGACAAACTCGCCCTTGCCTGATTTCTGCTCAATAATAGTCACATCGCCGTCTTTCTGATACAGAAAGTCGAGACGCCCTTGAATGCCGAGAACCTCGCTGAAGAACGAAGGCTCAAGAATAACGTCGCCCTTGTCATAACTGCCTATCACATGGGGCAGAGCCTCACCAATAAGATGCTTGATGTTACGTTTCTGAATCTGTGCATCCTGCTTGAACTGCGTGAAATTATTGATAAGTTCAGGGCATGATATCATATTAAGCGCATTGGCACTAACGAATGACTTTATTGAATCATTAAAGTCTATGTCCCTTTCGTGAACGGTATCATCAAGCAACTGACCGGCAAGATTACCGAGATGTATCGGCATAGTGTTGGCTTGTGGCTTTATCTTGTTCACGAGATTGACCAAAGGCGACTCTGCATAGCTCTCAAAGCAACTGGCTATCGTTGTCACGTTGATGAGGTAGTCAGGCTCAAGAATGATGAGCTCCGGCATAAGTATCTTTCCGCTTTCATCCCTTCGCACACGCACGAGATTAAGCTGGGCACCTTCCCAAAGCACATCATTCAGGTAATCCCATTGGGACTCTCCATTACGAGTAAGCACCTTATTATCCTTGCCGTAGCATATCTGTACAGTTGTACCATTGTTTTCTTCTGTAGCAAAGATAAAAGCCTCATCCCATTTCTCTACAACCACACGAAGCACATTCTCCTCAAACTTTCCCCAACTGTTTTTCCTGTCGCTCAGCGGAAAATGTGCCTTTAGTTCAGAGGGAATTTCGACCTTACCACACAGATAATATACCAGTAGGGCAGTAGCTTTCAGATTGTGAGGCAAGGATTCTTTTAATGCCTCTTCTTTTAGATCCTGCTTCTTGTTCCTTTCTGGAAACATCTCCTTTCGTGCCAGATGAATGAGCTTAGAGGCAGCCGAAGGCACATCATATTCCTTGATGCAATAGTCTAGTTTTGAAAAGAATCCGACGAAAGCAATCTGGCAATCCATGATGCCTTGCTCTATCACGCGAGCAAACACATTCCTTATGATATCATACTTTTGTTTGATATCAATATCATCAGATACGGCATTATGTAACTGCTCGTAAAACGTAGGGGCAGAATCAACAACAATACTCTTTCCGACACTATTGCTAAGAGTATCGGAAATATCTATTTTTCTCTTTGTATATACTTTATGTTTCATCAAGTTGTTTATGCCCCTTGACAATTATGTGTGTCAAAATATTCTACTGCCTTCTTTTCCTTCTGAACAATGTGCGGAAGGTGTTGAAGTCGTATTTCAATATGAGACCGAGCCCTTGAGTGTTGAGCGAATTGGCAACAAAGAATCGGTCGTTGGTCTGGTTATAAACCCTCACGGCAACGTTTCCGTTAGGCAAGAGAAGATATCGTAGGTCGAAATCGCCTATAAACTCCTGATTAGCGGTGGTTGCCTTATCACGATAGCCAAACTGACCATTGAAGAGAAGTCGGTTGTTGAGCATAGAACCATTGATGAGTCCTTCATACTCAGCATTATAGAAACCCTCATCGCCAGGTGAGATATTTGCACCAAAGTTCCAGTTGTTATTCTTCATCATCTTGCTAAGGGCATTGTTGATTTGCTGTGATAGCGTTCCACTAACAATGCTCTGCATGGCAAGAGAAGTCTGATTAGTGCGGTTCTCCTGCATATTGGCATTGTTGTTGCCCTGTGCATAGAAACGTCCGACAGAGAGAAGGTAGAGTACCTGCTGATTGAGCTCTTCCTCACCATTGATGAGAGAGAATATCATCTGGCGAACCTCAGCGTTATTAGTATGTGGATCGAGGTTGAATGTAACGACTGGTGCTGCAGGTGAACCTGTAATATCCATCAGACAATCAACCTTTATGTTATTGCTTGAGAATGAGTTACCAATGTTGAGATCGGAAAGTGAAACGCTATTCAGAGTATATTTAGCCTGCATGTTGAGAACGGCATTATATGGATCTCCGCTGAATGCTATGCTACTGCCCCTTTGGAAATCGAAGTTACGGTTGATGACGTTCTGGATGGTCATCTTATAGATTCCATCGTTGATAAGGTAGTTGCCGAAGAGGTCAAAGCTACCCTTGTTATAATAGTTGGCACGAAGTACGCCAGAACCGTGAAGGTCTATATAGTCGCCCGTGTTACGATCCATAAGCAGACGGAGGGTGGCATCTGGAGTAACATTGACAAGGAAGTTCATTCGCATATTGGTACTAACATCCTTGTCTGGGTGCTGATTATTGGTTGTTGGCTGTTGGCTGTTAGCTATCTTCTGCTTTGCTGTTACAGATCCCCAATTAATGAACTCTGAACGTGTTATGGCATCTGGACTTGAGGCATTATATACCATGCTACTACCTGGCTCTACGTTACCCTTAACATCGAAAAGAAGCTCACTACTACGACCTGTTATAGTGCATTTTCCAGTCATAAAGGCTGTACCGTAAAAGTTCTGTTCACCAAACTCGCGGAAGTCGTAGCAAAGGAATTTCTCGGCATCTATGTCAAAATCGTAGGTCATACGACTAAGGCACTTATGATGCAGAGCACCAGAGAAATATGCCTTATTGCCGTATTTGTCGTAAATCAGTTGTTTTGAAACACGAATATCATTTGGCACAAAAGTTATGGTGTCACCATGGAAGGCATATCGACAGTTGAGAGAAGATACTGTTACAGCACCATCTATCAGCATCGTTCCTTCGAGGTTAACACCAGAGAATGGTCCGAAGAGACGCAGACGACCTGTACATGTTCCGTCAACATTACTTAGGAATGAGCTACAGAAAGAATGCATGAAATCAAGGTGCTCGTTCTTTGTCTGAATGTCGAGTTCAAGTTCCTCACGTTGAGGTGACACGAATCCACCGATATTGAGAAGTGTCTTGTCATCCTCGTCTGCGTATGCCTCAAGGTCAATCTGTTTTTTTGAGTTATTGAGCTTTGCATCAATGTGGAGATTGCCCATTCTGCCTTCCTGAAAGGTAAAGGCTGCCACATCGAGGTGGGCAGAAGCCTCTGGAGAGGAGAGAATGCTATGACCTGCAAGATGTCCGCTGGCAAAGCCACCAAATTCCACAGAGTGGAAATTAACGAGGTTAAGGATATAGTTCACATTGACATTCTTGAGGTCTGCCATGAGATAATCGTTAGAGGACTTTGAAGCAACACCATTGACATAGATGTGCTGATAGTCGTTCTCAAAGGCGAAATGATCAATGCTTAGACGGTTGTCGGCATATACAATATCTTTTGAATGTAGTCGCCAAATGCTATCACCAATCTGAATGTCTGATTTGTCAATACCAACATGAATTATTGGTGATGAATTAGGCGCGACAGAAGTAGAGGTTACGCTTGATTGCAGATTAACCTTTCCTCGGAAGATATTCTCCCTGTTATTGTTCCATGCAACGGTGGCATTCAACTTGTCATCATGAGCTTTGGCTTCAAGGGCAATACTGAAGGGTGCCTTGTCCATATCAACCATCTGTACAGAGATACTACTGCAAAGTCCGTCCCCAGGAGTCCATAACAGCACTTGGACGTTCTCCAGTTCACGGTTGAATGCCTTTATGGCTGGTACATCAAGGAAGAGGTTAGCCTGCTTGGTATAACCATTGATGTAACCTTGCAAGGTTGCAGGGCGGTGAAGGTCGATATCCACTCCAAGAAGTTTGCGGAACCATTCAGTAGAGAGCATCTGTCCATCGATGATGACATTTCCCGCTCCCGAAACCTTATCACCAATACCAGGGAAGGAAGGCAACTGTTGCTGAACGAGTCCGATGACGGTGTTATGCAACTGTGAAGGTGTGAAATCACCTTTTAGAAGCAACTTTATGTCGTCTCCCTCAATGGATATCTGACGTTCGGAATCGCTATTGTGAGTGGAACTTACATGGATATTCTGGACGAATAGGTTTTCGGACGAGGTAGCACCTACCATACTGAGATTTGAGATATCCACATATCCCACGATGTCATCAATAGAACTGCCGTGGAGATTGGTGGTGCATCGTAATGAGAATACCGCATTATTCCATTTGTCGGTAAGTCCTAACTGCTTGGGATTGAGGTGCTCAAGTTCTATGTCTGCATCTATATCCTTAACCTTGTTTGCAAGCTTTGCCTTTGCATTTATTGTTAGTAAGGCGTTAGGATCGTCTATAGAGAATTTTCCTTCTACATTGCCATTATTATACTCGCCCACCAAATCCATATTTTGATAGGTGTAGTTGCGGAACTGGAACTGAGGTATCAGACCATCAAACTTTGCTGATGATATCTTGCCTTCGTTAAGCGTAACATCGGCAGAGGCATCTACAGCAAGTATTCCTATTTCTGTATTACCGAGTATCTGTCCGAGAGCAAGATCATCGGTCTTGATATGCGCATCAAGATCATTATCTTTGTATTCTCCCGTAATGGCAAGGGTTCCACATTTGCCAGTGGTTATGTTCTGATCAAAGGATATTGATGATTTTGTACCGTATGCAGTTCCGTTGAGTGCCACATCACCAAGTCCCATGACCTGTGAGGGCATAGGAGTAATGTTATTCAGAATATCAAATAATGATGAGGAGGCATATAAAGATAATGGATCAATACGCCATTTAAGGTTATCCGTCAGAAATGCCTCTGCCTTACCCTCTGCATCAAGTTCGAGAGAATTGTCAGAAGTCTTTAGGGATGTCTTGAAATTTGCATTACCATTTTCGCCATTTACAGAAACCTTAGCAGAAAGGTTGGGAAGATGCTTTGTCTCGAATGGCAATAAACTGGCTATATCTTGGAAACTGAACTGTGGAATATCGAGTGTAGTGCTGAATTTCAAGTCTTCAGCTACAATCTTGCCGTTCTTGAAATTATAGTCGGCTCTTAACTTCGGGATATTGATTTCAGAATGGGGTAGGGCGATATGGAGATTGGTGATGCCTGCCCTATGAGCATCAGCCTTGGCATGAAACTGAATATCATTTACTTTCAATCCTTTTTTTTCCTGAAGCGAGAAATGCTTTACGTTGATATCAATGGCATCATCGGTAAGCTCATAGAGCATGATATGGGTGGATAAATTGCTTACAGACAGATGGTTGATATCAAACTTTCCTTCATTTTCTGGAAGGTATCTCAGATTATACCTCACAGCACCATTGCGGATGACGAGAGATGAGATCTGGAGATTAAGCGGAGTGTGGGATGTAGTGTCTTTGGAAGAAAGCGAATCAACAATGAACTGGAAGTTAAGATCATCATTGGGATTCTTCTTGTAGATATTGGCATCAAGACCGAAGAGCTGAGCCGAGGTAAGGTTTATCTTACCGCTCATGATAAGGTCGATAAGGTCTATCTTGGCAGAAACACGTGTGGTTTTAAGTAGACGTTCCTTATTGTGGTCGTAAACCTCAAATCCATCTACAATCACTCGGTTGAGGAAACCTAAGTTCACTCTCTCTATCTCAACGCGAGTACCTATAACGTCTTCAATCTTTTCCTTTAACCCATCCGCAATAAATGCCTGTACTGATGGTAGATGAATAGCTACCATCAGTACAGCATACAGACCTACAATAGTCCATATGGTTCTGGACAATATGTGGAGTAGGGTCTTGTTCAATACACTCTTGGACCAAATATCGTGGTACCAATTCTAACCATCGTGCTACGGCATTCCTGAGCTATTAGATAGTCGCCACTCATACCGTATGAACGCTCAGAGAAGGAATCATCATCGGCAAAATATTTTGCCTTTACTTCATCGAAGAAATCAGCGGCTGTGATGAATTCCTGACGGATTTTTTCATCATTATCCACATTACTTGCCATCATCATTATACCACGGATGCGGATGTGTGACATGGTTTTCCACTCACCATCAGCAAGCAATTCTCGGCATTCATCGAGTGACATTCCGCTCTTTGTTTCCTCGTCGGCAATGTGAAGTTCGAGAAGCACGTCTATCACACGCTCAACCTTTGCAGCCTGTTTCTCTATCTCGCGAAGAAGTCGGATGGAGTCAACGGTTTCAATCATTGTTACGTATGGTGCAATATATTTCACCTTATTGGTCTGCAAATGACCGATGAAATGCCACTTTATATCCTGTGGCAATTCTTGATGCTTCTGCTTGAGTTCCTGTTCACGGCTCTCTCCGAAAACACGATGACCAGCAGCGTATGCCTCTTCTATATATTCTTTCGGGTGAAACTTACTAACTGCCACGAGTTCAATACTTTCGTGCAGACTTTGCTTCACCTTCAGGAGATTTTCTTTTACTGGATACATTTTTTCTGTAATTATTCGCTAAAGCTCATCAAGCTAAGGCAAGTTCCAAATTACAAATTACTAATTAGCAAATATAATAGTTTGCATAACCAATGCACATCCATTGTAAAGCCAATATATTTCCAATTCCCGATTGGACTTGAATTGGAGCTGAATTGGACTTGGATTGGAGCTGCTACTATATCTTAAAGAAAGATTGTCGGACTTACGCTAACTATGCATTTGCGTTTTCCTCGTACTCAGGCTTGTCATCAGGCTCTTTGCTTGATTTCAGGTCGTTGTGCTGGAAAACATCAAGGATGTTTGTCTCGGAAATGTTTGAGATTACATAATCAATCATTGTCTGTCCCATAACATCGCCGATATACTTTACAGCCTGTGGTAGGGTATGAGCCTGAACCAGATAATTGACTGCAGAACGCTTTTCCTTCTGCGTCTTCTCATCGAATGTGATAAACTGGAGCTTTGCCTTGAACCAACGGTCATCGTTGTTAAGATCTGAGAAAAATATCTCCTTGTAAGATGCTGGCTTGATGCCATTAATGTTGAATTCACCAGAGATATAAACAGACATCTCTTCGGTAATAATACTTTCTGCCTCTGTGAAAGTAAGGGCATCAACTACATACTGTTCTGTTATTGGCTTTGGGGTGCCGTCGTCAGTCATCTTGTCATAACGAACCTTAACCTCGTACCATTGTGATGTTATAGATTTCATTTTGTTATTTTACTTTGTTCTTTATACTTTTAACTTTACACTTTATAAAAATGTTTGATGCAAAATTACGAATTTTTCCCGTAAAACCGAAGATTTTTACATTATATTATATTTTATGAGGATTTTTAGTAAAGATTATTTTGATAAACGAATAGATTTCTGTACCTTTGCACGTAAATTTACATTAATTAATAAAAAATGCCAAAAATATCAGTTCGCGGACATGAGATGCCTGAGTCTCCAATTAGAAAACTCGCACCTCTTGCCGTAGCAGCAAAGAAACGCGGTACAAAGGTTTACCACCTCAACATCGGACAGCCAGACCTGCCAACTCCGCAGGTTGGTCTTGACGCATTGAAGAATATTGACCGCACCATCCTTGAGTATTCCCCTTCACAGGGTTATCAGTCATATAGAGAAAAACTTGTAGGCTATTACGAGAAGTACAACATTAACGTCTCTGCTGATGATATCATCATTACTAGCGGAGGTTCTGAAGCTGTGTTGTTCTCTTTCATGGCTTGCCTTAACCCTGGTGATGAGATTGTCGTACCAGAGCCTGCATACGCCAACTATATGGCTTTCGCAATCTCTGCAGGTGCAAAGATTCGCACCATCGCCACAACTATTGATGAAGGCTTCTCTCTTCCAAAGGTTGAGAAGTTTGAGGAACTGATCAACTCTCGCACTCGTGCTATCATGATCTGTAACCCTAACAATCCTACGGGTTATCTCTATACACGTCGTGAGATGAATCAGATTCGTGACCTTGTGAAGAAATACGACCTCTATCTCTTCTCTGATGAGGTATATCGTGAGTATATCTACACAGGTTCACCATATATCTCTGCATGTCACCTTGAGGGTATTGAGCAGAATGTAATCCTCATAGACTCTGTATCAAAGAGATATTCAGAGTGTGGTATCCGTGTTGGTGCTCTTATCACCAAGAACAAGGAGGTTCGTGCTGCCGTGATGAAGTTCTGTCAGGCTCGTCTGTCTCCACCTTTGATTGGTCAGATTGTGGCAGAGGCTTCGCTCGATGCTCCAGAGGAATACTATCGTGATGTATATGATGAGTATGTTGAGCGTCGTAAGGTTCTCATTGATGGACTTAACCGCATCCCTGGTGTATATTCGCCAATCCCTATGGGTGCATTCTATACTGTTGCAAAGCTTCCTGTTGATGATTCAGAGAAGTTCTGCCGTTGGTGTCTCGAGAGTTTCGAGTACGAGGGTGAAACTGTAATGATGGCTCCTGCTGCAGGTTTCTACACCACACCAGGTGCAGGCATCAATCAGGTACGTATTGCCTATGTGCTTAAAAAGGATGATCTTGAGCGTGCACTCGTAGTGCTTCGTAAGGCACTTGAGGCATATCCTGGAAGAGTGGAGGAAGAATAACTTATGAACTTCCCTTTATTCATAGCAAGGAAAATATATAATGGTGAGGGCGACGGACAGAAAGTCAGTCGCCCTGCTATTCGTATTGCCACTATAGGTGTGGCTCTCGGTCTTGCCGTGATGCTGGTTTCCGTAGCCGTTGTACTTGGCTTCAAGCATACCATTCGTGATAAGGTTGTGGGATTCGGTAGTGACATAACGGTTGCCAATTTCTTTACCTTACAGACATCTGATACTAAGCCTATACAGTTGAATGATTCGATGATGACTGTGCTCAAGCATATTGATGGAGTTAAGCATGTCCAGAGATATGCCATGACACAAGGCATATTGAAAACCGACTCAGACTTTCTCGGTGTTGCATTCAAGGGAATAGGGGAGGAGTACGACACGGCATTCCTGTCACGTAATATGATAGAGGGAAGCATCCCGAAATTCTCCAGCGAAAAGAGCGGAAATAGGATTCTTGTTTCCAAGTCAATGTCTGATAAGCTCAATCTCCATGAAGGTTCAAAGGTATATGGATATTTCATGACGAATAATGATATTCGCATGAGGAAATACACGGTTAGTGGTGTATATCAGACAAACCTTTCGAAATATGATGAGGTGATGTGCTTTGCCGACCTATATAGCGTAGTGAAACTCAACGGATGGGAAACGGATCAGGCTACTGGTGCAGAGTTGTCTATAAATCAGTACGATCAGCTCAATCAGGTTCTTCATATCGTAACAAAGAAAGTGAACAAACGCATTGATGCCTATGGCGAGACATATTGTTCCGCTACCGTTGAGGAACTTAATCCGCAGATTTTCTCATGGCTTGATCTTCTTGACCTCAACGTGTGGATTATCCTTGCCCTTATGGTTTGCGTAACGGGATTCACGATGATCAGCGGACTCCTTATCATCATACTTGAGCGTGTGCAGATGATAGGCGTATTGAAGGCTTTAGGCGCACGAAATGGTATGGTGCGCCATACTTTCCTATGGTTTGCCATCTTCATCATCGGCAAGGGCATGATTGTCGGTAATATCCTCGGAATAGGCATTTGCCTTCTCCAGCATTATACAGGTATCGTGAAGCTCGATCCTACAATCTATTATGTTGCAGAAGTTCCTGTGGAAATCAACATTCCGCTATTCCTTCTTGTCAACATCGCCACTCTGCTTGTCAGCGTTCTGGTCTTGATCATTCCGAGCTTCCTTGCCAGTCATATCCGTCCCGCTCAGTCCATGCGTTACGAGTAAGGCTCTCAGCATCACCTCCGTCTGTTTCCTTCGGGCACGGGTCTCCGGGATGCTCATATCGGCTTTCTCAAACCATGTCTGTGCAAGTCTGAAATTCTCTATCTGAATTGAATCCGACTGCATCATCATTCCGCAGCATCCCATGCGGTAATAGATGTCTCCTTTCTCGCGGTCGTAGGCAACGGGAAGAGTCATTTCATAATAGGAGAGGGCGGTAGGGTAGTCGCCTAACAGAAAATGGCTCTCTGCGCATGAATAATAGCATACTCCGCGCTCATGAGGCGGAAAAGGCTCTATATGCGGAATGATACTGTCAAGCACCTCCGCAGCGTGTGGGTAGTCCTGCTCCTTGTAATAGCAGACACCCATATAGGCATAGAAACGAGGATTGAGACGATACTTCTTTGCCAACCCTTGAAAGAGAATTAGGGCTTCGTGGTATTTCTCACCACCGAAGTATTCTATCGCTTTTCCAAGTTTCTCCGACTCCTTTGTCTGTGCATTTACAGATAGGACAGAAAGAGTAATGAATATGATTAATGCTACTTTCTTCACCATTTATATATATATTCGCGTGCAAAGGTAGTTATTTTTCATCAAAAATACATACTGAAATCAGAAAAAATAATTGATATGACAATGAAAAGATTTTTCTCTATAATAGTTCTCGCGACAATCGCAATAGCTTCACAGGCGCAGAGTCTTCAGAAGTTTTTCATTAATGCTCCTGATAGCATACAACCTTATATGAAGAAACTTGACAGGGAGGCTCTTGTTATGAGTGCTGATCCGTCAAAGGATACTTGTAGCTATATGAATATTGTATATGGCGGAACAGTTAGTATAACACATCTAACTCCTGAGCTTATCGTGTTTAATCCTTCAAAGACACTTACACAGGAATTTGCAATATTGCCATCTGAAGGTGATTCTGTCTATTGCGTTATTTCTACATATAAGGCTCCAGAAGGCGAGAGTTGTGTGAAAATCTATGACAAGAACTGGACTTGGCTCTCTACGCTCAATCTGACTGACAAGGCAAAGCTTGTAAAACCAGATAGTATCTCTGAGGCTCGTTTTGAAGAAATCATCCAAACTCAGGAAATAAAGATGACATTGGCGAGTATCGACAAGAAAAACTCACAGCAACTTAATATAGAGTTTTCAATGCCATTAATGAATTCTGAAGAAAAGATGTCGTTTCTACCCGCAATAGTGCAAACGAACCTTAAATGGAATGGTAAAACTTTTAATTAATGTAAAAAATAATAGGAAAAATATATAAAACTCTTGCAAATACGAAATTAATTCGTACCTTTGCATCGTGTTTTTCATGGTATTAGATTATTAAGGTTAATAAAGATTGGTTGTCGTGAGACAATCAATTTTTTTTGTCCACTGTTCTGAGAATTCTTAGAGCAGTGGACAATTTCGTTTAATATTCTTCTGGTTAAAAACATCTTGATAATTGGTAATATTTACTAATAATTTTATCTCCATAAAATATAACTACCTTGTTCCTCCCTTGTAACTTCTATGTAAGTCCCATTTTACTCCCATTCTAAGGAACGGATTTATAACGGTTTTGAAACGGATTTGGAACGGAGGTATAACTATGACATAAATAGACCACAAATGAATCTCTTTTAGAATTAAACACAAAACAAGTATTTCGGAGGTAGAAATAGGGTAATAATGATTTCTCAAAATACACTATTTATCATAATAGTCATTCTAGTTGAATAGTACTGTATATTCTATACAGCCTAAAAAATGGCTGAAAAATCAATATTCCTCACATAGACCAAGAGTTTCTTAAAATATTGAATTCTCAGCACATCATAATTTTTAATTAAAATTCGGTTTTGTAATAATTTTTTAGTATCTTTGCACCAAAATAAAATAATACATATAAAAATGGATAAGAAAGAATACAAAAGTATTGCAGTAGATTATAAGCTTTACGTAGTTGAAAATGGCGAGAAATCTCTTCAGGAAGAAACTTCAGCAGGAAATCCATTCCGTTTCCTCAGCGGCTTCGGTATGACAATTCCTGGTTTTGAGAATGCCATTGCTCCTTTGGCTGTTGGTGACACATTCGACTTTACACTCTCTAAGGATGATGCATATGGTGATTACTATGCAGAGCGCGTACTTGATCTTGCTAAGGATATGTTCTGTATTGATGGCAAGTTTGATGACGAGCACATCTATGTTGATGCTATCGTACCATTACAGAATCAGGATGGAAATCGTTTCATGGGACATGTCCTTGAGATTTCTGAGAATACCGTAAAGATGGATCTAAATCATCCTCTTGCTGGTAAAGAACTGAATTTCGTTGGTTCTGTTGTTGACTCTCGTGAGGCTACAAATGGTGAGATTCAGGCTATGATTAACCACATGGCTGGCGGCGGTTGTGGTGGCTGCGGAGGCGGTTGCAATGGTGGTTGTGGCGGCTGCGGTGAAGGTGACTGCAATTGTGAAGGTGGTTGCGACTGCAATAAATAAGTGTAAAATATACAGTTAATGATTAGCATTTCTTCTCTCTTGATTGTTAATTGTTAATTATTTAAGTATGAATACATTCGGTAAAATATTCACGGTCACTACATACGGTGAGAGTCATGGTGCTGCTGTTGGTGGCGTTGTTGATGGAATGCCTGCAGGTATTGACATCGACATCGACTTCATTCAGTCAGAGCTTTCTCGTCGTCGTCCAGGACAGAGCAAGATAACCACGTCACGCAACGAAGCTGATCAGGTAGAACTTCTTTCTGGCGTATTCGAGGGAAAGTCAACAGGCTGCCCTATCGGCTTTATTGTCCGCAATACCAATCAGCATTCACAGGACTATGAGAATATGCGCTGTACATTCCGTCCTTCTCATGCCGACTACACATACCAGACAAAATATGGCATACGAGATCATCGTGGTGGCGGTCGTACATCTGCACGAATCACTATTGGTCGTTGTGTAGCTGGTGCACTTGCCAAACTCGCTCTTAAGCAGTTAGGTATCAGCATACATGCTTACACCTCACAGGTTGGTGATATCTGTCTTGAGCGTGACTATAAGAAATATGATCTTAGCATCACCGAGACAAATGCTGTTCGTTGTCCTGATCCAGAAAAGGCAGCTCAGATGGAGGCTCTGATTTCTGAGGTTAAGGAAAAAGGCGATACAATCGGAGGTGTAATTACTTGTGTAATAAAGGGATGTCCTGTAGGACTTGGTGAACCTGAGTTCGACAAACTTCATGCAGTTCTCGGTCATGCTATGCTCAGCATCAATGCTGTAAAGGGCTTTGAATATGGCGAGGGATTTGCTGGTGTTAATCAGCGCGGTTCTCTGCAAAATGACGTGTTTACCACAGATGCCAACGGCAATATATGTACAAAAACAAATCATAGTGGTGGCATACAAGGTGGATTGTCAAATGGCGAGGATATCTACTTCCGTGTAGCCTTCAAACCTGTAGCAACAATCCTTATGGAACAGGACACCGTAGATATGGAAGGTAATGCAACCGTTCTTAAGGCTCGTGGTCGTCATGACCCTTGTGTTCTCCCACGTGCAGTACCAATCGTAGAGGCTATGGCAGCATCAGTTATCCTTGATGCGTACCTACTTAATAAGACTACAAATCTTGGGAAATAAATAATAGGTGTTGGGGCTGATAGTATTTTGTAAATACGAATATTCTCCCTCAACACCTATTACCCACAACCTCAATTTTTCTACTATGAAACAACTCCTCCTAATTTCATTATTCATCTCTCCCCTACTCCCACCCCTTGTTAAGGCCGACATCCTTGACCATTGGAGTGTAGAGGCTGAAAGTCCCGAAACGAGCGTTACTATCCTATCAGATAGTATTATCGACATCGTTTCGCCTAAAGGCATGACGCTATGGTATAATGAACGTATGGAGGGCAATATTATAATAGAATATGATGCTCGTATCGTAGTGGAAGACAATAACATGGAGTCGTGGAATCGCCTTTCTGACCTTAATTGTTTCTGGATGGCATCCGATACACATAGAGAGTGTCAAAGTCCATTGGATGGCATTCACGAGCGACAAGGAATATTTGTAAGACAATACGCCTTGAGTCTTTATTATATGGGCTTGGGAGGCAATCACAATACAACCACACGCTTTCGTAGATACACAGGTGATGAGAGAGGTATATCGAATACGGATTACCGTCCAGCAATACTCATAGAATATACCGACTCCGCACACCTTCTAAAGAAAAATCACTGGTATCATATTCGTCTTGAACAAATTAACGGATGCGTGCAATATATAATAGATGGTGAGGTTATTGCAGAGTACCAAGACCCTACCCCACTTACCTGTGGATATTTTGGATTTCGTACCACCTTATCTCATGCACAGATACGCAGATTCACATATACTTGTAAATAATTATTCTAAACCCTAACAAAGAAAATGAAAGTTATAATACTAAACGGAAGTCCTAAGGCTGAAGGCAATACAGCTACAGCCTTACATGAGGTTGAAAATACTCTTAACCTCCATGACATAGAAACTGAATGGATACACGTTGGACATCGTCAGATACATGGTTGTATTGCCTGTAATAAATGTTGGGACACAAACGAATGCTGTTTTCATGACATCGTGAACGAGATCTCAGAAAAGATGGATTCTGCCGATGGACTCCTGATTGGTTCACCCGTGTATTTTGCTTCTGCATCAGGCACTCTGCTCTCGCTTCTCGACCGCCTTTTCTATTCTACTCTTCATAAGAACTGGATTATGAAGGTTGGAGCTTCTGTGGCTGTTGCTCGACGTGGTGGTGCAACGGCTACAATGGACGTGCTCAACAAATACTTTCTAAAGACCAATATGCCTGTTGTTCCGTCACAATACTGGACTATAGCACATGGTACATCACCAGGAGAGGTAATTCTGGATGAGGAAGGTATGCAGACAATGCGACAGTTGGGACTTAATATGGCTTTCATGATAAAGAGCCTCCGCCTTGGCATGGAGCAATTTGGCTCTCCGAAGATAAAGGAGCAGCTTGTAGAAACACACTATATCCGTACTTTGAAAGAATAATGCAAAGATATATATGGAAAAAGAACCGATATTAAACGAGCATAACAAGCAGGAATATGAACCTGCACATACAGCGGAACATCTTCTTAACCAGACAATGATTAGAATGTTTGGCTGTGAGCGTTCAAAGAATGCTCATATAGAGCGTAAGAAATCGAAGATAAATTATAATCTCAACCCCTGCCCGACCTCAGAACAAGTGGCAGAGATTGAGCATAGGATTAACGAACTTATAGCACATGATTTACCAGTCACTTTCGAGTTTGTTACCCGTGATAACATTCCCGAAGGTGTCGTGCTCGATAAATTGCCAGAGGATGCAAGCGAAACCCTTCGTATCGTTCGAATTGGTGACTATGACATCTGTGCTTGCATCGGAAGTCATGTGAAATCAACAAAAGAGATAGGTACCTTCAAGATTACAAGCACCAGCTATAATGAAGGCAGTTTCAGAATAGTCTATAAAGTAAAAGTATGACACGTAAACAGATAACTTCACTCATTCTGCTTGGTGCAACAATTATATATGATGTAATTCCAGCAGATTTTATTCCTGACTTTCCGTTTGTAGGATGGCTTGACGATATGCTCATAACATCGTCAGCCGCCCTAAACTGCCTCCAGCAATTTGGAATAAATGCCAATGGAAAAGTTGAGCGCTTGCTAAAATGGCTCAAATGGATGTGTATTCTCCTTGCCGTAATCATCATTCTTATCGTGATAATGATTGCAGGAAGTATAGTGCATATGGCAAAATAAACCGAAAATTAATTTCCTACCACCCACTTACTCTTTGGCAGATAGCTGAGTGCCTTAATAAGAAGATATGATGAGACAATTGTAAGCACAGCGATAGTGAGGATCTTACATGCTGTAGGTAAGAGTGTATCACTAATCAATGTCTCATAGAACCATGTCAGGAACACTATATGACAAAGATATATTCCGTAGCTTAGACGCGAAAAATCGTGAATAATGTTTGGAAGGCTCTTTATCGGCAATTTGAAGAGCATCAGGAACACGCCTATAGTAAGAAGTCCGATGGAAATATTGTTGAACATCCAAGTGACCTCAAAATTCTGAAAATAACAGCTATAATTAAATTCCTCAGGTTTGAGGTTATTCAACTGATATATAAAACCACCAAGAGTGAGGGCGTAACCGTGAATGGCAATGACCAAGCCCTTGCCAATATACTTTTCCTCGTTGTTATACAAGAACTTACGGCAGTAGGCTCCAGCGATAAGATAACCGATGAAACCGCTGAAATGGTAAAGAATACCGTCCGTATTCCAATAGCATTCTCCCCACACCTCAGGCCACAACAAATGAATATAAGGCAACAACAGGCTTACACACCACAATCCAAGGAAAACGTGCATCTCGTTTTTCGTAGCACGTTCCACCCAAGGTGAGAGAATCGGAATGAAGAGGCACAGACCTATATACATATAAGGATACCATAGATGTCCTATCTCCGATGGGAAATTCACGAAGAAACAGCACACCTTACTCATTATATATACTGCGTAGTCGTCAAGTGTGTGCAGCTCATAGCCATATTTGAAAGCTGAATAGAAGGCATATATCACCGTCCATATAAATAGAGGTATCAATACCCGTTTAACACGTTTAAAATAGAACAATGTCATTGTCATGCGATGATTCATTGGAAGTAGCAGAAAGCCTGATATCATGACAAAGAGAGGTACGCAGCAACGGCATACCGAACCTATTATACCTGCCCATAAGGCTTCATCATGCCATTGGGCAATGTTAAGGGTTTCAACGCTTCCTGTTGAATAGAAATTACTGATGTAATAACATTCACAGGCATGAATGACAAGTACCATAATACATGCCATCGAGCGCATAATGTCTATTCCATGGAAATGAGCGATTTGGTTGTTAGTCATAAACGTTGGGTTATATAATTCCTAAAAAGTAATACAAAAGTAATAATAAAAAATCGTAACAACAATATTTTTGCGAAGAAATTCATAATAAAGGCGAAAAAAATCGCATTTTTAGCCATTTTATCGCTTAAATATAGTACTTTTGTATTTCCAAAAGATAAACTATCTATGCTTACACGCGATCAAAAGATATACAGAGTTACACTTACTGGCAGTATCGTGAATATGATTCTGCTCATAATGAAATTTGTGGCTGGAATACTCGGACATTCTGCTGCAATGATAGCTGATGCCGTACATTCACTCAGCGATTTCCTCACAGATATCGTTGTGATCGTGCTCGTAAAACTCAGTAGCAAACCTGCCGACAAAGATCATGACTATGGGCATGGAAAATATGAAACCGTAGCTACATCCATCATCGGCATGGCTTTGGTAGTGGTAGCCATCATGCTTGGCTGGAATGGTATAGAGAAGATTATAGCCGTGATAAATGGTGAAAACATCGAGTCGCCCGAGATGATAGCATTTGCTGCTGCCGTAGTAAGTATATTGTTGAAAGAGTGGGTTTTCCGCATTACAAAGAAAGTTGCACTTGAAGTGGATTCTAAGGCTCTCGAAGCAAATGCATGGCATCATCGCAGCGATGCTTTCTCGTCAATTGGCACCGCTATCGGTATAGGTGGTGCTGTATTGCTTGGTAACAGTTGGGTTGTGCTCGACCCTATCGCAGCCGTTGTTGTGAGCGTACTTATCTTTATCACGGCCTTCCGACTTCTGCGTCAGGCTTCGGGAGAATTACTTGAAGAGAGTTTGCCTAAGGAAACTGAAGATAAGATAGAGGATATTGTATATCAAGATAAATTAGTAAGCGATATCCACAATCTGCATACTCGTCGTATTGGTAGTATCATCGCCATTGAGATGCACCTACGTCTTCCTGGTGACATCAGTCTTGAGGAATCGCATAATCATGCTACCGCTATCGAGCGTGCCCTTAGAAATGAATTTGGCAATGGCACACATATCATGCTTCATATAGAACCAGTAAAGCATAAATAGCTTTTTTAAAATGTATAAATATTGAATTGCTGTTTTATTTTATAAACTAAAGTTAAAAATTACCAAATTTTTGTGGAAATATTTGGTTTATAAAATAAACCAACCTATCTTTGCATCAAAATTATACTTAACCTCTCCCCTACACTATTTAGGGAGACTAAAACCAAAGAAGAAATATGGAAGAAAAAAACATGAGCGAGAAAGAGAGTTTTGAACTAATCTCTCGCATGATTGAAGAAACAAAGACGGAGAAAGACTCTAAGCCTGGTAATAATCTGCTATGGTGGGGATGTTCTTCTGTGGCTTCTTGTATCTTTATTTTCTTGATAAAGTGGGTGTTTAATGGTATAGTACCCAACTGGGTGACATTTCTGATTGGGGCATGTGGATATTTAGTACCATTCATCAGACAACTTATTAATGTACATAAACATAAAGCTGTTACGCATATAGATCATGCCATTAATTGTATGTGGGAAATAGTGGCTATTGCGTTTGGAGGCTATGGCTTGTATTTCATCGCCCAACAATTGTTGAATTATAGCATTGCGAGTCTTGCATCAATGTATCTTGTAATGATATTGTTTAGTGCTATTGCTGCTGGATTTACGTTTGCTGTCTATAAGATAAGATCTACTGCTGTAGGTGGTATTGCTGGAATTTTCATATATATGTATTTTTCAATCATATATCCAGATAAGTTTATGGAAATATTGGCTTATCCAGAGACAGAACTGTTTATGGCACTTATTTTGGGCGCTTCATTGATTCTACCTGGCTATTATCTCAACAATAAAGTGAAGAATGGAGAGTTGGTTATATGAAAGAACTTGACCCTTTGCTGCATAGTCAGTTACGACTGGCTATAATGAGTATTCTCCTAACGGTGGAAAGGGCGGATTTCGTCTATCTGAAAGAGAAAACAGAAGCTACGGCAGGCAATCTAAGCGTTCAGATAGACAAGTTGTCATCAGCTGGATATATAGTCGTAGAGAAGGTTCCCGTTGGCGTTAAGTCCCGCACATTCTGTAGTATGACGGATTATGGACGCGAGGCTATGCAGAACTATATAGAATCACTAAAAAGCTATTTTGTAGGACTTTAAAACAGTATAATGATAATAAGAAAACTAACGCCCTCAGACAGAGAGGCATTCTTTCAACTATCCAAAGTTGTGGTTGAAACATTGGAAAACAAGGATTGGCTTATCCCTATGACCGAGGAAGAGGCCGAAGTGACATTCCGTGACGATAGCGAGAATGTCGTTTTAGGTGCATTCATCGGCAATACGCTTGTTGCAACCCTTGGCTTGTTTCATGATATTCACGACTATGCAGACGTACTGCCAGAGCGTTTTCATTTGCTCAAAGGAGCCGAGATTGGAGAGGCTATGGTGAGACCAGATCTTCGCCGAACAGGTGTGATGAGCAAACTCTGGGCATCCCTAAAGGGCATAATACATAGCCTTGATCTTGATTTTCTCCTTGCCACAGCTCATCCTGACAACATAAGTAATCACCTTATGCAGAAGGATAGTTTCACGTTACAAACGGTGTTTGAACGTCGTGGCTATGTCAGAAATATGTATATCAAGGAATGTTAGTTTCTAATAGACTCTACAGCGTTAACCTTGCGAGGTAGTCGTAATGTTCGCCCTCAACTATGAGTTGTGCATGAAGCCCGTTGGATTCGGCAATTGTGGATAGCAAAAGAAAATCAACATAGAGCCAATCAAAAGGTTCTCCTTCTATATTTTTATAAACCATCTGATAGTCAACCTCTCCGTAATAGTTTCCGTTAAGGTCGATATCGAAAGAGCCGTCCTCATTCTCGTAGATATACTTCAAGTCTGAGGAATCTATGAGTATCTGACCATTAGGTGCAAGGATTTCTTTTAGACGTTTGAAAAGCTTTGGAAGGTTACTGATCTTTCCTGCTATTCCTGTGCCGTTCATTAATAGAAGAATAGTATCGAAACATCCTTTGAAATTATTATCGAAAAGATTGACACACTGCACATTACTAATGCCACGTTTAAGCATAGCCTCACAGCTTAAAGGAGAAATATCAATAGCTGTTACATTTTTGTTTTGCTTCTGTAATGCAAGGGCATGACATCCTGCTCCTGCCCCGACATCGAGTATCTTTCCCCTTGATAGTTCAAGTGCCTTTCTTTCAAGTAAGGGCATATCTCGAAGACTACGGAAAAGATGTGAAACAGGCATCTCGTCTTCATCGAACATGGAAGACAGAATACGGAGAGTGTCTGACTTTCCTGTGGTCTGATAGTCGAGAATTGCCGCACCCATCGGGTCTTTATCTTTTGATAATATTGAGTTTACCATTTACAATTTATTGATTTTTGAACGGAATTCGAAATAGAAAAGGAAGCCTGCTGTGGTGAGTCCGAATGGCATTCCCATCCACACTCCTACTCCACCCCAACCGAATATGAAGGCGAAGACATAGCTGAGTGGAATACTGACTATGACATACGAGACAAATGCGTAGAGCATCAGTTTCTTTACTTCTGCAATACCTCTAAGGGCATTAGCAAAGGTTATCTGCATACAGTCGCCAAACTGATAGATAAAGAAGCATGGTATAAGGGATAATACCACAGAAACGACTTCCTCGCTTGTTGTGAAGCATGATATAAGCAGATATCGGAATATCTGTATAGCTCCTATCATCAAGAGAATAAGCGTTATGCCGATAAAGAATGCCGTATTTGCCGTTCTACGGACATTATGACAATCGCCTACCCCACGGAATTGACTTATCAACACACTTGCAGCGGCTCCTATGCCATATACAATCTGGAAACAGAGAGTAGAGATAGTGCACATTATCTGATGGGCAGCAAGTGGTATTGCACCAAGCCATCCCATGAAAATCGCGCAAATATTGAATGAAGAGGCTTCCAAACCGAGTTGGATGCTGATAGGAAATCCAAGAAACAACAGTTGCTTCATCCTGTGCATTTCAGGTCGTGTACTTACTGAAGGTTTTATTTCCCTGTATTTACTCAACCTTGCAATTGCAATTAGAAGGGCTACAACGGCAAGAATACGTGAGATGAGTGTTGCTATTCCAGCTCCAAATAGTCCCATCGGGGCTATGTCAATTGAAAATTTTGAATTTAGAATTGAAAATTCCCAATTAAGACCGAAGATCAATGGCAAGTTGAGGAGTATGTTCAAAGCATTTGCTCCAAGCATTATCCACATCGGTACTTTTGTCTCTCCTACCGCATCAGAATATTGCTTTAGCGCGTTGAATACTGCCATAAAAGGCATTGAAACGGTGATAATAAGGAAATATGGCAAAGCGTATGGCATTATCTCCTCTGGCTGATGCAGAATGCCGATATTGAAGTATAGAAGTATCAGCAATGCCACTATTACGATACTGAACAGGAAGTTCACTACTATACTGTCAATAAGCGATTGTGCAACCCCTCGATTGTCTTTCTTGCCGTATAAAGCCCCTATGACAGGTGTGGAGGCATACGAAATGCCAAGCATGAAATAGATGACGAAGTTGAAGACGTTGTTCACAAAGCCTGCTGCTGCAAGTTCCATAGTACCATACTGCCCTACCATAATCGTATCGGCAAACTGCTGGGCAATAGAACCCAACTGTCCGATGATTATGGGAATACCAAGCTTTACTATGGATTGAGCAATATATGAATTACCCCATAGTCGCCATAGAAAGGCTGGAAGATTGGTATGTGGAAGTCTTCGGAACATCTATTTCAGAATGTAAAAGCCCGTCACCATTACGATGACGAGCCTCTACTATTTATTCTTAAATTGGTTGGATTTACTTGCGATAGTCAGCCAGATCATCAGCAGAAGCACTCATTACGAAGCTGTAATGACGCTCAATCTCTGATGCTGCATAACGGTTGTAAACCTTAGCAGACTCATTGAAGAGCTCTGGAGCCCTGCTTGCATCGCCGATGAGAAGGAGTGACATGATGATATCAGCAGCCATCTCGTAGAGGTGACGGATAACGAAATCCTTGAATTCATCATTCTTCTGAGCGTTAACGTAAGCAACAGCCTCGTTGTACTTCTCAGCCATCTTAGCGCACTTCTCCTTGAGTGGGAGATATTCAGCAGCACACCAGTCCTCTGTACCTACGCTTGCAGGAGCCTGACCTGTCTGGAGCATATCAGCGATAACTGAGCCGTAGAAACCGTTTGTGATGTAACGACCAGCAGCAACAGTCTGAAGCTGTGTTGTACCCTCATAGATAGAAAGGATACGAGCATCACGATAGAGACGCTGACAAGCATACTCAAGCATGAAGCCAGAACCACCGTGAACCTGAATGCCATCGTATGTATTCTGGTTAGCATATTCAGAAGTCATACCCTTGGCAACTGGAGTGAAGGCATCAGCAAGCTTAGAGAATGTCTTGCACTCGTTACGCTCCTCTGGAGTAAGCTTGCCACCCTCAGCCTTACGCTCGCGCTCGATGTCCTCAAGAATCTTATACACGTCAACGTAACGGCTTGTAGCATAGAGCAATGAACGTCCTGCATCAAGCTTTGCTTTCATGATTGCAAGCATATCATAAACGGCAGGGAACTCGATGATAGCCTTACCGAACTGCTTACGATCCTTAGCGTATGCGAGAGCCTCGTTGTATGCCATTTGAGATACACCAGTACTCTGACCTGCGATACCAAGACGAGCACCGTTCATCAAGCCCATTACATACTTGATAAGACCGAGCTTACGGTCACCGCAGAGTTCTGCCTTTGCGTTCTTATATACGAGCTCACAGGTTGGTGAACCGTGGATACCGAGCTTGTTCTCAAGACGACGAACATCCACACCACCCTGGTTCTTGTCATAGATGAACATAGAGAGACCACGACCGTCGCGTGTGCCTTCCTCTGAACGAGCAAGTACGAGGTGGATGTCAGAGTCACCGTTAGTGATGAAGCGCTTACAGCCATTCAGACGCCAGCAGTCCTCCTTCTCGTCGTATGTAGCCTTGAGCATAACGCTCTGAAGGTCAGAACCTGCGTCTGGCTCTGTGAGGTCCATTGACATTGTCTGTCCCTCGCAGACACGTGGAACGTAACGCTGACGCTGATCCTCGTTACCGAACTCATAGAGAGTCTCGATACAATCCTGAAGCGACCAGATATTCTCGAAACCTGTATCTGCTGTAGCTACCATCTCGTTGATGGCACCATAAACAACCATTGGGAAGTTAAGACCGCCGTAGCGACGTGGCATAGTAACACCGTTAAGACCTGCCTTGATAGTAGCGTCAAGGTTCTCGTATGTCTTTGAAGCATAGATCATACGGTTGTTCTCAAGATGAGGACCTTCCGCATCAACAGCTTCTGCATTTGGTGCAACGACATTAGCCATTACGTCACCGGCAAGTTCGAGCACACGCTCGTAGTTGTCCATAGCATCCTCGAAGTTCTCAGGAGCATAGTCATACTTATCCTTGTCGGCGAAATTACGTTCTTTCAGTTCTACGATATGCTTTACAAGCGGATGTGTGAGGTAGAACTTGATATTTGGATTGTCTGTATAGAAATTTGCCATTTTACTTGTTATTCTCCTTATAATACTTAATAAGCTTTGGAACTACCTCTTCCACTGTGCCATTGATTACATAGTCTGCGATTGTGTTGATTGGAGCATCAGGATCGCTGTTTACAGAGATGATGATACCTGCGTCCTGCATACCGGCAATGTGCTGAATCTGACCAGAGATACCGCAAGCGATATAAACCTTTGGACGAACGGTTACACCTGTCTGACCAATCTGACGATCGTGGTCAATCCAACCTGCGTCAACAGCAGCACGAGAAGCACCAACCTCTGCGTGAAGCTCCTTAGCAAGCTCGAAAAGCATGTCAAAGCCTTCCTTTGACCCAACGCCGTAACCTCCTGCTACAACGATAGATGCGCCCTTGAGGTTATGCTTTGCCTGCTCTACGTGACGGTCAAGAACCTTTACTACATACTCAGTCTCTGGCACGTACTTTGCAACGTCGTGACGGATAACCTCTGCCTTGTAGTTCTCATCAAGAACTTCCTTCTTCATCACACCCTCACGAACAGTAGCCATCTGTGGACGATGCTCTGGGTTTACGATAGTAGCAACGATGTTACCACCGAAAGCAGGACGAATCTGGTAAAGCTGCTGCTCGTAGTGCTTGTTTACAAGTTCACCAGCCTCATTCTTCACCTTCATATCGAAGTCACCGATCTCAAGCTCTGTACAGTCAGCTGTAAGACCGCTGAAGAGAGCAGAACTTACACGAGGACCAAGGTCACGACCAATAACGGTAGCACCCATGAGGCAGATCTGTGGCTTCTCTTCCTTGAAGAGATTAACAACGAGAGCTGTGTGAGGATTTGAAGTGTATGGGAAAAGGCCTTCAGCATCAAAGATGTGAACCTTATCTACACCATATTTAATAACCTGATTCTCAACGCCATTAAGACCAGAACCAGCTATGATACATTCCAACTGAACGCCAAGAGTATTGGCAAGCTTGCGACCTTTAGTAAGGAGCTCAAGAGCAACATCCTTTACGGTTGTGCCTTCAATTTCGCAATATACAAATACGTTATTCATAATTAACCAATAATCTTCTCGTTAATAAGTTCTACCATAAGGTTGTTGATATCCTCGTCAGAACCAGTAAGTGTGCGTGACTCCTTAGCCTTGAACACGATGTTCTTAACAGCCTTCACGTTGGTTGGAGAACCAGCCTTACCAATCTGCTTTGGATCGCAGTCAATATCAACAGCACCCCACTGTGTGATGTCTAGGTAAGGCTTACGAGCGATAAGCTCTGCGTATGCCTCCTGTTCCTCTGCACTACGCTCAGCTGCAACTGTTGCCTTCTTGTACTTCATAACGCGCTTAGCGTTACGTGGACGACAAGGAGCAGCACTACCGTTTACTGTAACAACGAGTGGAAGTGGAGCCTCTACGGTCTCAACACCACCGTCGATATGACGCTTGATGACGATTTTCTTAGCAGCCTCGTCGAGAGAAATGATTTCCTCAGCGTATGTAACCTGAGTAAGACCAAGCTTCTCAGCAATCTGTGGACCTACCTGAGCAGTATCACCATCAATAGCCTGACGACCACCGAGGATAATGTCAAAGTCACCGATCTTCTTGATTGCCTGTGCGAGGGTGTATGATGTAGCAAGAGTATCAGCACCACCGAGAGGGCGATCAGTTACCACATAACCTTTGTCTGCACCACGGTAAAGAGCCTCACGGATTACCTCAGCAGACTTAGGAAGTCCCATTGTAACGACAGAGATAGTAGAACCAGGGAACTGCTCCTTGAGGCGGAGAGCCTGCTCAAGAGCGTTGAGATCCTCTGGGTTGAAGACAGCTGGCAAAGCAGAACGGTTGATGGTTCCTTCTGGAGTCATCGCGTCCGGTCCTACGTTGTGAGTGTCTGGTACCTGCTTAGCAAGTACAACAATTTTCAAACTCATTAGATTTTACTTTTGTTTAAGTTATTTTGTTATTAAATTCTCA
Organism: uncultured Prevotellaceae bacterium; assembly: GCA_946411565.1. Taxonomy (GTDB): domain Bacteria; phylum Bacteroidota; class Bacteroidia; order Bacteroidales; family Bacteroidaceae; genus Prevotella. The sequence continues at coordinate 27,314 of CAMKEM010000013.1, read as the reverse complement.
AAAACGAAATATATTCGCCCGAAGCAAACAGATTTTGCACTCTCACCTTCCCCTTTTAGGGGAATTTCAGGCACCCCATCTTATTTGCGAATGCAAAGATATAAAAAAATATCGGGATAACAAAAAGAAAAAGTATAAAAGATTGTAAAAAATGCCGTTATCTTAGAATTGTCAAGCATGTATCTCCCATGATATTCCTAACCAAACTCGGTGCAACTCCCATCTAAGTCTTATTCTGAATGGGATTTTCACCGAGTTTGGTTAGGAGGAATAAGGGAATAAAAGAGAATTTGCAATAGAGGAAAATCATTTGAATAATGATTTGATTCTTGATATTAAACCTTTGGAACTATCTTTCTTTTGTAAACTTTCAATATCAGTAAGTTTTATCGGTTTAGGATTACCAACAACGCATTTCACTATTATTTCCACCAACCTATCAATCATTGCTTTAGATGTAGATGGAGTAATTTTCCCGATAATGCCAGTCGCTTCCGCAACAAGTTTTTTATCCCATCCCATATTCGGATTTAAGAGTTTTGACAAAGAAGACAACAACTGTTTGTGTCTGTTATCCCAATTGAGTCCTCCATTATCCAATATCTCATGAGATATCATACCTACGACGCGAATCATTTCTCCCTGTACGGTTTCAGCAGAACCACTTGCAGGAACTAACATTTTCCACAGTTCATTATATTGCTCTTGCCATATTTTACCCTTGACTGCAATAGCACTCTTACCATCGTGCTTAATTATTCGAGAAACAGGCTCAACGTCATACAATTTATAGAGTTCATTCAAAGCGTCACTATATTCATTTACCGATGACGGGTTAAACTCTTCTCTATAAAACTCAAATCTTTCGCCAATTTCCCGTACAAGCATCTTCGTTTTATCTGTAGACTTACACCCTTGAGCTATCAACATTCTTGATATTTCGAGAACATCTATGATTGCGATATTCGAACATGGTCGCAAAGTCTCATCCAACAATGAAATTCCAATACATTCTTCTGCAATTTTAACCGAAGCTCCAACCTCCAGAAGATTTTTTACAGCTTGTGCTTTATTTGAAAAACATGCTCTTGCAAGTGGAGTGCCCAGAAAACCAGAGACAAGATTTACATCTGCCCCATTCTTAATAAGACAATCAATACTCTCTTTGTTACTGGCATGAAAATCAATGGCAGGTTTCCCAAATCCGCAATCAGCATTAACATCCAAGCCTCTATCCACAAGAAACTGAATATGCTTGGGCGTAAGACTCCTATAAGACAAGGCATTACGAGTCGTCTTACCTTTATCGGTAGCAGTAATCTCGCATTTTTCAAATACATTTGTAAATGCCTCAAAATCGCCACTATCAATTATCTCTTGGAAATTATCCAGTAATGTCTTTCTCTTTGCCATAAATATTTTGGTCTGTTAATTTTGTGATTAAACGAGTGGTAGGAAAATTTGCCGCCACAAAAGTACTGTTTTATTTTGATATTTGCAAATATTTCTATTTCCCATTTTGAAAGAAAAGAATCACTTTTATAGTCAATCCTTATTTGTAAAGGTAAAAGGTTATATAACGTGAATTCGATGAATAAAAAGACTGCGAGGGCTGAAAGTCCGACACCTAAAAGGGCAGTCCGTAAGGGCTGTTATTATGTAGATGTGTAGTTAATGGAGCGCTGAAAGTGCGACACCTGTAAACTATGACTTTAGGTGTCGGTCCTACAGACCTCATTTCCTAATATCATCCATTTGTAACAGCCCTAACGGACTGCCCTATTAGGTGTCGCTCCTTCAGAGCTTCTACAATCACGCAGTTTTCAATAAATACAAGCAGAGAATATCGTCGAACACGGTGTAATAGTCTATGTAATACTTTTTGAAAAAAGTTTTCAACGCCGAGTATTACATCTTTGGTGTTTTGAGTGCGTTAAATAATTGTATGTCAATTCGTTTGCCTTGGTGTAATACCCCCGAAAGTATAACACCAGTATTACACCAAACCGTCTGAAATGGTGTAATACTTTCAAGGGTATTACACCGTATCTAACACGTTGATAATCAACACAAATATTACACATAACAACAATTGGTGTAATACCCCCTTGAAAAACTTTTTTGTTTTTTAATTTCAAGAGTATTACACCAATCAAAAAAGTACCTTATTACATCCTTCGCTATGCCTTCGTTCTGCCTTCGCTTTACCTCCGTTCCTGGTCCGTTTCAAAACCGTTATAAATCCGTTCCTAAGAATGGGCGGAAAATAAGAGTTACATAAGATTCACATAAGACTTACATAGGATTAACTGTTGGTCATCTCACGATGTTGTACCCTAACCATGCACAAGTGAGGCCAAGTACAAGACTTATAGTCATATAAGCAAGAGCAACAAAGAGTTGTCCGCCACGGAGCATGAAGAGGCTTTCGTTCATGAATGTGGAGAAAGTGGTGAAACCGCCACAAAAGCCTGTTGTGAGCAATAGTTTCATCTGGGCATCTCCGGGTGAAAGTTTTGTCAGCAAGCCAAACACGAAGCATCCGAGAATGTTGCAAAGGAATGTGCCGTATGGATGCTGACCGTTTAGCCAACTGCTAAGCGCCCATCTGCATACGCCTCCTATGCCAGAGCCGAGAAAGATAAGAAAGAAATTCATAGAAAGACCCACCCCCTTACCCCTCCCATAAAGGGAGGGGAGTAGATAGTATAACTAACAATTATTTATTCCTAATATCCCTATCCCCTTGTAACGACCAAATGTAATTACTCCCCTCCCTTTATGGGAGGGATAAGGGGGTGGGTATTTAGAATTGTTCCAGAATAGCGATCCTCTTTGCTGTATCTGGATGTGTAGCGAACAATCCTGAGAAGAAGCTTGAAAGGCCTTCTGCAAAAGACTGAGGATGAATGATGAAAAGCTGTGCTACATCATCACGCTTTACATTCTGAAGACCAGGATTACCGCTTATCTTACGCAAGGCAGAGGCAAGAGCAAGAGGATTTCCGCAAAGCTCTGCACCTCCAGCATCAGCCATATACTCACGCTTACGAGAAATGGCAAAGCGGGTAATCATAGTGAAGAAATAGCCCACAAAGCAGATCACGGCTGCAATACCGAGTATGGCGACTATGCCAAGTCCGTTGTTCTTCTCGTTCCTGTTCCTGTTTGAAAGAGAGCCCCAAAGGAGGTTACGCTGGAACAAATTCCAGACGAGAGAGGAAAGAGTGGCGAGAATACCCACGAATACGATACTCGTAATCAAAAGACGGGTATCACGGTTGCGGATATGCGTAAGCTCATGACCGATAACGCCTGCAAGTTCCTCGTCATCAAGAAGATTCAGAAGCCCTGTTGTTACGGTAACAGTATATGAATTCTTGTCAATACCAGAAGCAAAGGCATTAAGCTGTGGATCGTCAATGATATTTATCTTCGGCATATCCATACCACAAGCCATAGTGAGATTCTCCACGATGTTATAGACGCGTGGATTCTCCCTACGCTCAAGTGAACGAGCACCAGTAGCGTGCTTCACCATGGAAGTGTTGCCGAAATATGCAATAGCGAACCACACCCCTACTCCACCGACAAGCCATGGAGCAGCATGAGTAAACGACATATTCACAACCTCTGGCTCCATGAAATGCTGCACCTCACCATACTGGTCGTATGTCCCGTTGCCGAAATAGTTCAAGGCAGCGATGAACACCCACAGCATAGCCAAGAGTATGCATGGGAAGGCGATGAGCAACAGCACACTAAGCTGGTTGTTGCGTGTAATCTGTGTCTGAAGTCCTACGTATTTCATTTAGAACTTTATTCAACTTTCGCATAGCTCAAGTTGAGGTTATAAGGTTTAAAGGTTTTAGGTTCTTAGGTCGGAATGCCATTAACAGAACTGACCTTTTAACCTACAACCTCCAAACCTTATAACCTCATGAAGTTAAGCTTGCGAAACTTCATTTAGAACTTGATCTCTGGAGCCTTTTCGTGAGCAGCACGGTCGCTTGCAGGAATCTCGAACATTGGCTCTTTCTTGAAGCCGAACATACCAGCGATGATGTTGCTTGGGAAGCTCTGAACGGCATTGTTAAGCTCTTTGGTAGCAGAGTTGAAGAAACGACGAACAGAAGCAAGTTTGTTCTCGATATCAGAAAGCTCATTCTGCAACTGGAGGAAGTTCTGGTTAGCCTTGAGTTCTGGATATGCCTCTACTGCCACACGAAGACCAGAAAGAGCAGCACCAAGGGCATTATCAGCCTGAACACGGTCGTTGATAGAAGTTGCGTTCATGCAAGCAGAACGAGCGGCTGTTACCTTCTCAAGAAGTTCACGCTCGTGGGTAGCATATCCCTTTACGGTGCTAACCAACTGTGGTACGAGGTCATAACGTTGCTTGAGCTGAACGTCGATGTTAGCAAATGCGTTCTCGCGGTTATTACGAAGCTTTACGAGGTTGTTGTACATGCTGATGAGGATCAAAGCGATGATCACTACAGCTGCGATAACGATAATAGTTGTCATGATTTAATAGAAAAATAGTGGCCTCTCCCCCCGCCCTCCCCCGTAGGGAGGGAGCCGGATTGCGAAAAGGCATGGTTAATTATTAATATCTTAATTTTTAATCTCTTAATTTCTTAGAAAAGGGCGCAATGTCATAAGGAATCGCGATTTCCTCACAACATTGCGCCCAATGTTTCTTTTTAAGGTGTGTCTCTTACTTCTTCTCCTCTGCTGGAGCAGCTGGAGTTGCAGCAGGAGCCTGAGCGTCAGCAGCAGGAGCTGCACCGAAGCCCTGAACGTTGTTAGGGTTTGTTGTGCTCTGCTCAGTAGCAGCCTTCTCGATTACACTGCCCTCACTGGTAGCATTAGGTGCAACGTATGCACAGATAACGCTGATGATAACCATAGCAGCAGCGAGAGTCCAAGTGGTCTTCTCGATGAAGTTTGTTGTCTGGCGAACGCCAAAAGAAGAGTTTGCGCTACTGAAAGCGCTGGCGAGACCGCCGCCCTTTGACTCCTGGATCAGTACGATACCAATCATACAGAATGATGCCAGGACAATCAGAATTACGAATAAAGTGTACATCTTTAATTTAAATTATAATTTAATGATTTGTTATTTATTTTCTTTTAGGCGAATGACGAGAAGCAAAAAATTTGGGTCTTGAACTTTCGTTTTTAGCCCTATTTTTTCTGTCCGCTGTTGACGATGAGTTTCTCGAGAAAGCGGATTTGATCTGCAAAGTAAGCATTTTTTTTCGGAATATTCAAATTTAAACGCTTAATAATTTCTAAAGCCTTCAAATATTTGCCTTGTTTTATGTAAATTCCGGCCAAAGTCTCGGTCAAATACTCATCTGCAGGCAGTTTTTCGCTGTCTTCCGGTTCTATTGAAACCTCAGGCTTATACTCAGGTTTCTCTTTTAATCTGAAGCGACCATCATTATTGATGAAGTCATTGATAAGGTCCTGTCCCTTCATCTCTGGCTCATTGGTCTCTTCCTCGCTGGTTTCTTCCTCGAAGTCGGTAGCAATAAGATATGAGATATAGTCCACGGTTGCATCGGCAGCAGTAGGCTTTCTGCGATGTCCCTTCTCTTCAGTCTTCTCATTTTCATTCTCCTCCATATCAGCAGGAATGGATGAAAGGAAGTTATCGATAAGAGAAACGGTACGGTTGCCCTCTGGCACCTGTACCTGTGGACGCTTTACCTTATAGTGGTTAGCTTCCACGAGATTGAATATCATCCTACGGTCTGTGATATACACGGCTGCACGACGCAGTTCCTCATCAAACGTAGGATCATGGAGCAGATACAGATTCTTGAGCATGAGCAGACGAGCCGTCTGATAGTACGGATATAGTGCTATCAGACTTCTCAGGTCGTAGAGAGTCTCCTTATTGAGCTGCTCTGGATGCTTTATGAGTTCTGTTATATTCAAAATTATCTGTTTTGCTATCTACTTTCTACTTTACTCTTTTTACCAATTAGCCACTGTTGCATTGAATATCTGGTCGCAGATATCTTTGCTCATCTCTTCCACAAGCTGTTCCTGAACGGCATTGAGGCTCTGGGTAGTCTCGTAGGTGGAAGTGGCAGTAAACTGCTTCTCGAAATCCTCTGAATGGTTCACATTATTAGTGAAACGGACATTCACGGTCATTGAGAGCTCAGTCTGTGCAGAGTATCCATCAGCAGCAACCGACTTATTCCTCTGTTGATACTGTGTTATCTCGCCCTCAATCTTCAGGTCGCCGTTGCTGCGCACCAATGAGAGGCGTGTATTGTTGGCAAACTTATCCTTCAGTTCGTTGTTGAACATAGGTCCCATAGGTCCCCATACGTATGAAGAGCGGATTGGGAAGTCTGCTATCTGAATGGTCTTTGTCTTTGTATAGTCGATGCTGGAAGCATTCAACTTGTATGATACGCTACATGAGACAAGGGCTGTGAGCGTTACGATTGCACAAGCTACAAGACATAATATATTATAATAAGGTGCCTTAGTCTTCATTGAGTCCATACTGTTTTATTTGTCTGTAAAGCGTGCGGTCTGATATTCCAAGCTCAGCAGCCGCCTTCTTTCTGTTACCTCCATTACGATCCAAAGCCTTCTGCAAGAGGGTACGGCGAACATCGGTTATGTTGAGAACCTCTGGTTCCTGAACCTCCTCAGCAACGGCATATTCCATTTGCTGGGCAGTTGGAGGATATTGCTGCCCCTGCTGCATATTAGGCACATAGCCTTGTGGAATCTGCTGGGCAGAACCAGTATATCCCTGCATCTGCTGTGGCATAGTAGCCTGATTGTCGAGCTTGTCACGAAGTCCGTTGAGTTCACGACGAAGATCACTCACGTTACCCTTCAGATCATAGAGAATCTTATAAAGCAGTTCACGCTCACTCTCGTATGAATGGCTATCGCCTGAAGATAGCGGAGCAAGCATTGTGCTCTCTGGATCAACAGGAATGAACTTCTTCAGTTCCTCTTCGTCCACCATTCTCTCACGACAAAGCACAGACATCTGCTCTGTGATATGCTTGAGCTGACGGATGTTTCCTGGCCACTTATACTTCATAAGTACAAGCTTTGCGCCATCTGTCAATTCTATGCGAGGCAGTCGATACTTCTCTGCCATCTGCATGGCAAAAAGGCGGAACAAGAGCACGATATCATTACCACGATCACGCAAAGGCGGCATCTGGATAGGTATGGTGTTAAGACGATAATACAAATCCTCGCGGAAACGTCCCTCGCTTATTGCCTTGCGAACATTTACATTGGTAGCAGCCACGATGCGAACATCGGTCTTTCTTATTGACTGACCACCTACGCGGATATACTCACCAGTTTCAAGCACACGGAGAAGCCTTGCCTGTGTGGCCATAGGAAGCTCACCAACCTCATCAAGGAAGATAGTTCCCTTATTGGCTATACCGAAGTAACCTTCGCTCTCTCCTACGGCTCCCGTAAATGCACCCTTTTCATGTCCGAAAAGTTCAGAATCGATAGTGCCTTCTGGTATTGAACCGCAGTTTATTGCGAAGTAACGTTCATGTTGACGTGGTGACAAATCGTGAATGACACGTGGAATGATCTCCTTACCTACGCCACTCTCGCCCTCGATGAGAACGGAGAGATCCGTGGATGCCACCTGAATAGCAACATCCAAAGCGCGATTCAAGGCATCGCAGTTGCCCACGATGTTATATCGACGCTTAATATCCTGAAGTTCAACGGTCTTCATATCGTAAGAGTTACTAATTACAAATTATGAATTACCTACTTTGGCAATTATGAATTACTAACTTCCTTTTTCTCTGAGCCAGAATTACTTTCTGCAGCCTCACCCTTTGGTGCTGACTCCTTCTGCTCGCCATCCTCTGGACGCTTCTTAACGGCAAAGCGCACCTTCTCGCCATCCTCACGGCGTTCGTGATACATCTTTGGCAGAGGACTTTTATATGGCAGGTCGAAGAAGAAACGACTGCGATATACGTCGATAGTCGTGTAGAGAGCATCACGGAAAGAATCAACGGTGGCATTGTTATCACCGTCAATCTTTACTGGAGAGATAACCAAAGGAGCAATACCAGCAGCAAGCGCAATACCATTTCCCTCATACATTGAAAGGAAAGGAGCCTGTGCCTGTTCGCGTGTCATTGTAAGAACTGCGTCAAAGTCGAGATGCTTGCCAGACTCAAAGAATTCGGCATAAGCATAAGGACCGAACACAGGAATACCAGTATTCACGAGCTTGCTTACAGCAGGAGCGATCACCTGAAGCTCGATAGACTTCTCATCAGGCATAATCTCAGGATTGAGCGACAGGATAGCCACACGAGGATTATCCTGACGGAGATCGCGTCTCAATGTGCTATGCAATACACGTGCTTTTGCCTCGATGCTATCGGTAGTAATACCTGCAACATCATTATTATCAGTAACCACGTATGCAACATGCAACTGATTTGTACACATCAACGGTACAGCCTTCATATCGCTAATCTCGCGCTTTATTACAGGATTAGGAATAACGGCATTGCGAAGCTGGTTCACAACCTCCCTTGACATTGGCACTACGACAAACGCATCGAGCAAGTCTGCCTCAAACTCCCTCTTTACGACCTCTACCACATTACGGCCTGAGACATCAACAAAGTTAAGGGCATCGGGATCTGCCTGTGAAGCATTGCCTACGATCAGCGCATTATATCTTATCTGCAAGCGACTGCTTTCCTGCTTCAGCATGTGAAGAGAACCGTACACCACAGGAGTAAACATATCCAAGATCTCAGGCTCAAGGAATGTCTCGAGTATGAGGTCATGTGCATGGGCGTTATTCTCGTCAAGCACTATCGCTATGCGTATTTTCTTGTTTAGTTCTATCATATAAAAACTTATAGCCCCTCACCTGCCCTATGGGCATCCTCTCCCCAAGGGGCGAGGAAGGGATATTACTTTTTTCGCTTATTTGGAATCTTTTTGTGGAATTTTACTAACTTTCCCCTCGCCCTTAGGGGAGAGGGTGTCACAAAGTGACGGGTGAGGGGCTGTTATTTTTCCATCCTTTTTGTACTCAGCAACCCGCACGCAGCAAATATATCCTGCCCTCGGGATGCCCTTATCGTTGTAAAGATGCCATGCTGTGTGAGATAGTCGCGCAGCACCTCCATTTTCTTCTCATCAGAAGTCTTCAAAGGCACATCAGGAATCTGGTGGAACCTTATCAGATTTATTCTGCAATCCAAGCCCTTCAACAAATTGACTATTGCACGGGCATGAGTCATGGAGTCATTCAATCCGTCGAAGACGATGTACTCAAATGACAATCTTCTCTGATGTGAGAAGTCATATTGCCTTAGCAATTCTACAACCTCCTCAATTCCCATACCCTTCTGTGCGGGCATTAACGTTGCACGCTGTTCTGGAATTGGAGAATGCAGGCTTATTGCCACATGACATTCGCTCTCGTCGAGGAATCGCTTCAGCTTGTTGCGGACACCGACGCTACTCACCGTTATTCTCTTAGGACTCCAGGCATATCCCCACTCCGCCGTCAATACCTCAGTTGCACGAAGCACGTTGTCGAGGTTATCCATAGGCTCTCCCTGTCCCATGAACACGATGTTCGTTAGGCGTTCTGCCTCTGGAAGGGAATAGATCTGGTTGAGGATGTCAGCCGCTGTAAGCGAACCTTCAAATCCTTGCTTGCCAGTCTGGCAGAAGAGGCAGTTCATCTTACAGCCCACCTGACATGACACGCACAGAGTTGCACGATCCTTGTCGGGAATGAAGACGGTTTCAACGAACTTTCCTGAAGCTACAGGGAACAGGTACTTGATAGTACCGTCAACCGAATACTGGACATCAATATTCTCCATTACACCGATGCAATACTGCTCTGCCAACTTTTCGCGATTAGCCTTTGAGATGTTAGTCATCTCGGCAATATCACGCACATGAGAGCCGTATATCCACTTCGCAATCTGTCCGCCGGTGAAAGCGGGCATTCCAAGGGAGCGAGCCACTTCCTTGAGTTCTGCGAGAGTCATTCCGAGTAATGGAGTTTTCATATCCTTTTATTTTGTCAAGCGCATAAATGCGAAACGAATGCAAAGATACAAATTTTCTGCCAAATTGGCAAGTCTTTGCGACATTTTTTCGTAATTTTAAATAAAATAATGTGTTCTTGACGAAAAAGAGAAATGGATTCATGCAATTTAGCAGAACAGAAAAGCTTTGTAATTGTCAAGAATTTCTTTCATTCTTTCACTTCCAAAACATATAATATTCAAAAACTCGGGCTTCAGGTCATTAATAAAATATTATTAATGAGTATTTTTAAGCCCAAGCACCCTTACCCTTTTTAGAAATGAAAGTATGAAAGAATGAAAGATTTGAGAAGACAAGAAAAACATAATAGCATAACTTTGCACTTGTAATCTGGGATGATAATTGATGTTCACAAGATATAAAGTAAGTCCGTTCTAATACTGTTGTAAATCCGTTGTAAATCCCATTTCCCTCCCAATCCAGGGAACGGATAACAAGTAAATACATGTATTTTTTACCTTTAATCGTATTTTTTCGTCGTTTTTCTTGTTTTTTCAACTAAAATTCATAATTTTGTAGAGGAATAGAGAGGCATTGTATCATTTATGTATAGATGATGTCTATACTTGCATAGACAAAAACATTCGTTTATCTATATTTAAGTTCGTATCTTTGCATCAGGAAAAGAACAAAGGCTAAAGACCAAAGACTAACGACTTTCGTCCTTTAACTTTTGCCTTTCACTTTAGATATCGAACTTTCATTAACAATCTTAAAAACAAACAATTATGGAGAATTTCAATGACATAATCAAGAGTGGACAGTTGACGCTTGTTGATTTCTATGCTACATGGTGCGGACCTTGCAAGATGATGCACCCAGTATTGGAGCAGCTTAAGGAGGATCTTGGCGATAGCATCCGCATCATCAAGATTGACGTAGATAAGAATGAGGCTATCTCTATGCAATATCGCATTCAGTCAGTACCAACATTCATGCTCTTCAAGGATGGTGAGGCTATCTGGCGTCAGAGTGGTACTATCAGACTTGCTGATCTCAAAAAGATAATAGCACAATTTTCTTTAACATAATTAATAACTTTACAAAAACATTAGAACTATGGCTAACAAGTATGCAGGTACGCAGACAGAGAAGAACCTCGAGGCTGCATTTGCAGGTGAATCACAAGCACGAAACAAGTACACTTACTTTGCTTCACGCGCAAAGAAGGATGGATTTGAGCAGATGGCTGCTATCTTCCTCAAAACTGCAGAGAATGAGAAGGAGCACGCAAAAATGTGGTATAAGGAGCTTCACAATGGCATAGGCACAACAGCCGAGAATCTTCTTGATGCTGCCAATGGTGAGAACTATGAGTGGACAGATATGTATGAGAACTTTGCAAAGACTGCTGACGAAGAAGGCTTTACAGAGCTTGCAAAGAAGTTCCGTCTTGTAGCTGCTATCGAGAAGCATCACGAGGAGCGCTATCGCAAACTTCTGAAGAACATTGAGACTGCTCAGGTATTCGAGAAATCAGAGGTTAAGGTATGGGAGTGCCGCAACTGCGGTCATATCGTAGTGGGTACTAAGGCTCCAGACATCTGTCCTACATGTGCACATCCACAATCATACTTTGAGGTTCACGAAGAGAATTTCTAATGAATCTTCAGCAACTCAGGTATATAATAGCAGTCAACCGCTTTCGCAGTTTTGCGAAAGCGGCTGATTCATGTAATGTCACTCAGCCAACGCTGAGTGCTATGATTGTAAAATTTGAAGAAGAAATTGATCTGCGTATCTTTGAGCGAACCAACAAGTCGGTTACTCCTACCTCTGCTGGCGAGAAAATAATCCGACAGGCGGAAAGCATATTGATGGAAGTTGATAGAATCGGTGAGATTGTATCGGAAGACAAAGGACGTATAGGTGGTACGTTCTGCCTTTCCGTAGGTCCAACCATAGCCCCCTACATTCTTCCTAAGTTCATCAAGCATTATCGTGACTCCTACCCTTCTGTGGAACTATCCATAAAAGAGTTGAAAGCGGACTTTATGATTGATGCCTTGCTCAAGGGAGAGATTGATGCAGGTATTGCAATATCGGGAAATGAGCATGTGGGAGTACTTGAAATTCCTCTATACACAGAGAAATTCCTTGTTTATCTTTCAGAAAGTTGCTGGCGTAAGTTGCCTGTCTTCAAACCAGAGAACCTTGAACATGAGAATATGTGGATTATGAAGGATGCCCAATGCCTTCGCGATAGTGCTTTCTCATTCTGCAAGGCAAGGAGTAAAGGCAATCATATCTATGAAGCTGGCAGCATTGACACGCTTATACGCATTGTTGATGAGAATGGTGGTTTTACCATCATTCCAGAAATGCATTTGCCTTTCCTTAGTGAACAGCAACGCGCTAATGTCCGTCGTATAGAAGGTGACTATCTGTCGCAACGTCGGGTGTCAATGTATATCAAGGAAGACTACATACGTCAGCGTATGCTCAATACCATCGCCGATACCCTTAAGGAATTCATGCCCAAAGGGATGCTTGGCGAAGGAATTATGAAATATGGTATCAAATTGTGATACCATATTTCACATTTTATACCTGTAAGAATCTATGATTATAAGCCCGATTAATAGCAACTACTATTCGTCGGCAGATATGAATTCACCACTACAAGAGGAAATCACGTGTCCCTTGAGGGCATTGTATTTAGAGTCGAGCTTAGTGAACTTGGTCTTAGGACCGCCCATCTTGTTGTACTCAACCTTTATGGCAGTATCACCATAGAACATGACGCACTCTTCTCTTTCTGTACCCTTGCACAGCTCGTTCTCGTAAGCAGTCTGCCATACATAGCCGTCAACAGGTCGGAACACCAGTATGTTTCTACGCTTTCTACTAACTTCATCCATGAAGACGAGAGAGTTCTTGTATTTGCCGAGATATTTGGGCATGAGGCCAGAACCTTGCTCAAAATCCGCAACTTTACGCATTCCGTCTATTGTTACGACTAGTGATGGACCGTCAGCACTCATTTCTATTTCGTAGTAGTTCTTATCATCCACCATGTTGATCTCTTGTGCCCGAGCATTCTGGCAGAACAAACTCAGGAACAAACCTATCATCGGAACAAGGTTAAACAACTTCTTCATATTCATCAATGTTTTTTAAAGGTTAATATTAAAATTCGTGGCATTTATCGGTTAATATTTTTGATTTGCCAGATTTGAGTTATTAGATAGATGTATCTTATCGTTGTTGTAAACAACTTTATCGATTGCAAATATATACATATTCTTTCATTTTTCCAATTTTTTTTTACTTTTTTTACATTTTCTTAAAAAAATTATCAAGAAAAGATGTAAAATATACAAAAAACGTGGAAAAAAGGAACTAAATTGCTATTTTTTCAGAGGAAGTAAAACTGAAAATTCGGTGGCAGTTTTTTCAATACGTATCTTCTTATCCATAAGAAGCTGGAATCTCTTTTCTAGATTCTTTAGTCCTGTGCCGTGAGTATCCTGCTTGAACTGCTTAGGGAATATAGGATTGCTCACCACTAACTCCTTATTCTCGTTCATATAGATGCGTATGGTCATTCTATGTTCGCTGTCAATCATATTATGCACACCGACATTCTCTATCAATGGAAGGAGGGCAAGTACAGGAATACATAGATCCATATATTCATCAGGCACATCAAACGTGGCATCCCACTTGCCGGCATACCTTACCTGCATTACCTCGCTGAAAGAACGCGCGAAATCAAGTTCCTCACCAAGCCTTACCAAACCTTTGTGCTCACTCTGGAGAATGTATCTGAAAATATCACTTAGATGATCAATATAGCACAAGGCAAGTTTATCGTCCTTCTTCCTCACAAGACTACTGATTCCGTTGAGCGCATTGAAGAAGAAATGTGGGTTTATCTGGTTGGTAAGCGCCGTACACCTGCTTTGCAGACTTTCCATTTGCAGTTGCTTGAGCTCTTCCTCTTTCTTCTTGTGAATACGGTTAAGGTAGTCGGTATAGCCAAGGAATACCCCCATCATGCCCAACACAACGAACTGGAATGTGAGAATGATAAGACGGCAATCGAAGCCTGGGCATATAAGCGTTGTTACTCCTTTATATACTCCAAATGCAAATAGCGTGTAGAGTATATTGGAGATGATACGTGTCTTGAGAGAATGTGTCTTTAGAATCTGTTGATTAATGAACAATGAAACAAAGATAAAGCCCCAGAACAACAGAAAACGAATTAATGTACTGTTTATGTAATGGACTTTGGCATCAGCAGCAAGGTAATGCCAATCCATATTGAGAAACAATATATTAGGGTAGCTGATAAAAAGGGTACAAACCAAACTTAACAGCAGAATATTTGATACATTTTTTTTGTTGTTTGTCATACGCGGATTTAATTTTTCTACAAAAATACATTATTTTTTTCACAAAACACATAATTTATATTAAAAAACGAAAAAAATGTGCATTATGCCGATTTTAGCCCCAATCTTTAGGAAATAAGCATTTGGAGGTATGAGGAAAAAATAGTAATTTTGCATCTTGTCAGATTAATGACAGACCATAGCAATAAGGAATGATATCACTCCAAGTTGCTATTATACTGAAATACAAATAATTAAAACGAATATATTAAATGAAAACTATAATATTCCTTCATGGATTCTTTGCAAGTGGTAGTTGTGTACCAGCCAATGCTTTGAAAGAGGCATTCCACAATCGTGTCCGTGTGCTTACTCCCGATCTGCCAATTCATCCCAAGGAGGCATTGGAGTTCATAAAGAAACTATGTAGAGATGAAAAGCCTGACCTTCTTGTGGGTAATAGCTGCGGTTCATTCTATGCACAGATAATCGCTTCTGAAAATGGTATGCCTGCATTACTCAGCAATCCTTATTTTATAATGACCGAATTTCTCAAGGAACGTATTGGTAAGCATCTGTATAAGAGTCCACGTGCAGATGGAAAACAAGATTTCGTTATTGACGAACAACTCATAAGTGAGTTCGGAGAAGTAGAGAAAACGCAGTTTGCCAATACAACGAATAACTCTATAGACAATATATGGGGTATATTCGGAGAGCAGGACACGCTTGCAAGGTTCGAACCTCTATTCCTTAGATACTATAACCAAGCCTATCATTTCCCAGGAGCGCATACACCAACGTCTGATGAGATGAAGAAATGGCATGTTCCATTGATTGAGAAAATGCTCCTAACATTATAGTTGTCAGGCATTTCTATCTTCAAACTTGTATGATAGGCTAACAAAAGACGAAAACGCATGTTTTTTCGATACACGGAAAATCGGCATAGAGACCGCCTTTTTCTTTTTGATGCACGAAAAGCCAAAAAACAAATTGATACATTATGTTATTTCAGAAATAATAACTATCTTTGCACTCGAAGATTCCAATACTGTGCGGGGATGCTTTTGCACGTTGAACTTGGATTTTTAACACTAAACAAATTAATCACAAAATACAGTACGGTCATGAAAAAAGAAGAAAAAGACTTCCTCAAGAAGGTAGAAAAGCTCGTCTATGAGCAAATGAAAGACAAGCATGTCAATTGCGATACTGTTTGCGAAAGTCTTGGCATAACAAACCAGAATCTTCGTCGCAAGCTTTTGGCTATCACAGGTCAGACAGGTGGCAAGTATCTCTTGACAATACGTATGAAATACGCTCAGGAACTTCTGGCAAGGGGAAAATATTCCATCGGTCAGGTAGCACTGAAATGTGGATATGACGATGCAAACAACTTCAGCCGCACTTTCAAGCGTGAGGTTGGACAGAAGCCTACTGAGTTTGCAGCTATCCACAAGGAAGCCTAATAGAGATTTCAAACGCTACCGCCATATAGTTGTAAAAATAAAACAGAGGAGCCGTTATGGTTCCTCTGTTTTTGTTTCTCGCATTATTAAGCGGAAACAATACTACTATAATCAATTAGATAGATGAAAAATCTCTATATCAAGCAATGGCACCCTGACCATAATATTCGAATCTCTTCTGGCGAAAAGCGTTGAGAAGTATTGGAGTTGATCTGTAGAGCAGATATCCAAGTACACCGCCAACAGAGTTGTTCATCAAGTCATTTGTTTCGCACATACCACATTGTAAGAGATACTGGCTCAACTCTATAGTACCAGAAAGAACCATTGACAGGAGGAATATCTTCAACAATGCAGGGCGCTTGATGAATACAGCAGAACAGAAACCTACAGGAATAAACATCACGATGTTGAGTATTGTCTCCCAAAGAACTTCATTTGTGTAATACTTGTAATTCCAGAAAGGAACAAGCTCCACGCCAAGAGAACAAGTTGAATAATCCCTGAATATAATCGTGGCACACATCATCAGTACCAGATATTCTATGTAAACAACTCCGAGCAGTCTTCTTAACTTTACGCGGATAATCTTCCTACGAGAGAAAATCCATACAGCCATAACGCACAACACAAACAGAAGCACATCATAAAGCCATTCAGGAGCGGATGCATATACAAAACTTAGAATATTGTTCATAAGAAAATACGTTTTATTTTACTATTAAGGAATACCGAACGTTGGCTTCAAGCCTGTATTCGTTCCCGATTTCTGAGTGCAAAGTTATATTGTTTTTTTTTATTTCAATCAAAAGAATGGAAAAAATAACTATCTTTTATGAAACCTTTCACACTTTAAACACTTCTTTGTAATACAACACTTTTTATGTTAAAAACCATCAAACATTTGGTGTTTTTGACCATTAAAAAGCATCTAATCGGCTCAAAATCAACCTTTATTGCAAAAAATAGGCAAATTATCATTGTTGTTATCAAAAAAAATATTATCTTTGCAACCAGTTGATAACAAAATCAACATGAACTCCTAAATCAATTCTATACAATGAAAAAAGAAGATAAGGCATTTCTTAAACAAGTAGAGAAACTTGTTTATGAGCAGATGAAGCAGAAGCACGTGAACTGTGATACAGTTTGCGAAAGCTTGGGTATGACAAACCAAGGTCTCCGTCGCAAGATTCTTGAGATTACAGGAAAGACAGGAGGCAAGTATCTCTTGACCATACGCATGAAATATGCGCAAGAGTTATTGGCAAAGGGTAAATATGCTATTAAGCATATAGCTCTGAAATGCGGATACGATGATGCCAACAACTTCAGTCGCACGTTCAAGCGTGAGGTAGGCATGAAGCCTACAGAATATTTGGAAAGCTGTGTAATGGCATAATAAAGTTCTTTTACTATGCAGATAATCAACAAAAGAAAAGACTGAGAGCTCGATATTTGGGTTCTCAGTTATTTTTGCCTTATCTCCAAACTTCTTTTTAGAATACAAACAATATCAATATACATTATGAAAGAGATTATACAATTCCTGCGTGACCTCTCATGCAATAACAACAAGGAGTGGTTCACAGAAAATAAGGATCGTTACAAGAAAGTGCTTGCCCAGTGGCATGAATTCTGCGAACAACTGATATACGAGATGGGAAAGTTTGATAGCGATATAGCTCGCCTTACCATTAAGGATTGCACTTACCGTATCTATCGTGACATACGCTTCAGTAAGGACAAGACACCTTACAAGACTCATTTCGGTGTATTCCTCGCCCCAGGAGGTAAGAACTCTATGCACGCTGGCTATTATTTCCACATAGGCACAGGAGGTGGCAATTCATATCCTGCTGCCCACATGCTTGCTTCTGGCAACTATTGCTACGACAGCAAGGCTGTCAAGGTGTTGCGTGAGGATATAAGCGACGGCTGGGAGGAATTCCAGAAGGATGTTCTTCAAAAGGCAGATCCTTCATTCTTCGTTGATATGGATGGTGCTTTGAAGAAAGTGCCAAAAGAATATCCTGCCGATGCCCCATACGCAGACTTCATGCGTCTGAAGAGCTATAGCTTGGTAACATACGTTGATGACAAGTTTATCACATCGCCAGACCTTGCCAAGCGCGTGGCTGCTATGTTCCAGACAACCAAGCCTTTCAATGATTATATTAACAGGGCTGTGGATTATGTCATAGAAGAAAGCCATTCTGCAAATTGACATTCCTATATAATAAGGTAAGAAAGCCATGCCGTCGATAATCCCTACTCCGCTTTAGGGAAAATCCCCTTTGCATTATGGTTTTTCATTTTGCAATGACGAGAAAACTCAGTACTTTTGCCATCGAAATCAAGAATAAAATGTCTAACGAGTCCGCAAGGCTCATAAAAACTATAAAGAATATGAAGACTACATTCAAAAGCATGATGGTAATCGGAATGATGATCCTCGGCACAGCTACAACATTTGCTAAGTCAAACGTTAAGGTTGACAAGTTCGAAGCTCATAAAGAGCCACAGATGATGACAGTGCATAAGGACTGCAGGCTTCGTCACACTCACGACAGGCATTGCGGAAACTCCTTCCAAGTAAGGATGGACAAGAAGATGAATAAGCACTTCTTGGAGCGCAAGCATAAGTTCGATAAGCACGGAGTATGTAAGAAGTGCCATCTCACTAAGCATGAGATCCCTTCTGTAGAGCGTGAAATGGGATTACACCACCCTACTCCACCTCCTGCACATCGTCCACATCCACATCATCATCGTCGTTAACCCTCATTAAATGTATAAACTAATGAACAAAGAAAAGATTATCTCTGCAGCAATCATCTCCATAGGTGTTGTTATAGCAGGATTCTCACTCCGTAGCGGCATCGTTACCTTCAAGGACATGGACAGGAAAGTGTCTGTCAAGGGACTTGCAGAGCGTGAGGTAAAGGCAGACAAGGTTACTTGGCCTCTTGTTTACAAGGAGATAGGCAATGATCCGTCTGAGATGTACGATCGCTTGGCGCAGAAGAACAAGAAAGTAATTTCGTTCCTGAAGTCTGCCGGCATCAAGGATTCCGACATTAGCGTCAATCCTCCAGTCATAACCGACCGTCAGGCAGACAATTACGGCAACGAGATCATGAACTATCGTTACAAGGCTACAAGCGTAATCACGGTTACTTCATCCGAGGTTGACAAGGTTCGCCAGCTCATGCGCCGACAGTCAGAACTTATGAAGCAAGGCATAGCCCTTGTAAGTGAGGAATACGGCAACAATACCGTTACTTACGAGTTCACAGGTCTCAACAAGATCAAGCCTGAGATGGTAGAGGAAGCAACCAAGAATGCCCGCAAGACTGCTCAAAAGTTTGCAGAGGACGCCGACAGCAAGCTTGGTAACATACGCAATGCACAGCAAGGTCAATTCTCAATCGAGGATCGTGACGCTAACACTCCGTATCTCAAGAAGGTTCGAGTTGTCAACACAGTCGAGTACTCATTAGAGTAACGAGATTTCTACATACATTCCCTCTTAAAAAGGAGCGAGCATTTCTGCTCGCTCTCTTTTTTGTTATGTTAATGTGAATTTGTTAGATATTAAATAACGTGAGTTCGACGAATTATTATATAAGCAGATATTCGTGATTATTTCTGCAAAAAAGATAATGGAAACGGATGTATCTGATTTATCTGATAGCTGGCGCAGTAAAATTATCGCGATTTTTTTCAGATAAATCAGATAAATCCGCTTCCCTTTTTCGTCGAATTCACGTTAAATAAAAGATCTTTCCTGATTATTATAAAGATTTTCTTTAGATTTCTGAGCGAGGCACGAGCGAAACATAATAAAAAAATTCTTCCCTATATTTTAGAATAGTTTTTATCAAGATTTTCTGCTTGGATTTTAAAATCTATACAATAATCATGGTGAAAATCTAAATTAACGTCAGTTACTTCCCTATGGTCAGTGGGTCTGCGACAAATCTCGATGAATTCGAAACAAACGCATCTCCGATGCTTAACTGACAAAAATTCTTCGCAAGGCTCAGGCGCTGCGCGGAGTCCCTATCTTCACAATCTTAGTCCAATAAGAAAGGCTCACTGACGTGAATTAAGGAAAGTAAATGGGCAGTAAATTTTATCAGTAAATTAATTTACTGGATTAATTTATTTATAATTTGCTTTCTAAAAATATTTTAGGGCGCAAGCCCGATTTCTTATTGGTTGAAGATTGTGAAGATAGGGACTCCGCGCAGCGCCTGAGCCTTGCGAAGAATTTTTGTCAGTTAAAAACAGCTTGCTGTTTGCCATATAGGCTATTCGTCGAACTCACGTTAAACTAAAATAATTTTCAGCCCTCGTAACTTTCGTCAAACCCACATTAAGACAGGCAATAATTACCAAAATTCAAAATACTGCCCTGTTTTTTTGCTTATTCTGATATTTTTTTATATTTTTGCATTCGATAGTCTCGGTCAAGTTCGGCAAAGAGATGCCAGAATGCTATAAAGACCGTTACTGTCATACATATTAACGAATGGCGTTTATCGCTTTTCCTTTGGCATTTCGAAACGTAGGAAATTTTGGAAGTAAGTCAAGGTGAAAGGATGATAGACTCCACATAGGTGCGTTATTGTACCCGTACCTCGTTGTGCCCCTTTGGGGGTATGACGGGTACGTTACGTATATACCTATGCGGGAGTTCTGTTGTTGCTTGTCCCACTTACTTAGGCTTCCTACGGCCTCGAAATGCGGGATTTGGCAACAAACAGGCTCCCGCTCTTCGTATTATGTATATAGATTAACCTAAATAAACATTGCCACATTCGGGAGTTCTGCGGCATTTTAACTAATATTGAAAAAGAACTGCTATACAAGAATTTACGCAGAACACTTTGACAATCCCAAACAATAAGGCAAATGCAATACGAGAACACATTCAAGGCTATTGACCAGATTCTGTGGAAAGAGTCTGGCTGTAGCAGCGAACTTGACTATCTTGAACAGAAGTCGTGGCTCTTGTTCCTCAAGTATCTTGACGACCTTGAGAGCGAGCGCGAGGACGAGGCTGAACTTGAAGGCAAGCAATACAAGCGCATCATCACAGGCTTCAACCGCTGGTCGCAATGGGCTGCCCCTAAGACTGCCGACGGCAAGATAGACGTTATCAACGCCATGACGGGCAACGACCTCGTGGAGTTTGTTGACAACAAACTGTTCCCGTTCCTCAAAAGTCTGAAGGCAACGGCTGCAAGCACCAATTCGCTTGAATTCAAGATTGGCGAGATTTTCGATGAGTTGCACAACAAGATAAAGTCGGGCTTCAATCTGCGTGAGGTCATCAATATGATTGACGAACTGCATTTTGAGTCGGCTGACGACAAGCACGAAATGACCGTGCTCTACGAGAACAACATCCAGCGCATGGGCAATGCCGGGCGCAACGGCGGTGAATACTACACTCCACGCCCTTTGATCCGCAGCATAGTGAAGGTGGTAGATCCTAAGATTGGCGAAACCGTCTATGACCCTGCCTGTGGTAGTGCCGGCTTTCTCTGTGAGGCATTCAACTATATGGAGGAAAAAATTGGCTCAACCACCGATAACGATATTCTCCAGCACAGCACTTTCTTCGGAATAGAGAAGAAGCCATTACCTTATATCATAGCCACCATGAACATGATATTTCATGGTGTGTCGGCTCCTAACATCATCAAGGCCAACACTCTGGCTATCAACCTCACGCAGATACAGGAGAAAGACCGCAAGAACGTAATCCTTGCCAATCCGCCGTTTGGTGGCAACGAGCGCGGAGAGGTGTTGCAGAACTTCGAGATAAGGAGTTCAGAGACCGCCTATATGTTTATGCAGCATTTCGTAAAGATGCTGAAGGCTAACGGCAGAGCTGGTATCGTGATAAAGAACACCTTCCTTAGCAATGGCGATGCGGCTGCAATAAGGAAGATGCTGTTGGAGACCTGTAATCTGCACACCGTACTCGACTTGCCATCAGGCGTATTCACAGGTGCAGGAGTAAAGACCGTGGTACTGTTCTTCACTAAGGGAATGCCTACCGAGAAGGTGTGGTACTATCAGATAGACAAGCACTTCACCAAGACAAACCCTATGACGGAGAAGGACTTGGAGGAGTTCCTTACCTTGCAGAAGACAAAGGCTGAGTCTGAACATTCATGGCTGCTGGATGTCAGTACGCTTGGCGATAACTACGACCTGTCAGTAAAGAATCCGAACAAGGTTGAGGAGGTTGACGAGCGCACCCCATCCGAGATCCTTGACAGCATTTTCGAGCTTGAAAGCGAGAATATGGACATCATCAACGCACTTCAAGAGGCATTAGGCAAAGAGGAGGAAGAAGGATGAAGAAGGGATGGGAGTATAAGAAATTAGGAGAGGTATGTACGTTTATCAATGGTTTCGCCTTTAAAAGTAATAAATTCACAAATGAAGGTTCTCCAATTATCAGAATCTCTGATATTCAAAACGGAATGGTAGATGATACCAATGTGGTTTATTTCGATATCAACAGCTATTCAGAAAACCTATCAAAATATAAGGTTTACCCAAATGACATTCTCATTGCGATGTCCGGAGGAACGACAGGAAAGATAGGTATAAACTATACGAATAAAGAGTTTTATCTAAACCAACGTGTTGGTGTATTTCGAGAAAACACATCTGTATTAAATCACATGTTTTTGTTCTATTTCCTTCAGACAAAAGGAACAGAAAGCCTAGTGATAGCAGCAGGGGCTGCACAGCCCAATTTAAGTACAGCGCAGATAAAAAACTTTGTTATCCCCCTCCCTCCTCTCTCTGAGCAAAAAGAGATCATTGAATATCTTGATTCTTCTTTTGCAAAGATTGACAAGCTAAAGGAAAATGCTGCCAAGAATCTTGAAGAAGCAAAAGCCCTTTTCCAATCAGCCTTAAAAGACGTTCTTGAGCCAAAAGAAGGATGGGAAGAGAAAACGCTGAAAGAAATAGGCATTACTCAAACAGGCACAACCCCTTCCAAGAGTGATTCCGCTAACTACGGAAATTACATGGAATTTATTCGTCCTTCAGAAATTGACTTCAATGGAATGGGAGGTATAAACTATAATTGTGAGTTGAAGTTAAGCGAGCAAGGGGCATCAAATGGCAGAGTCTTTGAGGAAAAATCAATACTAATGGTATGTATAGGAGCAACTATTGGCAAAGTTGGTTTTTCTAATAAAAAAATATCCTGTAATCAACAAATCAACGTATTAACACCATCAAGCGAATACGATTATAAATTTGTATATTATTCGATGAAATCGCCAAGATTTCAGAAGATGGTAATCAAGGAAGGGACAAGTTCCCAAGCTACATTGCCAATAATAAATAAAGGAAAATGGGAGAAACTAACAGTTCAAGTTCCATCCTTGCAAGAACAGCAATCCATCGTCTCTCACCTCGATTCTCTCAACGAGAAGGTGAATACTCTTCAGCAGAACTACTCACACATCTGCGATGAGTGTGATGCGCTGAAACAATCTATACTAAGGCAGGTGTTTGAATAAAAGAATAATTTTGAACAATAATAAAATAATACCGCTATGGATGAAACAACAACAAGAATAAAAAAGATTAATCCTCGTTTGCTGAATGAGGGTTGGGACAGCGTGCCAGGGTCACAGATTCTCTACGAACAACGTGCATACGAGATTGCACCGGGCAGAATACAGAAAGGTTCTACGAAGCATCCAAAGAAAGCGGATTATATTCTGGAATATCACGGCAAGAAACTGGCGGTGATAGAGGCTAAGAGCGACGAGAAGGACGTTGCGGAAGGAGTGGATCAGGCAAAGGAATATGCCCGTATGCTTCAAATTCGCTTCACATACAGCACCAATGGCGATGACATCTGGTTTATCGACATGGGCGTAAAAGACAGGCAGGGCAACTACATCATCCCGAGCACAGAGCATGAGGTTGACAAGTTCCCTACCCCTCAGGAGCTATGGCAGATGACATACCCCGAGGAGAACTCATGGCGCGACAAGTTCAACCTTGAGCCTCTTAACCGTGGGGCTGGCAGAATGCCGAGATACTATCAGGAGATAGCCATAAACAACGTGCTTAATGCCGTGGCTGACGGGCAGAACCGCATACTGCTGACAATGGCGACCGGCACGGGAAAGACATACACGGCATTTCAGATTTGCTGGAAGCTGACAAAGACGAAATGGAACATAAAAGGCACGGACAAAGAGCCGAGAATACTGTTCATAGCCGACAGGAATATCCTTGCCAATCAGGCTGTTAACGACTTTGACCAGTTTGACGAGGATGCCATGTGCCGCATTACCCCGAAGGAACTGAAAAAGAACGGCTACAAGGTGCCTACGGCAAGGAATCTGTATTTCACCATCTTCCAGACAATGATGACCTCGCCCAACGAACAGAAGGCAGAGGAGAAGGAAAAGGGAGGAAGGAAAGCGGCAGAGGGCAATATGCCTTACTACACGCAGTACCCGAAGGATTTCTTCGACTTCATCATCATTGACGAGTGCCATCGTGGAGGTGCTAACGACGAGAGCGAATGGCGAAAGCTGATGGAGTATTTCGACTATGCCTGTCAGCTTGGTATGACGGCAACGCCTCGCCGTAAGGAGAATGCGAACACATACAACTACTTTGGCGAGCCTGTGTATTGCTACTCGCTGAAACAGGGCATAGAGGACGGCTTTCTCGTGCCTTTCCGCGTGGATATAGCCACGAGCAACATCGACGACTATAAGTATGCCGTGGGCGATGTGGTGAAGAGCGGTGAGATTGACAAGGAGAAGGTATATACCGAGAAGGATTTTGCCAACGGCTACATCAAGATAAAGGAGAGGGACGAGCACAGGGTTAAGGAGTTTCTGGCAAAGATAAATCCTGACGAGAAGACCATTGTGTTCTGTGCCACTCAGGAACATGCCATGATTGTGCGCGACATGATAAACAAGCACAAGAAATGCCCTGACAGCAACTATTGCCAGCGTGTGACCGCTGACGACGGCGAGGAGGGCGAGAAGATTCTGAGGACGTTTCAGGACAATGAGAAGCTACGCCCAACGATATTGACTACATCGCAGAAGCTGAGTACGGGTGTGGATGCACGCAACGTGAGGAACATAGTGCTGATGCGCCCTATAAACAATATGGTGGAGTTTAAGCAGATCATAGGTCGCGGCACTCGCCTGTTTGACGAGAAGTATTATTTCACGATATATGACTTCGTGGGTGCTAACGAGCGATTCAAGGATGAGGACTGGGATGGTGATCCGTTCTGCCCTAAGTGCGGCAACTATCCTTGCACTTGTAACAAGAAGTCTGCGCCCTACCCTCCTGTTCAGCCATCAGATCCTGTTTCTACACATGAGCCTTGTCCGATATGCGGGCATGACCCTTGCACTTGCGACGGAGGAAACAGCAAGAAGATAGTTGTAAGACTGTCTGAACACAGAAATATCGAGCTGCATACCGACTGGACAGAGACGGTATCGTATGACGGTAAGTTCGTTACCCTGAGGGAGTTTGTGCAGATTCTCTTTGGTAAGATACCTAACTTCTTCAGCAGCGCCGAAGACTTGCGCAGACAATGGGAGCATCCTGAGACAAGGGAACAGCTTCTTGGCGTGCTTGACCAATCGGGATTCGGCGAGGCAAAGTTAGAAATGATAAAGAAGATGCTGAAACTGGAGAAATGCGACTTGCTCGACGTGCTTGAGTATATCGCCTACGAGAGTACGCCTATTGAGCGTGCAGAGCGCGTAAGGATAGTGCAGAAGCAATGGCTGAAGCAGTTCACCGTATCGCAGCAGGAGTTTGATAACCTCATTCTCCAGTATTACGTAAACAACGGATTCAAGGAACTTGGTGCTGACAAGCTATCGCAGTTTGTTTCTATCAAATACAAGTCAACGAAGGATGCAAAGGTTTCGCTTGGCTGGACTCCCACCCAAATGCGTGAGCACTATATCGAATTGCAGCAGCAGTTGTATGCCTTGCCTACAACGGTGTCAGGAAATCTGGCTTAAACCCGAATTGTGCCCTACCCGATGATGCCCTATTTTAAGGCGTCATCAAGGGCGCACTAATTCGGTGCTCCCTTTGAAAAATATAGGACAACATGAGTTACTTCCAAGCGCTCAGAAAAAACTTTTTCGCGATAATCCTACATACCTACATTGGCAGGTGATATAAGTTGTTGGTGCACAAAAGTTTGCAGCGTTTTCAAATACCGCATAAACCTACACTAATCCTACACTAAACCTACACAAAAACCTGAATTTTTCAGGAATTCAGGTTAATTGATAATTAATAATGGATAATTATTCGCAAAGCTCATCAAGCTAAAGCAAGTGATAATTTAGAATGCCTTGAACGCTTATGATACTAATTAAAATATTCATTACTCATTATTAATTAACGTGAATTCGACGAATTGTTTTGATGAGCTTGCGAATAAATTAAACGCTATGCTTGGCTACGTGAGATTTGTCAAAGAAAGCAAGACTGCGAGGGCTGAAAGCCCGACATCTAAAAGGGCAGTCCGTGAGGGCTGC
Organism: uncultured Prevotellaceae bacterium; assembly: GCA_946411565.1. Taxonomy (GTDB): domain Bacteria; phylum Bacteroidota; class Bacteroidia; order Bacteroidales; family Bacteroidaceae; genus Prevotella. The sequence continues at coordinate 779 of CAMKEM010000013.1, read as the reverse complement.
CAATACGGATGGATGTGGGTAAAGGAGCGCTGTAAGTGCGACACCTGTAAACTAAGATTCTAGGTGTCGGTCCTTCAGACCTCATACCCCAAAACAACTTTATATAACAGCCCTCACGGACTGCCCTTTTAGGTGTCGCTCCTTCAGAGCTCTTTCAATCTCATGGTTTTCAACAATATATCGTAATGAAATTATCGAATCCACGTTAACATATGCAGAAAATAACCCCGAAGGGGTGAAATAGCTTAGGATAGGGTGTAACCCTATCTTTGATTGTTATTACAAATTCTCACCCTGTAAGGGTGGCATAATTCCATATCCCGTTTTAAATATAGCTGCATTTCTTTATTATGAATTATATCACCCTTACAGGGTTCATAGAAGGATAGCTATGATTGTAGATAGGGTTCACACCCTATCCTAAGTTATTTCACCCTTTCAGGGTTTTCGTCGAACTCACGTTAAATTATCAATTATCCATTATTAATTATCAATTAACCTGAATTCCTGAAAAATTCAGTTTTTTTGTGTAGGTTTAGTGTAGGATTAGTGTAGGTTTATGCGGTATTTGAAATCCTTGTAACGCTCTATGCTTGAGATTATTATATGGGGTGTCGATGTAGGTATGTAGGATTATCGCGAAAAAGTTTTTTCTGAGGAAAAATGTAGAGGAATCCTTTCACCCTTATACCTCCGTTCTAATACCGTTACAAAACCGTTCCAGATCCGCATTCTATGTTAAATTCCAAGTAAATTTCTGTTTTTAACTATATATTTAA
>CAMKEM010000012.1 GCA_946411565.1 uncultured Prevotellaceae bacterium | reverse complement strand
GCAGTGGACTGACACCTGCATTATATAAATAAATTTGATCACTTACTTATATAATTAATTATATATATAAATATTAAGGTTATAAGCACTATTTTAGTGTGTGTCCAAATTTAATTGAAATAATTGAAATTTTCAGATATACTACACATATATTTGCTTGATACAGAACATATTGCATAACCGTTCAATCATTTCAATTATTTCAATAATTTCAATAAAAAATATGCACGCATATCTATGCCAACGTCAATTCGATGAATAAAAATACACTAAAAATGTATCTTCGATGCTTGATTTTTTTACTGAAAATTACCATAAATTTCCCGAAAATTTCGTCTAAAAAATCAAAAAAATTGAATTTTCTGAGTAAAATTTTATGGTCATTTGTCGGAATTTGCTTTATTTTGATGAGTCAAAAACGAATGTTTTTTGTGATTAATACCTACCTCCGTTCCTAAATCGTTTCAAAACCGTTATAAATCCGTTCCTTGAACAGGCGAAAAATATGATATGTTTTCACAATTATAAAATTTTACTACATCTTCATAATATCATATTGGAAAACACTGATACAGAAGCGTGTACATGGATTGTAACAAAAATAAAAATGAAAATGCAAAGCAAATGCAAACAAGAAATATCATTTTTTACAGGAATTTTATTAACTTTGCATGACAAAAATCATAAAACGATGAAACAAATACTAATAAAATTTATCGTATTTCTATTATTCGGATGCAACCCAGAAAACAATAGCAATAAGCCGTACATCCTTGAAGGGGCATGGACGCTACGGAAGATTGTGTATCCTATCGGACATACCGAAATATTCTCTGAATATGAAAATATCCCTTTCCGACTATACGATGGCGATAGTCTGATATACTCATGTGTGATAAGCAAAACAGAAACAGGATTGGTTGTAAACCGTAGTTCACAGGATCAAATCACGCTGATAAGCACGGGCAATGGCGAGTACATGTATCTGGAAAATGATGATCCACATCCTCTCAAAATAACCAATGACTCTACTATTGTAATTCAACATGACGGTGCTCTCTTTACATGGCATCGTGCTGACGATATTACAAAGGAATGGGGTACTGAAATAAAGAACATCATTACTACTGACCTAAAGCGAACAAATAAGGATGACATACAAAGCTATGTACTCTCGGCAAAGGAGCGTCAGCAGAACAATGTTATACATGGTTTTATTTTTGCGACTATCATAGCTATCGTTTTGCTATTGCTCATAGCCCATATTGCTGTACAAAACCGTAGGGCAAAACATAGGCTTCAACTACAGATTCAGCAGATTCAGGAAGTGCAACAAGAGCGTCCACAGGCTGTAAGGCAAGCTATTGAGTCGGTTGAGACTGCTTTCTTCACTTCTGACCAATACATAGCATTACAACGCCGTATAGCCTCAGGACAGAGACTGAAAGACGAAGACTGGCAGGATATTGAAAATCATATCAGAAAGGTATATCCGGGCTTTATAAGTCAGTTGCGAGGATTATATGCCATGTCAGAACTCGAATATCAGGTGTGTCTGCTTATAAAGCTCCGCATAGCACCTTCTGACATCGCCTCTGTTATGGCTCGTGATGTGAGTACTATCAGTACTGTGCGTAGCCGACTATACAAAAAGGTTTTCGGACAAAAAGGTGGAGCTAAGGAATGGGATGAATTTATCCTTTCCATCGGTGCTTAAACAGCATGCAAACATATTGTCAAGTGAAAGCAAAGAAGATGCAAACACAAAAACTTGCGAGAAAAGCAAAAAGATTATAATTTTGCACTCGCAAATCCAAGACGGGCACCGCTTTGCAAGCGACAAGCCCTATTTGCTTCGTACGAAGATGCTTTGCACATTGCACTCGCAAATCAGATGATAGCAGTTTGGTGAAACCACCAACACCCATCATCTAATAAATGTCTAACCTAAAAAATTAAAGAGTTATGAAAAAAGTAATGTTAGTAATGGTAGTAGCACTCATGAGTGCGCTACAGGTAAGTGCCCAGAATGCGAAAATCGCTGATAAAGAAATCGTCGGCTCTTGGCTAATGGAGTCAATGCAATGGGAAGGCGAGAAGAAGATCATGTGTGGCAAAAATACGGGTTTAATTCAATTCAAGTACTATGGTCCTAATGGAGAGTATGCCTGTGCTAATATAGTCATGAAGAAAGATGGCAAGTGCGTTGTGGTGCCTCATGAGTATGGCACTTACACGTTCAAGGACGGCTGGTACTCGGAAATGGGACGAGAGAAGACCAATAAAGGTATGGTCTGGATTGATAAGACCACGATTAGAGGTACATGGCAGAATAGGCACGACATCTGGAAAAAACAGGTGAATATGCCTGAGAAACTTCGCAAATACATCGTTGACTATTGCAGAATTAAGAATACGTCTGATGACATTCAGAAGATGATTAAGAATACGATGTTCAAGTAACTCTGATCTGTGTCCAATAAATACACTATAATGAAGTTCGCAAGCTCATTGAGTCATGCGAAAAAAAAGGATAAAGTAAGTGAATGAAAAAAACGAGTAATACTCGTGTTATTCTGGAGGTAGCAGTGATGCTCTCTCCAGAATTTTTTATCCATACGGACTTACATAGACGATAAATGCCGCTTACGGATGAACTTCCATAAGCGGCATTACTACTATTTTTCTTGATATGAGTATAGTGACGGCGCTAACTCAACAAAGTTGTCAAATGCCTCAATGATTAGTTTACTCATTGGATTGTCTTTTCGTATAATCAATCCTGAGTAAATGCTATTTTCCTTGAATGGAATCTCGGCTGTTCTAAGAATTAATCCATCCTTCTTTGGATAATTGTCAAACCATCTTTTATAAAGATTGGCTCTGGTAAGCTCTCGTTTGTCTGCCGAATCACAAATATATAGCATTATAGAAGAATCTATTCTAAAAAATTCTTCTATAACCAATGATATTACAGTAAAAACAGATGAATCTTTTGGTGCATGAATGTCATTGCTGGAAATGTAGAAATGATAAGCACTTCCAGGCATGAAATATGAATCAGGGTAAAAGCCTACATGATACACAATTCCTGATGTTCTGAAACGGAACTGCATATCATCAAGCTGTATCACCCAATAAGGTGATTTCTTATTGATATTGTCAACGGACAATCTCATACCAGACCTAATTCTTCTTCACGCTTTTTTATCATTTCAAGCCACTCATTCTTGGCATTAAGCATACCGTTGATCATATTTGTGACTTCTTCCTTGGAAGCTTTTCTTATGTCGAAAATTTTATCCATAGTCTATTTGTTTGTTGATTTGTGTGCAAAGATACTAATAAAGATTCAATCCAAAAAAAATCCATATAGTTTTTTTATATTATTTCTATTTTTTCTGCTTTCTACGATAAAAACAGACGATAAATGCCGCTTACGGATGAACTTCCATAAGCGGCATTACTATATATGCTTGGTTAGGCCTTACTTTGTCATAGGAACCTTCTTGTCACCATAGATAACAATAACGCGACCTGGCTGCTTGTCAGCACGAACGTTATTGAGCTGATATGAGGTCACCTCACCATCCTTCCATTCAAAGTCGATAGTGTAGCCACCACGGCATTTAATGCCCTTTACAGAGCCTTGTGCCTTCCATGCCTCTGGAAGTGCAGGGATAAGCGTGATAATGGCTCTATCGCGCTCTACAAGCTCACTCTGTACGAGCATCTCAACCAATCCTGCAGTACCACCGAAGTTACCGTCAATCTGGAAAGGAGCGTGAGCATCAAGGAGGTTAGGATATGTACCACCACCTGAACGACGATCCTGACCCTGATAGCCATCTGGAGATACATAGTTGAGAAGCACACGATAGAAATGATATGCGTTCTCAGCCTCACGAAGACGAGCCTGAAGGTTTACTCTCCAACCTGTGCTCCAACCTGTTGTCTTGTCGCCCTTGATTTCAAGAGTGCGCTTGCAGGCAGCAGCAAGTTCTGGTGTACGTGTTGTGGTAATCTGATGACCAGGGTAGAGACCGAACAGATGACTCTGATGACGATGCTGAGGATCCTGATCATCCCAGTCGTTGAACCACTCCTGAAGATTTCCGTTCTTACCAATACGATAAGGAAGAAGGTTCTTGAGCGTGTTGTTTATCTTTTCAATATATTCATGATCCTCACCAAGAATGATAGCTGCATCACGAGTATTTGTGAGACATTCACGAATCATGGCAAGGTCGGCAAATCCACCATAGAGAGTAGCAGCCTGCAAGCCTGCAGGAGTCTTGTACTTGTTCTCAGGAGAGGTAGAAGGTGCTGTGATTAGATAGTTTGTATTAGGGAGCTGTACGAGCCAGTTCATACAGAAATCAGCAGCACCCTTGAGAGTAGCGTAAACCTGATTGAGATAAGCCTTGCTCATGTTGAAAGCATAGTGATCCCAGAGGTGAGTAGAGATCCATGCACCACCCATGTTCCAGTTAGCCCACATAGGTTCACCACTACCCTCGCCTACTGGGTTTGTCATAGCCCAGATGTCAGTATTGTGACCAAGACACCAGCCCTCCTGAACTCCATAGTAGTCCTTGGCTGTCATTACGCCTGTCTTTGGCAGTTTCTCGATAAAGGTGAGCAGAGAGTTGTGCATCTCTGGAAGGTTACAAGGCTCTGCTGGCCAATAGTTCTCTTCCACGTTGATATTGCTTGTGTAGTTAGAAGACCAAGGTGGGAGGATTGACTCATTCCAGAGACCCTGAAGGTTTGCAGGAACGGCATTTGTACGAGAGCAAGAGATGAGGAGATAGCGACCATAGTTGAAGTACAGCTCCTCAAGGTCAGGGTTTACTGTTGCGCTATCAGTATATTCACGAAGCTGAATATCTGTTGACTTTGTAGCGATAGAATCAGCAGTTGTACCAAGGTCGATGCTAACGCGGTTGAAATACTGCTGATAGTCGTTTACGTGAGTTTCGAGCATAGTGTCGAATGACTTGATAACAGCATTGCTGATGCGTGACCTAGCGATATTCTCATAGTCACGACCATCAATAACAGGATCAAGGTCACTACCGTTGAAGCTTGTAGCATTTGCAATAATGATAAGAGCCTCAGGACAGTTAGTGATCTTCAACTCGTTGTTCTCTGCAACTACCTCACCACCCTTATTGATAACGTGGAGGATAGTGCGGAAATGAATACCGCGCTTCTCATCATACAGGAAACTATTCTCGCCACCTACATAATTAGGCTTACTTGTATAAGCGCAATAACCGTCGATGATAATCTCATTAGCAGAGGTAGAGATAGAATTCTTCAACTGACAGTTATAGCTCAGACGCTTGTTGAGGAGCTTACCGTCTGTTGACTTCATGCGAATGACGATAACAGAATCAGGAGCAGAGGCAAAATAGTCGCGCTGCTCACCAAAATACTTCACCGTAGCAAGTGCACGGGTAAGGTCGAGAGAGCGTGAGTATTCAGCACCTTCGTTCTCGTTGAGATTAAATATCGTCAGAGTGCCGAGAGGCTGATAGTTCTGTGTATAGTGTCCCTGTATCTTCTTCTGAAGTTCTTCAGCACCCTTATAGTCCTCCCTGAAGAGAGCCTCACGGATAGCAGGAAGTGCTTCAAAAGGTTTTGGATTCTCCTTGGCAACAGAGTCAGCCTTAGCTACTTCTTCTTCATCAACAAGGAAAGTCTTAGGAGCTTCAGGAAGTTCGAGAGATTCAAGAGCCTGACTTGAATAGATGATAGAATCAGGCTCACCTGTCCAGAGAGTAATGTCGTTGAGAGAGATTTTATCCTCTTTCACACCGCCATAAACCATGGCACCCTGAGTGCCGTTACCAATAGGAAGAGCCTCTTCAAAGTAGGTTGCAGGACTCTTGTAATGAAGGAGAGTAGATTGAGCATGAACATAGCCCCCCATCCCCCAAAGGGGGAGCAAATTAGTTATAATTGCCCCAAGAATAACTTTTTTTAGCATATATTTAAATATAAATTACTAATTACTTTCTCTTTTTCTTCATAATCTTCCTATCTTTTTTCCCTCTCAAAGCAACAGGCGACTTAATCTTCTCTGCCACGAGGTTTGCTATTTGCTGACATCCTTGCTCGTTAGGATGCACACCGTCTCTTAGCAAGTATTCCTTTTGGAATTTCTCAAGAGAGTTCATAGCGGTGTAGAGGTCAAGATATTCAAGATTCTCCTGCTTCACAAACTTCTGTATCTGCGGGATAACAGCGTTTACAGTTACAGAGTCACGAATATCCCACACGTTATTGAATGAAGGAATAGGAGCAGCTACTATGATACGTGGATTTGTAGGAAGTGCACGAAGTGAATCAACCATTGTCTTCATACTTGCCATAAGGTCGCCCTCGGCAGTCTTCCAGTTGTGAGTCTTTGTATCGTTAGTACCGAGCTTTATCACTACTACGTTAGGCTGCCACTCAAGGCATCTCTTCCAAGCCTCTTCCTTCTGATAAGGAAAATCGCCTGAATTGGAGAGAGTACGACCACTTACGCCAAAGTTCTTTACAGTATATTTATTACCAAGCGTGTTTCCAAGACGAGCTGGATAGCCGTACATATCAGAAACGTCAATACCATGACCATCGGTAATACTATTACCCACACAAGCCACCTTTACGGCTGAATCTGCTGGCATCTCCAAGTCAGTAAGCCATTGGCTAAGCTCTGCAAGCATCAGGTCGTGATACTTAAAGAACTTCCTGAATCCCCAGCCATGACCACCATTTGGATAGCAGAACATTGAGCAGTTGCCACCAGCACTACGAAGTGCAGAATAGTAGGCTACGGCATTTGTTGCAGGAGGCACCACCTTATCATCGTTAGAGAAGATGAGTATTGTTGGAGGTACCATGTGACGACGTACAGCCTTGTCACTACTCCACTCTTTCTGAAGTTTCTCATCATTACGCATATCACCAAGGAAACTCCTGCAAGAGCCTCTGTGAGTAAGTCGCTCGTTCATGGAGATAACAGGATAGAAGAGAATGGCGAAGTCAGGACGAACGCTCATAGGAGCATGGGTAGAAACAGCACTTGCCAGATGTCCACCAGCAGAGAAGCCTTGAATACCCACATTATTTGGGTTTATATGCCATACCTTAGCACTATCTCTTACTGTGCGAATAGCGTTATACGCATCAGAAAGCGGAATATTTCTATCACCATTTGGCATACGATATTTCAGTACGGCAAAGCCTATACCCTGCTTGTTATAGTATTCTGCCCAGTCATGTCCCTCATGATTAAGGGCGAGGTGTATATAACCGCCACCAGGACAGTCAACTATAAACCTACCATTTGATTTTGCCAATGCTTCCTCAGAAGGAAGATATACCATCAATTCAGATTTACCGTCAGCAGAATTCACGAGCGTGAACTTGCGGGCGGTTTGGGCATAAGAGTAGCCTAAGCAAGCAAAAAGGAAAAGACCTACCCCCAAACCCCTCCCGTAAAGGGAGGGGAGTAGATAGTATTTTTTACTGAATGTATTTACTATTTCTCGAAATATTCTATGCTTTTTTAACATATATACGATTATGATTTATCCTTTATATTCTTTTCTCCCCCACCGCGATTAAACGTATCTACTCCCCCTGAGGGGGTAAGGGGGCAGCTCCCTCCCTACGGGGGGAGGGCGAGGGGAGAGGCTGTAGGTCTTTTAATTACTTACCATCAGCATCTGCCCATTATACGTGGCTCTATACCTCATCAGTTTATCACCACTTTCGCCCTTCACTACAAAGCCGTTGTTGTTCATATCATAGACTCTTTCGCACTTAGGGCATTTAAGCCAAAGACCGTTGTTCTCCCATTGCAAAGCCTTATAGGCTCCTGTCTTTATGCAGTTAGGGCATTGGCGGTCGAAGGCATAGAGTTGACCGTTATTCAGATTTGAACAGCCTATTACCAAACCGTTACTTGCGCCAAGAATGCAGGATTGCCTTGTCTCAATCGCGGTAGTGATAGGCACATTCTCCGTCTTCTGGTTGTAGAGTTGTATATTGATATTCCTTACACCATCTTTCGAGCCTTGCCACACCATGCAGAATAATCCAGAAGACATAGGATTCACACAGCTCTGTAAGGCTGTTCCCTGGTGCATTCCGCAGTCAAAGGTGAAATAGCATTGATACCTTTTTTCAAACTCGAAGTCGTCGGTATTGCAAGAAGAGAAGAGGAGCAAGCCAAATAACAGCACCAGCAGCCCCTCACCCGTCCTGCGAACATCCTCTCCCCAAGGGGTGAAGAAAAAGTTAGTATTTCTAATTAATGTACTTTTCAAATCATCATATTGTTTTGTACCATATAGCGATAAAAGGTAACTTCTCCCTCGCCCCTTGGGGAGAGGGTGTCCGTAGGACGGGTGAGGGGCCACTGTGGTGGGTCTATTTTTATCCTAACAGCTTCTTCTCCGCCTCATCCACCTTCTCGAAGTGGAAACCGTCAAGGATGCTCTGCATAAGAGCCTGTATGCGGTCGTTGCAGAGATTACCGATACTTCCCTCGTGAGTGTGGTGGATATTCTTGTTAGGAGTAAACTTGCCAGCCTCGATATCCAGACCTACCTTCTTATAGGCATCACGGAAAGGCATACCCTCAACAGCAAGTCTGTTCACCTCCTCAACAGAGAAGATAGGATCATACATTGGGTTGTCGAGAATATCCTCACGAACCTCTATCTTATTGATGATATAGGCTGTCATGTTAAGACAATCCTTCAACTCGTCAAATGCAGGAAGGAATACCTCCTTGATGATCTGCAAGTCGCGGAAGTAACCGCAAGGCAGGTTATTCTGAATGAGAGTAACCTGAGTAGGGAGTGACTGGAGCTTGTTGCTCTTAGCACGAATAAGCTCGAACACGTCTGGGTTCTTCTTGTGAGGCATGATGCTTGAACCTGTGGTACACTCCTTTGGAAGCTTCACAAACTGGAAGTTCTGTGAGTTGAACATACAAGCATCGAAAGCCAGCTTGGCAAGAGTACCTGCAAGTCCGGCAATAGAGAATGCCACGTTTCTCTCCAGTTTTCCACGACCCATCTGCGCATAAACCACGTTATAGTTCATTGTGTCAAAACCGAGAAGGTCTGTGGTCATCTGACGATTCAATGGGAAACTTGAACCATAACCAGCAGCAGAACCGAGAGGGTTGCGGTTTGTCATCTTATATGCTGACTGAAGATAGAGCATATCATCTGTGAGAGATTCTGCATAAGCACCAAACCAAAGTCCGAAACTGCTTGGCATAGCAATCTGAAGATGGGTATAGCCAGGCATCAACACATTCTTATACTGCTCAGACTTAGCTATAAGCTCGTCGAAGAGAGTCTTTGTGCCTTCTACCACCTCACGCAAGGCTGCACGAGTGAAGAGCTTGAGATCAACGAGAACCTGATCATTACGAGAACGACCAGAGTGAATCTTCTTACCCATATCGCCGAGAGCACGAGTAAGCATAAGCTCTACCTGAGAGTGAACATCCTCTATGTCATCCTCAATAACGAACTCACCCTTTTCGCAGATAGCGTAGATATTACGCAGTTCCTTGAGCAGCAGAGGCAGCTCATCATCAGCAATAAGTCCTATAGAGTTAAGCATGGTGATATGCGCCATACTACCCATTACATCATATTTAGCAAGATAGAGATCCATTTCGCGGTCACGACCAACGGTGAAACGCTCAATCTCCTTGTTAATCTCAAAACCCTTTGACCAAAGTTTCATTTTTACCTGTTATAATATTCTTTATTTTGTTCTAATACCTAATTTGCTTGTTATTAGGGTGCAAAATTAATGATTTTTCCACAATTATCCAACAGATATAATAAAACAATTACTTTTTTTCATATTTTTTATTCAATTATCCCGCAATTGCCTTACATTTTGTTATTTATCGGCAAAAAATAATGCTTCTATAAGCAAACAAGAAAAATTCCACACCACCAAGGAATTCGCGAGGGATTGATGGAGATGTGGGAGATATGTTCTGTCGGATTAATTATAATGAATATCCGAAATAATTTACGTAACAATAAGCACCGAGCCATAAAATCACAGGCAAACAAATTGTCTCAATCATAGCCAAGATGCCTAATATCAGACTTATTCGTTTCCATATGCTTGATTTCTTCTCAAAAAAACGGTAATAAACTAAATACTTGTTGTTTTTGAATATTGATCTATCTGTAAAATAAAACCAAGGTGAAGCAAGAATAAACGAAAGAATGAAACTAATTCCTAAGCTCATACCTATTATGAAATGTAAAATAATAATTGCAATTGCAATGGTATTCATAAATAGGATACAAAATGTAATACGACATGCATCACTAACATCGTAAATTTCATTCCATTCTTCCCTTAATTCTGGGTGCCTAATTCCTGGAGGATGAAAGCGTTTTGGAACAAACATAGAAAAGAAAAACACTATTGGCTTCCCCAAAATGTAATTCAGGAAACGTGTCACAAGCTTTCCGAAGTATAGTGAAATGTAGAATAGCCAGTTTACAAAATATTCTATCTTCTTCATTATTTTCATATTATTCAGATTCAAAGGCAAAAATAAACAAAAATCCCAATTCCGCCAAAGAAATCTTGGAAAAGTTTATGTATGTGGATAGAGTCATAAGGAAGTACATAGGCTCAAGCTTTGAAGTTTCATCGTTCTTCCTCAGATGTAAATACCATTAAAATACCATATAAATACCATTAAAATACCATTAAAATACCATTCACAATGGTAATATTATGGTATTATAATGGTAATATAATGGTATTATGATGGTATTATCATAGGAGGAAAAGCGAAAGGAAAATGGAGAATCTTAAGAAGCAATAAAGAAAAAAGTAAAAAAATATTGCTAAAGTTATACGATTATCACTTATTTGCTGTACCTTTGCCGATGTTTTAAAAATACAGAGAAAGCGAAAGAACAAATAACAAAAATGAGAATACAATCTAAACTCTTTTTAACCCGTAAATATCCATTTCCACAGAGCGGTAACATCTTGAGAGACTGTGCTGTGTATGCTGCCATCGTGTTCTTTATTCTCTATCTGCTGCAACCGTTTGGATTCAGCTTATATAAGGGAAACAAGTTCATTGTGTCATTGATGTTCGGGGCTGTTACATTCGGGTGCAGTTATTCGTTTTTTCTTGCGTTTCTGCCTTTGCAGAAAAGGGTATCGCCTTGGCGCGTATGGCATGAGGCATTGTCGGTGCTTCTAATGATATTGTTTGTCTGCATCTGCAACATCATTACTTTTTCGCTTGTTTTCCATTATCCTATATCGGCAGAATTCTGTCTGCAGTTCCTTTACTGGACCTTTGTCATCGGTAGTGTCATTACCGTTTTCTCTATAGGGATGAACTACCATCGTTATCTGCGCAGTCAGTTGGAGTCTTTACTTGACAATACCACGGACATGCAGACGGACATTATGGTGACGATTCATGATGTATCGGTAAGAGGTAACGACCTGCAACTGCCCATCAACGCCCTCTTGTATGTTGAGGCTCAGAAGAACAATGTGCAGGTCTGCTATATGAAAGAGAACAATATAAATACCATAGAACTACACACAACGCTTACTGCGGTACTTGACGATCTGAAAGAATATGAGAACGTCTTCCAATGTCACCGCTCTTTTGTAGTGAACCTAAACAATATCACTTCGGCACAGGGTAATTCAAACGGCTATCAGCTAAAGTTGGGGAAATGCCCTACAATCGTGCCTGTATCACGTACTTATGTGCCTAAACTCCGTTCGTTCATAGCTTAACGAGAATTCGCTGAATTTAAACGCTGCGCTTGGCTACATTAATTATCCGTGAATTAACCGTAAATTATCGTGAATTTTCAATGGAAAGAAAAGTATTTACGGATAATTCACGTTCAATTCACGGTAATTTATGTAGCTCCACGCAGTGGATAAAAAGTTGTAGTAATTCATCGAACTGGCATTAATTATTGTCAGTTAAAAGGCTGTTTGCTGCCATATTGAAGATATTCGTCGAGCTCACATTAGCTTAGTAATTCGTCCTTTTTCTTAGTAATTCGTCTGGCAGATTAGTTGTCTGTCAGCGTTTCTTGTTGTCTGTCAAGGATATTTGGCGGTATCAGAATCCCGTCGTATCTTTGCAGCATGAAACATCGACTTACACATATCATTATCATGCTGCTTGTCGCTTGTCATGCGATGAGTCAGACCGTTATTTCCGGTGTCGTTACCGACGGACGGGAACCAATGCCAGGTGCCAATGTCTTTATAATAGGTACGATAGACGGATGCCTTACTGATTCGCTGGGAAGATTCGAATTTGTCACCAGTCTGTCAGGCGAGTTATCCATCAAGGCTACATTTATCGGCTTTGATGATGTGGTGCTGACCACCACCGAGACACAGAATCTTCTTATCCGTATGCATGAGCAGGCTACGACCATCAACGAGGTGGTTGTGACTGCCAGTACATACAGTTTCGGCAAGAGCGACAACTTCAAGACTATGGATGCACTTGATGTGGTGATGTCGGGTAATTCCTGTGGCGACATCGTGGCAGCATTACAAACATTGCCTGGCACACAGAAGGTGGGGGAGAATGGTAAACTGTATGTGCGTGGAGGCGAGAGCGATGAATGTCAGACGTTTGTCAACGGTATGCATGTGCTCGTTCCTTATTCTACGAACACAGAGAATAATACGGTTCGCGGACGTTTCTCACCATTCCTGTTCAAGGGAATCAACTTCTCGCTTGGCGGCTATGGAGGCGAATACGGACAGGCTCTGTCTTCTGTGTTGCCTATGGAAACAACCGATGTAGCGACGGGTGACAAACTGGGAGTGAGTGCATCGCTCGTAGATTGGAATATCGGTGGTACTAAGGCTTTCAAGTCAAGTAGTCTGTCATTTAATGCTGACTATATAGGCATGGGACTTTACGATGCCTTGTTTCCTGACCGTCTCGATTGGACACGTCCATACAGGAAATTGTCGGGTGAGGCACAGTACAAGGCTGAACTTTCATCGGCTTCCGTCCTGAAATCATACGTTGGCTATGACTTCACTTCTCTTGGTCTGCATATCGACAATCGTCGGTTGTCACTCTTTGAGCATAATATCTATGCAAATACTACGCTTAGAACCAACATCGGACGAGGTTATAGCCTTTTTACGGGCATTGCCAATTCATCGGTTGTAAATGATATTGATGATGCGCAGATTCTGGGCGATCATTACCATAACTTCCGTAATGAGATACATCTGAAAGCTGAGGCTCGTAAGGTCTTTTCCTCTGTTCTGAAGATGTCGGCAGGTGTTGAGGACTATCTTCGACACAGTACGAAAAGATATGACCTCAGTCATTACGAGCTTGACTATAACCTGCTTGCTGCACATACCGATGCCCAGTTACGCATCGTGCCGAAACTGTTTCTTAACCTCTCTGCGAGGGTGGAGAACGTGAGCTATGATGATAGTTGGCTGCTTATGCCTCGTGTCACGATGAGTTATGTGCCGAATAAGCACTTCCAACTATCGGCTATGTTGGGAAAATACAGTCAGACGGCAGATGATGACTATATCGTGATGAGCGGAAAACGTATGGCTCAGAGTACAGCCAATCATGCCATACTCAGTATGCAGTATGAAATCAACAATACTCTATTTCGTATAGAGCCATATTATAAGAAATATTATAATCTTCCTCTGATTGCTAATGGCGTATATACAACTGATGGCTATGGTACGAGCAAAGGCATGGATGTTTTTTTAGAGAATCACTCGCTCGTGAAGAATATGATAGGCACGCTATCTTATTCCTTCAACGACTCAGAACGTCTCTATCGCGACTATGCAGCTTTACGCACTCCTGACTATACATCGCGTCATAACATCCGTATGACTTTGAAATACAGCATCGGCAAAACGATTATCGGATTGTCTGAGTCGTATGCCAGCGGAAGGAAATATCCTGTCGGTACTACTCCGCATTATAATAGTGTAGATGCCAATCTCACATGGCTTGTAAGTCCGAAGGTTATCGTCTATGCATCGCTGAACAACATTCTTGGTCGTACCAATGTATTCCGTTACAATCCAGACGGCACATCGGTAAAGGCAAACCGAGACCGCTTCTTTTATATCGGCATATTTGTTTCACTTAAAAATAATAAAGCTTATGACATTTCAAACTTTTAAGAATTGTGTTATCGCCATCGCTCTCTGTATGATGGCAGGTGTTAGTATTAAGGCTCAGGAGCCATCACAGATGCAGGCTCTTATTGGCCAGTCGCTAAGCAAGCTCCAGCAGCAAACTCCAGATGCACATCTCAACTGTATCGCGGAACTGAAGCGTGTTGAGGCTATGTTTCCTGACAGCATTCAGCCTAAGTATCAGATGGCACTACAAAGTCTAAGTTTCTCTGTATCGAATCCTAAGGCAGAGCAGACCGAGAATCTGCTGAAAGAAGCCGAGCAGACCATTGACAAGATGGAGCAGATGAAGGGTGCAGACCAGTCTGATGTATGTACTCTTCGCGGATTCCTCTATATGGTACGTATCGTACAGGATCCTGCCGTGAATGGTCAGCGTTACTATATGAATGTGATTCAGAACTATGAGAAGGCTCTGAAGATCAATCCTAACAATCAGCTTGCACAGCAGCTGCAACAGAAGTTCCTTGATGGTATGAAACAGGCTATGGGGAATTAAAAAAACGCTCATGAGATATAAATCTCATGAGCGTATATTTTTTATAACTCGCCTAAACGCGAATTATTAGGCTGAATTAAGCCTTTCTCATCTTGAGAGAGTACTCACGTGGAGTGCAGCCCATCTTCTCCTTAAAGATACGACGGAATGTATATTCGCTGCTGAAACCTACGAGGAAAGCAATCTCACTTGCACGCTTTGTGCCCTTCTCGAGAAGTGGCATAGCCTCCTGAAGACGGAGGTCGTTAACGTATGCTGTGAAAGAGGTACCTCTTTCCTTATGAAGATATGCACTAAGATATGTGCGGTTACTATTCATGTCACGCGCCAGAGTCTCAATGTAAACGTCTGGGTTCAGATAGAATTTCTCAGCCTCGTACTTCTTGAGAAGTGCTGCAAAATTCTTTGGTTTAGAATTTCTCATTTTAATTTTACTAATGTTATTTGTTATCCGTTTTAATTTAATTCTATTATCCTTTTAATTAAAAAAGTAGATTCTTCTTGTATTTTCAACCCTATTGAGAGCTTACAGAATACCCCTATTGATTTGTAACGGCAATGTTTAAAGCCGTATGGTGTTGGTAGTTCTTTACGAACTCATACAGTCAAAAATATATGGAGTCTCTCATTTGGGAGGCGAATAAAAATGCTATTATTGCCTGTGGGAAGCTCCATTTTACATTTGCAAAATTACAAAAAAAAATTGATACTGCGCATTTTTTTCCAAAAAAATGATAAAAATCGTTTACTTTTTAACAATCTCCCCTAAAAAAATTGCACACACAAACAAATTGTGTGTGCAATTAACTAAAAAATCAAGTTTTTTATTTTACTTCCCAAATATCATTGGTCTCAAGAAGCTCTGCGAAGTTGTGATACTTCTTAGCAGCCTTGACCTCTTCAATCTGTGCTGTAACGCAGTCATCGTAGGTTGGAGCATCAACATCACGGATAACACCGAGTGCTACTGGGAATCCGTCACCGTTGCCCATGAGAGCGAGCTTGAGCTGGAGAGTGTTGTCCTCACAATGTGCATCGTGAACAAGGATATCCTTTTCTGTGATGCCGTTCTCGCCAATCTTTACAACCTTGAGGCCGAAACCTTCCTGAACAAGTCCGAACTCACGATCCTTACCGAAGATCAATGGCTTGCCATGCTCTACATAGATAGCGTTCTCTGCACGACCTGCTGAGTTATATACAGCAGCATGTGTACCATCATTGAATATAACACAGTTCTGGAGAACCTCAGTTACAGAAGCGCCCTTGTGCGCATTTGCAGCCTTGAGAACCTCAACGGTGTGCTTGCCGTCAGTTGCTACGGTACGAGCGAAGAAATGACCACGAGCGCCGAAACAAAGCTCTGCAGGGCGGAATGGATCCTCTACTGTACCGTAAGGAGATGACTTACTTACGAAGCCACGTGGAGAGGTTGGAGAATACTGACCTTTTGTAAGACCGTAGATACGGTTGTTGAGAAGGATCATATTGAGGTTGATGTTACGACGGTTAGCGTGGATGAAGTGGTTACCACCGATAGCAAGTCCGTCACCATCACCTGAGATCTGCCATACACTGAGGTCTGGATTAGCAACCTTAGCACCTGTAGCGATAGCTGCTGCACGACCGTGGATAGTGTTCATGCCGTAAGTAGCCATATAATGAGGCAGACGTGAAGAACATCCGATACCTGATATAACTGCTATGTTCCAAGGATCAACGCCGATTTCTGCCATTGCCTTGTGGAGTGATGCGAGGAAGAAGTGGTCACCGCATCCAGGACACCAACGTGGCTGTCCTTTCTTATAATCGTTAGCTGTATATGCCATTTTGTTTATGCCTTTTGAAATTAACCTATGATTTTGTTGAATGCAGCGACAAGCTCATTAACCTTGAATGGCTGTCCCTTAACCTCATTATACTGTGCTGGTACAAAGTTATCAACCTTCATACGCAACCAGCCTGCGAGCTGACCCATGTTCTGCTCTGCAACAACTACCTTTGGATACTTCTTGAGTACATCAGCAGTATTCTTTGGCAGTGGGTTGATGAACTTAAAGTGTGCGAGGGCAACCTTCTTGCCAGCAGCACGCATCTCGTCCATTGCAGCGTGGAGGTGTCCGTATGTACCACCGAAACCAACGATTAGGAGCTGTGCATCATCAACATCACCTACAACCTCAAGATCTGGAACCTGAATATTATTGATCTTAGCCTGACGCTTGCGTGTCATGAGATCGTGGTTCTCTGGGTTTGTAGAGATAGCACCTGTCTTGTCGTCCTTCTCAAGACCACCGAGGATGTGCTCGAAGCCCTGACGACCAGGAACTGCCCAGTAACGTGTGCCGTTCTCAGCACGCATGTAAGGAGTCCAGTTACCCTTCATATCCTCTGGAACGTATGGAGGATTGATAGCGTCCATCTTAGCAAGGTCAGGGAGCTTGAATGCACCAGAACCATTAGCTACGTATGCGTCTGTGAGGAGACATACAGGAGTCATGTGCTCAAGAGCAATCTTTGAAGCCTGATAAGCAGCGTCGAAACAATCTGTTGGACTTGTAGCAGCGAGTACTGGCATTGGAGACTCACCGTTACGGCCGAAGAGAACCTGAAGGAGGTCTGTCTGCTCAGACTTTGTTGGAAGACCTGTTGCAGGACCACCACGCTGTACGTCTAGAACAACGAGAGGAAGCTCCATAATAACAGCGAGGTTCATAGCCTCTGACTTAAGACAGATACCAGGACCTGATGTGCTTGTTACAGCGAGAGCACCTGCAAATGCAGCACCAAGAGAAGAAGCACAACCTGCAATCTCATCCTCACACTGAACTGTTGTTACGCCAAGTGACTTGTGCTTAGAAAGCTCGTGAAGAACGTCGGTAGCAGGGGTGATAGGGTAAGAACCAAGATAGAGCTTGAGTCCTGCCTTCTCTGCAGCAGCGATGAAGCCGTATGCTGTAGCCTTGTTACCTGTGATATCCATATAGCGTCCAGGAGTCTTCTCCTTTGACTCAATACGGTAAACGTTAGTTGCTGAAGAATGTGTGTTGTGACCGTAGTCGTAACCAGCCTGGATAACCTTGATGTTAGCCTCAGCAATAGCTGGCTTCTTAGCGAACTTATCACGGAGGAAGTTAGCAACGAGGTCGAGGTCACGGCTGAAGAGCCAGCAAACAAGACCGAGGGCGAACATGTTACGGCACTTGAGCATAGCCTTGTTATCCATACCTGTGTCAGCAAGAGCCTCCTTAACGATAGTTGTGATAGGGCACTGGATAACACGGTCAGGATCAATACCCATCTCACCGAGATAGTCCTGAGTCTCGAAAGCAGCCTTCTTAAGGTCGCTCTCAGCGAAAGAGTCAGTATCGATGATGATAGTAGCGTTTGGCTTAGCGTAACGATACTGAGTCTTAAGGGCTGCAGCATTCATGGCTACAAGTACATCACACTCGTCACCAGGAGTATATACCTGACTTGCACCGATGTGTACCTGAAAACCTGATACACCAGTAAGCGAGCCTTGTGGGGCACGGATATCAGCTGGATAGTCTGGGAAAGTTGAGATACTGTTACCTACGGTAGCAGATACTGTAGAGAAAATGTTTCCTGCAAGCTGCATTCCGTCACCGGAATCACCTGAGAAGCGGACAACAACCTGGTCCAACTCCTTAACTTCTAATTGTTCTGCCATAAATGCTTTTGTTATATTTATGAGTTATAAATTTCTTCTTTTTTCCTGTTGTTCGTTACAATCTGTTGCAAAAGTACATATTTTTATTGACAAATACAAATTTTTCCTTATAAAACTTTACTTTTTGTTAGTAAATTGCTGTATTCTGCACGATTTTATTATGTTTTTGACTAAAGTTCCACTCTTTTCACATTTACATCCTCATGAAGGAACATAGCCGCACATTCCTTGAATCTCTCAGGATTTTCTGTTGTATAATATGATATTTTCCCATTCTTGGAACATCGGTCATTCATCTCCTTATGACGGTCCAGATAGTCTTCAAGACTTGCAGCCACATATTCTCCCTGTGGCACTATCTTTATACCTTCTGGTACAGACTTTCGTAATGCGTTCATAAGAAGAGGATAATGGGTGCAACCTAACAGGATAGTGTCTATCTCACGGTCTTTTTCAAGAAGCTGGTTGATTCTTTTCCTTACAAAGTATTCCGCACCTTCTGTTTCTGCCTCACCAGCCTCAACAATAGCAGCCCAAAGAGGGCAAGCTTGTCCTGACACCTTGATATCTGGATAGAATTTCTGTATTTCGAGCGTATAGCTCTCACTACGGACAGTACCCTCGGTGGCTACAAGACCAACGTGACGCGTCTTTGTTATGTTTCCTATAACCTCTACCGTAGGACGAATAACACCGAGTACACGCCTGTCTGGATCAACGAGAGGGAGGTCGTTCTGCTGAATGGTACGAAGAGCCTTTGCAGAGGCTGTATTACATCCAAGAATCACGAGTTTACATCCCATATCGAAGAGTTTCAATACTGCTTCCCTTGTAAACTGATACACGACATCAAAGGAACGTGGTCCGTAAGGTGCTCGGGCATTATCCCCTAAATACAGAAAATCATACTGCGGTAGTCGTTTACGCAACTGCTGCAGTATGGTCAATCCACCATAACCGGAATCAAAGACTCCAATAGGTCCAGGGGTTTTATCTCCTTTTATCATCTAATTTTATCGATAAGTATATCTGTCACATCTTCACCTATAATAGGGTTGATGTATGGAACTGCGTTATTATCGGTATTGAGGATAGCAATGAAATCCTTCTCACTGCCTAAAGCCTTGATGGCATTATCAAGCTTTGCACGAAGTGGAGCCATAGCTTCTTCCTCAGCCTTGGCAAGAAGTCTATCTGATTCCTGCTTGAAAGCCATGTTACGCTCTAATATGCTTTGCAGCTCACTCTGACGTTTCTCACGGATAGCCTCAGCCATTCCACTTTGATTCTCAATGAAGTTCTCATATTTATCATTGAAATCCTTCTGTGCTATCTGTATCTCTGCATCATATTGCTTTTTCAGGTTTTCTATGCTTGACTTAGCACTAATATAGTCAGGTGTAGCCTTTAGCACAGCATCATAGCTGAAATAGCCTAATTTCATTTGCTGAGCACTAATAGGAAGCATTATGAAAGATACAAGTAAAAGGAGTATATATTTTTTCATGATCTTTTTAATAAACTCTAATCACTAAACCCTAATCTCTAAACAATAAACAAAAAAGGGCAGGTCTCCAGTCTTTCGGCTGAAGTAACCTGCCCTATATGTTATGAGTTACTTACTTAAGCTTATTGAGTTCAGCCTTTACCTCAGCTGTAACATCCTTTGAGCCTGCACCAACATAAAGGGCAGCACCCTGCTCGAAGATGTAAGTATATTGACCAGCCTTACCTACATTCTGGATAGCTGTCTGTACCTTCTGATATACAGGAGCCATCTTCTCCTGCTGCTGCTTCTGCATCTCCTGCTGATTCTGAGCGTATGTCTGCTGAATCTTCTGATACATTTCCTGAAGAGAAGCCTCTGTCTCCTTCTGAGTTGTAGCATTCATTGTAGCCTTTGCCTTCTCAAATTCGTCCATCTTACGCTGGAACTCTTCTTGCATAGCCTTGAGCTCATTCTCAAACTGCTGTGCAGTAGCCTGAAGCTCACCATTGATCTTTGCAATCTCAGGGAGAGTAGTCATGATGCTCTGTGAATCAACGTGTCCAAACTTCTGTGCCATCACAGCCATTGGAGCAAAGAGCATCATCATGATGATAAGTTTTTTCATTTTTCTTTGTCGTTTTATTATTGTTATTTTTATTCGTTATTATTATCTCCGGATTATCTGAACTTTCCGGAAAACAGTTTTACTTTGCAAAACTGGCTACAAAGTTACTATAAAAGCACGAAACTTCAAAATTTATATGCCAATATCGCGCAAATATTGTGAATTATTAATAAACCTAAGCACTATTGAACGTTATATCCCAGTTTCTCAAGTACTTCTTTACTAATGTCAATCTTTGGTGAAGCGTATATCATACCATTGTCTGAAGCACGATCAATTACCATTGAATAGCCTCTCATTTCTGATATTGCCTTTACGGCATTGTATATCTCCTCCTGAATTGGTGACATCAGGGATTCACGCTTCTTGAAGAGTTCACCTTCAGGTCCGAAATACTTTTTCTTGAGATCGGAAGCCTCCTTCTCTTTTTGCATTATAGCCTCTTGCTTTGCCTTCTTCTGCTCCTGAGAAAGGAAAACAACCTCATTCTGATAGTTCTTATACATAGTAGATGCTTCAAGGTTGATAGCCTCCACTTCTGCTTGCCATTTCTTTGAAACCTGATTCAATTGCTCGTTTGCACGCTCGTATGCAGGTATGTTTTTAAGCACGTATTCCATGTCAAGAAGTGCAAACTTCTGAGCATAACATGAAGAACTTACACCAAAAGAAAACATACCAAAAAGTAAAGCTATTAATAGAACTCTTGATTTCATAATTGTAGTTTTTAAATAATCTGGCAATATTACCGATTGCAAATTTATTCAGTTTTAGTCTCTAAACAAAAGAAATTTCCCTATAAAATATAGAGAAATTCCCTATGATTAGAATTTTCATGCAATAAAACTATGTCAAGGGCGGAATTTAGAATTCCTGACCCAAGACGAAGTGGAACTGACTTCCACCCTTTGCTCTGTTTACATTATCTCTGTCGAAGCCATAAGCCCAGTCAATACCCATCAAACCAACCATTGGCAAGTAGATACGTACACCAACACCTGCACTTCTCTTTAATTCAAATGGATTGAAATTTTTAAGTTTACTCCATGCATTACCAGCCTCCGCAAATGTAAGACCGTAGATGGTAGTGTTACCAAGCATCAATGGATAGCGAAGCTCAAGAGAGAAACGATTGTAAGCATAGCCATAATAGGCAATAGAACCATTCTCATAACCACGAAGACCAATAGTTTCTGAGCCATAACCTGAAGAGTAGCCTGACATACCATCACCACCCATATAGAATGTCTCAAATGGAGATTCATTATACTTGTTGTATGAACCAAGAACACCACCCTCAATACGTGTCATAAGAACTAAACACTTTGTACCACCTGTAAGAGCTGTGAAGGTTCTACTTCTGAATTTCCACTTATGATACTCAATCCAACGATACTTATCCTGCAATTCCTTCTGGTAAGTGCTTGATTGAGGATCAATAGCAAGATTCTTGTAATCCTTATTATTAAATGCTGACCATGGTGGAGTCAATGACACAGAAAGATCAAATTCAGAACCACGACGTGGGAAGAGCTGGTTGTCTGTTGAAGTACGAGACAAATTCAAACTGAAATTGAGGTTATTACAATTACCAGTTTTAATATTAAGGAAATAGTCCCAGTTACTCAGCATATAACGTGTATATGAAAGTGACATTGATAACATGAAATAGTCATCAGGCCAACGAAGACGCTTACCTATACCTATACTTGCACCTATCAATTTTATATACTTATCAGAGTCATAATACATACTATAATAGTCACTGTAATTACTTCCATAACCATACATCGCATAATATGAGCGATTGTAAGCAGAAGAATAGAAGCTTGAGTTCACACCTGTCTGCTTTGAGAAGAATCCATTAACAGAGAACTGAAGTGGACGCTTACCACCAAGCCAAGCAGTTGTATAACCTGCATTATATGACTGATAATATGAACCATTGGTCTGTGCACCAAGTGAAAGAGTCTCACCATCACCAATTGGCATAAGGCCTCTGTGCTCTCTATTCTTATTGAAGAGATTAGCCATAGAGAAGTTGTTAAGCTTCAAACCAATCTTACCAATGATACCTGTCTGACCCCAACCGAGAGAGAACTCGATCTGGTCGTTTGACTTCTGCTCAAGATCCCAGTTGATATCTACTGTACCATCCTCTGGGTTTGGCTTAATGTCTGGATTAACCTTTTCTGCATCAAAATGTCCCATTGATGCAAGCTCACGAGCAGAACGCTGAAGGGCTTCCTTAGAGAAGAGGTCACCTGGCTTAGTACGAAGCTCACGACGCACAACATTCTCATACAGACGATTATTACCATTAATACGAACGTGTGAGATATGTGCCTGAGGACCTTCCGTAATACGCATCTCAAGGTCGATACTATCCCCAACGATATTTATCTCCGTTGGTTCAAGGCGATAGAAGAGGTAACCATTGTTCCAATACTCATTACCAACAGCATCCTCATCCTCTGAAAGACGCTTGCTGAGCAATTTCTGGTTATATACGTCACCCTTTTGCATACCAAGTATTCTTGCAAGATATTCAGATGGATAAACAGTATTACCTACCCATGTAATGTTACGGATATAGTATTTCTGCCCTTCCTCTACCTTAAGATATACGTTTACATGACGATCATCGTATGTACTCACGCTATCCTTGAGAATAGTAGCATCACGATAACCAAGCTCGTTATACTTCTCAATAAGACCATTCTTGGCTTCAGAGAAACGCTCTGGAGTAAACTTCTTTGACTTGAACAAAGAGTAGAACTTACCAGCCTCATTGATTTTCTTCAATGCGCCCTTACTGAAGATACCACCCTTGATCTTCTTCTCTGTGAGATACCTATTACCATCAATGGTTATCTTGTGAACCTTTGTCTTCTCCTTCTTATCTACATCAACATCGAGGATGACATGATTCTTCTCACTAACATCATCACGCTGACGAATGGTAATCTCCGCATTCTTGAAGCCCTTGTCATCGAAATATCTCTTTGCAAGAATCTTCGCACGGTCTATCATGTTAGGAGTAATCTGTGAACCTTTCAACAGGCCCAGTTTCTCCTCCATGTCGTTCTTCTCAGTCTTTTTCAGACCTATATAATTAATAGAAGAGACACGAGGACGAGTCTGAAGATAGATGTGCAGATAGATATCCTCACCAACGATAGAGTCAGCAGCAATCTTTACCTCAGAGAAAAGTCCATGACGCCAGTAACGCTTCACAGCCTCTGTAATCTCATTGCCAGGAATCATTATCCTTTGATCTATGGAAAGACCTGATATGCTTGTGAGCATATAATCCTCATAGTCTTCCACACCACTTACAGCTATGCCCTTAATGGTACACTCACGTGCCTGTCCCGCATAACTGATGTCAGGATTTACAATCTTATCCTGTGCGAAACCTGTTAGAAGTGAAAAGTTAAAAGTGAAGAATACAAATAGAAATCTTCGCTTGAATAGTTCACGCATTTTGTTATAAATTTGGCCTCTCCCCCCCGCCCTCCCCCGTAGGGAGGGAGCCGGAAGGCAAAAGGTGTTTCAATTATTCATTATCAATTATTAATCATCAATTAGCACATATAGGCACTCCGGCTCCCTCTCTACGGGAGAGAGCGGGGGGAGAGGCCTTTATTCATTAGCCTCAACCTGTGCCTCTGTCTTGCCAAATCTTCTCTGACGAGACTGATAGTCCTCAATTGCCTTGTGGAGATCCTCTTCCATAAAGTCTGGCCAATAGGTATCACAGAAATAAAGCTCAGAATATGCTATCTGCCAAAGCAAATAGTTGCTTATTCTCTGCTCACCGCCAGTACGGATAAGAAGCTCTGGATCTGGCATGAAGTTAGTTGCAAGATGCTCATTGACGGTCTGCTCCGTGATATCCTCAACCTTGAGCTTTCCATCCTTCACCTCCTGTGCCACATCAGCCATAGCCTTTGTTATCTCCCAACGTGAAGAGTAGCTGAGTGCCACAACCATAGTCATAGCGTCATTCTTTGCCGTATGCTCTTCTGTCTCGGCAAGTTTCTTCCTTACCTCAACAGGAATACGACTAAGATCGCCAACAACACGGAAACGCACGTTGTTCTTCATGAAGATCTCATCCTCAAGACTTGAGAGTACAAGTCCCATAAGGGCTGCAACCTCATCTGCAGGACGATTCCAGTTCTCCGTAGAGAATGTATAGAGAGTTAGAAACTTCACACCAAGTCTGGTACATTCAGATGTGATTCTGCGAACAGTATCTACACCTGCCTGATGACCATAGGCACGAGGCTTACCCTTTTCTGTTGCCCAACGTCCGTTACCATCCATTGTGATGGCTATATGTTGTGGTATTCTTGTCTTATCTAACATAAATATTATCGGCCTCCTATCCTCAACCCCTAACCCCAACCCTTCCCCCGTAATGGGGAAGGGAGGAGAGCCTACGGATGAGCAAAGGCATTTTATTTAATTATTAAATTATCAATTTTCATTTGTATTGCATTCCCCTTGCGCGGCACCCCCTTCCCCATCACGGGGGAAGGGCTGGGGTTAGGGGTCGTACCTTAATCCTTAAAGCACGTCTTGCATTTTTCCCAGAAACTATAGGTGAGCGACACCTGCAAGTTACTGTAACAATCCGTGTTCTTGAATATTCCCGTACTTGAGATATGGTATGGATCCTTAACACCATCAAGCTTGTCTGAAAGCGAGAAGTGCATCATCCATTCCAAACCAAGATTCACCCTATCTGCAAGCTTGTATTTTACACCGAATGCTATTGGCAGATTTGCCGTGAAAACTCCACTACTGCCCGTCATTTCTGGTGAACCGAACTGGTCTGATGAATTATTCACCACCTTAGCAGGTACAGCCGATAAGTCTATTGTGCCATTCTTGCAGTTCACGTATGTAAAACCAAGTCCGACACCAATGAAAGGCGTTAGCCTCTTTGCTCCTCGATAGTCTCTTCCTGTTCCGTAAGGAAAGAAGTTATATTCATAGAGTGCATTAAAGTCAACAAGCGTATTCTTAAACTCGTATGGCTCTCTTGCAGATTCATTATATCGCTGTGTGTTGAAGTCTAGATAAAAGGTAGAGATATCCTTCGTAGAACCCTTTATTGCTCCAAATCCAAGTGCAAAGCGAAGTGCCGAACGTGGATTCATCACTCTTCTAAGCAATATAGAACCTGATGGCGACATATTACCACTCGACAGGATTCCTCCGTTGAAATCTCCTTCATAAGTCATAAGTCCCAAGCCAGCACCGAACTCCATACGGTACTCAGGATCATCCTGCGCCATCATTGTGGAGCAAGAAAACATCATCCCTATGGCTATAAATGACTTAAAACCTATCATAAGAAAATTAATATCTTAATCTCTTAATTTCTTAATCTCTTACTTCCATCCCAACTCGTTAAGACGGCCTTTCCATACCTGACCTGTACCTGTGCAGACAATCCATATAATATTGTCAGCATCAACGGTCATTGAAGCTCCGTTTGCTGAGAATCCTTCAGGCAACACAAAACGTTCATCTTCCTGCCATGTAATACCACAGTCAGAAGAATAGTACATCTTGTCATAATTACCACCAATAGCAAGCAAGTTACCTTTATTATAAGGTATTACGCTAAGGTTGCTAAGAGTTGGAAGATAGTAGAAGTTAGAACCACTAAATGCCTGATACATCCAATTCTGATCCCTTGTTGCATCATCCTCAACAATCTTGCTCCATACAACTGCCTTTGCACCGTTGTTGGTATTGCCAATGATGAAAGCACGCTTTATATCCTTATTGGTAGTAGTTGCTGTAGATATGAAATTGAAATATGATGAAGGAAGAACACCATCCTCCATGTTATCATTAGTCCAAGTAACACCCTTGTCGTAAGACACCACTACCTTATTGTTGCTTGACATAGCAAACATCTCATTTCCGCATATACCAAGAATAGTCTTCACGTCAGCAGAAACAGTTTGCCAGTTGGTAGCGTCTGATGAAGAGTATATCTTACCACCATCTGCAATATAAACAACATTACCGTCAGTTGTCATATTGGCATTAGCACTAAATGTCTTTACCTTCTTCCAAGTGCCATTAACGAGAGCCTTAAGCTCCGAACCATTAGCAGTCTTGCCAAGAACAACGAGGTTATTGTTGCATATACCAGCCTTCACGCTTTTGTAGTTCTTAATGTCATTGTCAATATCAAGCTTATGCCACTTGAAATCATCGGCAAGCTCCTGATGAGCTACAATATTTACAGTATATTTACGTGTACCAGGTATGTCTTGAGAAAAAGAAATATTTGATGTTAAATTAGCTTTCGCATTATCCGAAAATACGATAATCTCTCTTGGCTGAGAGAAATCATAAGGAGTATCTTTGACAAAATATAAAATCTCGTCACTTGTCAGACTCTTGATACCAACTAAACCATTAGTACTATTGATGAGACTGATAGCTGAGAACTTCGTATTTTTGAGATTAGTATTTATAGGCAAAGAGTCAGGAGCATTTGTAATAGTACGGGCATACTGATCTATCTGGAGAGGATATTTACTTCCAGTTACATCTATAGAATCGGTATCTGAAGGGCACTTCAG
Source organism: uncultured Prevotellaceae bacterium (assembly GCA_946411565.1). GTDB lineage: Bacteria > Bacteroidota > Bacteroidia > Bacteroidales > Bacteroidaceae > Prevotella. The sequence continues at coordinate 29,762 of CAMKEM010000012.1, read as the reverse complement.
AGTTCCGAGAGTTAATCCAGCAATAGCTGCATCATCATAATAAACAACGTCCGTGTCGTTATCATCACCAAGACACGAAGATACCATACACACTGTAGAAAATGACAGTGCGAAAATAGATATTTTAGATTTCATTTTATCCTAATTTCGAAATTCGGTGCAAAATTAAATAGAAAATCTCAAAAAACTAAATAAAATCTATGTTTATTAGTAAATTATATCTTAAAACTTGAATATTTAAGGTTAATTGACAAAAAAAATGAGTGTTAGCGTCCAAAATTACATTTTACTACCTATTTAACGTGAGTTCGACGAAATAGAAATAAACGCATCTCCGATGCGTTTTATTTTGAATTCATCAAACTGATGTTATTTAATGCGTTTTTCCGGATTCCTATGTAATTCCTATGTAAATCCCTTGTAACTCCTATGTGAAAAGGAACCAAACTCGGTGAAAGTCCGTTCCAGGAGCGGTCTTAGAACGGACCTTCACCGAGTTTGGTTCGGAGGACGAACGGAGGCATAGCGAAGTAAGAATGAATTATCATACATTTTTTCTTAAAAACACATACTTTTACAAAGTATTTTCATATTTTTGCAGCAGAATCATAAACTCATTACATAATCATGACAAAAATTATCGCATTACTATTATCATTTTTCTTCTGTGACAATGCTATGGCACAGAAAGATATAGCTTTTCCTGATACAATGAGAATTAGTGTTGATAATAAAACACTAAATATTCCACTCATAATAAACGAAGAAAACAATAAAACATATTATACTAATGAAAATTATATAGTACACGATACAACATTTATCTATAATGAATATCAATATTGGCGTGAGGATTCAACGAAAGATTATACCACCAGCACTACATCATTTTTTATCATACCTCATAATCATCCTAAATTTCTTGAAAATGTAAATTATATAGGTCCAATATCTTCTAAAGACGGTTTTAGCGAAATTCTTGCACAATTGAAATCGAAAGTACCTGTTTTATCTAAACAGAATTTAGGAGATATTCCAAGAATGTGGTATCTTTTAATGAAGTATAAAGATGCATATTATTTTAGTGAGGACAAACCTATTGTTTGGGAGCTAACCGACTCACTATTATTGAAATATGATCAAGAATTGGATTTGAAACCTATAAATAACTTCAAGAAAAGCAAAGAAGGTGATTGGTCATTTACCACTTTAAATTATTATCAAGACAAGGAAATGCAGGTTTCTATCATTCCTTGTAAGAAATTGAAAGGTGCATATATAGTAAAAACAACTATTAAGGGAGAACAACCTACGTATTTTCTCTGTACTACAGACCGAGATATCAGTAACTTTGATTTGATAAAATATTATTCAGATCATATTCCTGATGGATTAGATTATGAGGAAATCGACTATGAAGCGTTAATGAAATAAATTCATTTTCCATAAAAATAAAAGCCAATAATGAATGATCATTATTGGCTTTTTTAATGTTTCTTTTATTAAATAAAATATTTGAATATGAGACATATTCAAATAGAAAATTTGGACTCAATACCCTTAAAATTGCCAATTCGACATAAAATAAAAAATAAAATTTCATATTAATTTATGCCACTCTTATTCATTTTATGCCATATTGGCAATTTTAGGTCTATTGAAGACCATTTTTCATTTATTGTAATTATCAATCCCCGATAGGGGTGGAATATTATGAAGACATTCTCCGAAAGTCGAGGTACAAAACTTTCGAGGAATGTCTTCTTAATAGCACCAAAGACCTCATAAAGAGGACTCGATAATTACAATAAATATTTTCTATTATTCTCCAAAAGATAAAAATAGTCTTCCCCCCTAATTACTTAGGCTGCTTGCCGATATATGCAAGGATACCGCCATCAACATAGAGAATATGACCGTTTACGGCATCTGAAGCCTTTGAAGCAAGGAACACAGCAGGACCACCAAGTTCTGCAGGATCAAGCCAACGACCAGCAGGGGTCTTTGCACAAATGAATGAATCAAATGGATGACGACTGCCATCTGGCTGAGTCTCACGAAGAGGAGCTGTCTGAGGAGTAGCAATATAACCAGGACCTATGCCGTTACATTGGATGTTATACTCACCATACTCAGAGCAGATATTACGAGTAAGCATCTTCAATCCACCCTTTGCAGCTGCGTATGCAGAAACAGTCTCACGACCAAGTTCTGACATCATAGAGCAGACATTAATGATCTTACCCTCTCTACGTTCCATCATCTCAGGAATAACAGCAGCAGAACAGATATAAGGTGCTACAAGGTCGATGTCGATAACCTCCTGGAACTCAGAACGCTTCATCTCGTGCATAGGAATACGCTTGATGATACCCGCATTATTTACGAGAATATCAATCTGACCAACTTCCTTATGTATCTTCTCAACAAGAGCCTTGACAGCTACCTCATCGGTAACGTCACACACATAGCCACGCACATTCTCAATGCCAGCAGCCTTATATGCAGCGAGAGCCTTCTGAACAGCCTCCTCACTACGAACATTAAACACGATATTCTTAATGCCTGCGTTTACGAAAGCCTCAGCAATACTAAAGCCTATGCCATAGGCAGCTCCAGTTATCCACGCATTCTTTCCTTCAAGAGAGAAATCCTTTAAGCTTGTCATAGTTTGGTCTTATGATTTAAGTTAATTAAAATGTATGATTATTCTTCGGGTGCAAAAATACAAAAAAAATTTTATTTATCCCCTTGTTTTTATGATAATTTTTGAAAAAAGTAGTTGCTATACTTTCACCAAGCATAGCAACCATTGAATAAATAAGTTTAATTATATAAGAGTATTTAAGTAAGTTATATGAAAACCCACGATAATTTAATATCCCATTCGTGAGGTATCAATACCTTTGTTTTTCCTTGCCTTATAGTTGCCTATCTTATATATCACATTGAGAGAATATGTTTTATATTCCTGCCACATTCTCATAGTGAAATTCTGATTGGCAATCCTTGATCTAAGATTGAAACTGCTATTCGTGATATTCTCACCTTCTAATGAAACTACCCATCTGCCATTATCTGAAGTCCAGCGTAATGAGGCATCGAGAGATAGTTTACTATCAGCATCATACAAGCCCTGAATGAAATCATTCATAAAGAACGGGGTTATGTTGAATCGCAGATTAGGTCTTTCGCTTATCAGCCAAGAGGCATCACCTGAAAGTATGAAACTCGTCTTTGTCCTGTCAATCTGAAGATCGAAGAAATTATCAGCCTTATCCATAAGATAATAACCTGTAGCAGAAACACTTCCGCTGAATCTCTTGCCAGAGATGAGATGTGCAGAAGCAATAACACCAAGCATATCACGATAATTGAAATTGATACTCTTGAATATCACCGCTACCCTATCTGAAGGCTGATAAGATTGTTGCATAGCGTTGTTTATCTTTATATCTGCAAAGAGCGCAACACTATATCTCTGCTTGTATCGCCACATAAGATTAAGCTTATAGCTTGATGCAGACTTCAGTTCTGGATTGCCCCAAATCTCGCTATATGAAGACATATAATAGATGCTGCTCATAGTGCTCCAATAACTTGGATACTTAGCATTAGAGTTGAAACTGAAATTAAGCATATTATCCTTATTGATATTCCACATAGCATTGAATGATGGATATATACGCCATTCATTCCACTTGAGGGAGTTGTAGTTCTCAACTGTTATAGATGCGTCTAAACTCAGTTTCTTGCCAAACTGTTTTGATATACCAAAATAAGGACTATATATACGCTCAAGATAATCCACCTCACTTGTAGCATCAGGCAATGGGGTTCCGTTAAGATCAGTAGTTGTCTGATAGCTTCGGTTATCAGTAAACTGCATCGTCATACCATAGGAGAGTTCCCAGTCATTTTTGAGCTCATGAACCTGATCAGCAGAGAACAGCCATTTGTTGATATTCTGCTTACTATCCGTTATAAGATCCCTATGCGTCTTGAAAGCCTCACCATCAAGTTGCTGAGAACGAGGATTCTGATAACCAAGATAAGAAAGGCTGAGATCAAGTCCGAAAGGCAAGGAATAGTTGATATCAGCATTATGGATATAGTAGTGAAGCTTTGTATCGAGAACAGAAGCACAACTACCCACAGACACACTTCTGTCGTCACTACTTTCCCATTCACCATTATAGTTCACAGACAGTTTGCTATTATCAGAAATAGCATAATCCATACCTAAGCCATATTTATGCTGAAGCACGTCATTTCTTATCTCTGAAACCTCATTATAATGAATATTCTCGTTCTGGATATTGTGATACGCATCATATTCATTCTTAACATATTCACTACCCTTTTTCAACGAATAGTTAGCCGACAATGTGAGTTTTCCACTATTTATCAACATATTCGCCTTAGCCTTTCCTGCCCAGTATTTGCTATACTCACCAATGCCCTCTAATTGTGCAGAAAGCTGGTTCGTATTTGTAAAATCCTTGGTAACAACATTTATGGCAAGTCCACGCACATGATATCGTGAAGGGGCAGACATCATTATCTCTGCCTTCTGAAGCTGCATAGCAGGCATATTCTTCAGTTTCTCCACAATCTGCTGCATAGATAGCGTTGTAGGCTTTCCGTTGATGATGAGAGTAGCCTCTTGTCCACCATAGCATATAGAACCATTGTTATCATATAATCCGGGAATCCTACTCAACGCATCATAAGCATTATCAGCAGGAATTTGCTCAAGCAACATAGGCATATTGTAGGTTATCTTACCCTTCTCTGTACTTACGATAGGCAGAACACCCTTCACCTTTACATTACTAAGCTTTATATTAGCCTCCTTCATCTTTATAGTGCCCAGATTACCATTGGAACAACGACAGAATTGCGTTTTATACCCAACAAATGAAATCTTTGCAAGCACTTCCTTTTGACTACAAGGAATTACTACATCACCATTATCATTACACACACCACCGTTGATATAGCTGCTATCAGCAACAGAGAGCAAGGTGACATTTGCAAATGCCATAGGATTGTTTTTCTCGTCAAGAACCCTGCCTTTTACCTTCGAAGTTTCCTTTTGTACACACTCTAAAGAATAGATATTTCCATTTCTTGAAACACGGACAGGATAGAAACCAACGATGAGCTGAATAGCCTCAGAAATAGGTTTGTTGCGTATGTTTTGCGTTACGGTAAAATCCTCAAGTTCGTTGTATATGAAATTGATACGGATATCCTTGCATTGACGTTCTATTTTCAGCAAAGCCTCCGTCATGCTTGTATCATGAAATTTAGCTGTTACACGTTGTGCAGAAACCTCCATACATATCAAGCATATAAGTATCATTATTAATATTTTTCTCATAAACTAATTTTTAAAGTTTCGCAAGCTCAACTTCATGGGGGTTTAAGGTTTTGAGGTTGTAGATTATAAGGTCTGCCTCGTTAATGGCATTCCGACCTAAAAACCTTTTAACCAAAGAACCTTCAAACCTGCAACTTGAGCTATGCGAAAGTTGAGTTATTCTACTTCCAGTTTTTCGTTGTCATATCTAACCTTTATCTTCTCAAACATATTGAGAGTCTTTATAACGTCTTCAATACTATCGGATGTGTTGTATCTGAAATGTAGTCTTATAGATTTAAGTTCCTTGTTACTAAACTCTACATTTATGTGATAGTTATTGCTGATGCTTGTCATGATGTCAGCAAGACAAGTATCATCGAATATGATATAACCTTTCTGCACAACGACAGTATCAGAAGGCATAATGATAAGGTTACTATTCTTCGTAACTGATGTCTTTGTAACGGCAGATACAGGCATTTCTTCTTTATTATGAGTAAAGAATTGGGCAAGTCTGTCGCTATTTACCACAGCAGCCAATGTAATTCCGCTCAAAGCCATAATAATGGCAACAGAGGCGGCAATCTTACGCATAGGAAGGAATGTCTGTCGGCTATGCTTTTCCTTTATCATAGCGAGTTCCTGCTCAATATCTGGCATACCAATATCCTTGTCAGATTTCTCTGATGTGAAAGCCTCCATCAGTTCAAACTCAATATTATCATTTTGCTTCATAGTTTTGTTTCTTTTTAATTGTTTTACCTTCTGGTTGCAACCAGCATTTCGCTATAAAAGGTAATTTAAATTCTTCACTATTCATTTTTTAAGTGGCGCTTGTATTAAAGTGCTCTCTCAGTTTGCGCAAAGCCTGAGAGATATGCTTGTTTACAGCCTGTACACTTATGCCAAGTTCAGATGCCACTTCCTTATACTTACGCTTCTCATCATAGCACATACGAAGTACCGTGCGCGTCAGAGGAGTGAGTTGCGTGTTGATAAACGAAAGCACATCCTTTATATGCTCTTCATGCTCAACATCAGGTAATGCCTGGATTCTGTTTTCCAAGAGCAACTGTTGTCGAACCTCATCTTCCACTTTACGATGACGAAGCAAGTCAATGGAGCGACTTCGAACCATAGAGAAGAGATATGCCTCTGTGATTTCTGAACTAAGCTTGTATTTATCAAGCAAGTCGGCAAATACCCCACTCACTATATCCCTGCTATCTTCCTGATCATGCAGAATGGAATAGGCAAGTCTGTATAGTCGGGCATACGAATTTCGGAAGAGATCATCAAACTCCTCTTCTTTCATTCGTCTTTTATGTGCAAATAGTGATATCATTATTTTCTTGCTTTATTATTATAACGATTGAAGCTCGAAATCAATTACCCCCCATATAATTTTTTCTTGATTTTTTTATTTAAGTTCCACAAATAGATACCTGAATAACGTGAATTTGTTTTACCATCGCTTTTATGAATAGGAGACAATGAGACTTACCCACATAGTAAAACTCACCCATAGGGTGAGATAAACAAAAAATTCCCAGACGTTGAAGAGGGGGCTTCTGGTCTGAGAATTTCTATTTGAGAATATGCTGTGAAGATGCGTTAGGCTTCGGGAGTAGGGGAGACAGGCTCCTTATCGTAGCTGTTCACGATGGCTGCCACGCAGGAGTCTGACCATACGTTTTCGGCCGTCTCAATCATATCAATAATGGTGTAGATCGGAAGGATGATGCCGAGAATGGCTATCGGAGCTCCAACACCCGACATTAGAGAGAGGGTTAGGAAATAGCAGCCCATAGGGACACCTGCGTTTCCTATGGCAGAGACAACGGAGATTATGATCCACAAAAGGATGGTCGGTAACGTGATAGGTGTGCCGCCATTCTGCATCACAAAGAGAGAGGTTACGAGAATGAAGGCTGCACATCCGTTCATGTTTATGGTTGTGCATATAGGAAGTACGAAACGGGCGATGTTCTTACGTACTCCCAGACGGTTCTCTGCACTTTCCATCGTAACAGGAAGGGTTGCCGCGCTACTCTTGGTGAAGAGAGCCATAAGTACGGCAGGCATCATTCTGCCTAACACGTGGATAGGGTTCATGCCTCTTGACAAAAGGAACAGAGGCAGGACGACAAAGAACTGGATGACGTTTCCTCCGAGAACTACCAATACGTATTTTCCTATAGAATCGGCAACAACACCAGCTGACACCTGGGCAGAGAGCTGGGCAGAGAAAGCCACGATGCCCAGAGGGAGAGTCCAGATAAGACCACGGATAAGCAGGAAGAGCAAGTCCTGCAAACCTAACACCCCCTTTACGATTACGGACTTGTTCTCGCTTTCTGGTAACTTTGAAATACCTATACCGACGGCAAATGCCAAGAGCAACAACGACAGCACATTACCCTCAAGAAACGGCTTTACGATATTGTTAGGAATTACCGAGAGGATATGATCATAGTATGATTGCTGTGGCATATCAGCAATGGCATTGCCTGCCTGACCAATAGCCTCAACAGGCAGATTTCCCGGTGCAACGATGACATAGAGGATAGCACCTACGATAGCTGCCGAGAATGTGGTCAGCAACGTATATATTAAGGTGCGCCCAAAGATTCTGCCAGATCCCTTTGAGCCGAAAGTGGCAAAGGTGGTTATAACAGCCAACACAATAGTAGGCACAGCCAACAACTGGAACAATCGTGTATAGACCGTTGCAACAAAATCCATAAGACTATTGAGCCATGCCAAGCCCAACAATCCTAATATAGCACCTACCAAGAGCGCACCTATCCATAAAAGAGTTTTCTTCATATCTATTTGTCGATTCTATATGTGGCTGCAAAGATACAAAAATAAACCTATATTTGCAACAGCAAACTGTATTGTTCTTTAATGTATTTCTCAACCCATCGGTAAAACTCCGAAATCTCATTGTCCGGCTTGTCGCTCTGACTAATGCCTTTAGCACGGCGTATTATTTCAGTCTCGATAGGTTCTATCTTCTGAAGAATGCCTGTTCCAGAGTGATTTATAAGACGAGCGAGATTGATATAGTCTTGCCCATTGCCTCTTTCTATCGGGAAAAGCTGGCGCTTCAGTTCAAGTCCAAACTCTACAAGCTTAGCCTGTTGTCCCGGCTGCTGATGCGTAACCACATCTGGGAGCTTACCGTTTGCCGTTATCCATAATGGAATGGCAACTGTTGTCAGAGGGCAACCAACAATCGTCCATGCAGTTGTACGCAATGGCTCTTCGCCCTTCTTTACACCCTGAATAAGTTGGGCTGACGCGGTAAGATTGCGAGGGATGAAATCTCTGAACGGGTAATATACAGGCTGGGAGTCATCTTGCGGCTGCAGGTCGTTAAGGTCGATATGCGTCAGTCCGTGTTTCAGATAACGCGTGACTTTACGGATGATGTTCTCAAAACCAAGATCATTGGCATAGCTGGCACGAGTGGCATAGTCGCTCATTGCCATATAGCGTTCAATACCCTGATCCATTGACCGTTCGCCAGACATTCCGTGATTTGTGCGGACAATAAATCCGTAAGGGGCTACCAGCGGATCATTGGCATCAAACTTCACATATCCCTTGTTTCCAGTCTCATAATAGGCAACACCACCTTCTGCATCAAGTACGGCAAAGTTTGAGTTGGAAGGTATAGGACCTTGTGCCTTGATACTGTCAAGCAGATGCTCAAAGTCTGCCAGAGTTCTGCAGGTTTCCAATGCCTTCCGCATGAGACTACCATCGTTTTCGTCTCCTTGCGGACGTGGTTTCCCAGGAACGTGTTTTCCATTCAGGTTGTACGCCGCAGTATTAGCAATGGCAAAACCCACCTCGTTATGTCCTGACCATACACTCTTGTATAGCGAATCCTTTGCTGCTACAATGGCGATAAAGCGATAGCGAGAGCCTTGTAGCTGTATTGCCAGATTGTTCTGGTCGTGCGTATCGCGGTTCTTGAATATATATGGTCGGCCGTCTGGAGTCACTTTGCCTGACACGATGATACTTGTGCAGGCATTAGAATATACGGCACCCCATAGGAGTGCCGCACTCATCAATAATAAATATTTTAATTTTCGCATAGCTTAATTACTCAAGTTTCGCAAGTTCAAGTTGTAAGGAGTTAAATACTAACCGTCCAATACAAATCGCTCAGCCCTTCACCACCAGCCACCGTATTACCATCAGCATCTTTTATATGCAGATGAATATCCCAAGTACCTGTCATTGTAAGGTTTAGCTGCCCCTTGTAGCTACCGTCACCTTGCAAGGTAAGAGTCTTGTTGTCGGGTGATGTATGGTTGCCCATGTCGGGCATTGTTGGATATATCTCAATAGTAAACTTATCTTCCGATAGGGCGTAAGGAACTTCCTTATCTGTTCCCTGCCTTGATATATAAGCCTCTATGGTGTTGATGCCAGTCTGGTAGTCTTTAGGATTGACGAGCGTGAGATAATAGGTCGTGTCATTATACTTGAACGACTTTAGCCATGTCTGTCCCTGTGCAAGCGCATCTACTGTTATCTGCGATGGAGCGTGAACGGTTGACAGACCGTTTGTTGAAATCTTGTATGACAATTCCCAATATCCCTTGTCGCTTGTACTCATTACATATGATACCCATGCACGATGCACGGCAGGAAACGTCTCGTCATAGACCTTGCTCACGGTTATTGCAGGAGTGGAATGTTTCATGCCCATAACCGTCATGGTCATAATAGGTGTTATATCCGTAACGGTGAAATTACGTACATATCCCTGATTTGAGATCTTGGTCACAGCAAAGAACAAGTCGTTGTAACCCAAGTGCAGTTTTCCGTTGGCAGAATAGACACTTACCGCATACTTTCCTCCAATCGTGTCGCGCAATGATGGTATCTCCTTTACGTAACTATTATTCAGGAAGGTATAGGCAAGGAATGTCTCTTCCGCATTACAGCATTCCACATCTGTTGGTATGGTGATATTCACAGGGCTATCTTCTTCGCTGCTACTGCATGATGAGAAGATACTTACCGAGAACAATCCTAAAATAAAATATAATGCAAATTTCTTCATGTCCTTAATTTAATCACGAATTAGCAGTTTATCAATTACGAGTTATTAATTACCTATTTACAATAAGCAATCACGAGCAAACACAATTTTATCGAACAATGCTAAATAGGTAATTCGTAATTAGTAATTAGTAATTTGTACGGTCTTTGTCTGTATATCCCCTTCACGGTAAAGTATTTCCAACACTTTGCTTACAACGCATCCGATACAACCGTCACAATGTCCGAAGTGGAATTTACCATAGATGTCACCACAAGCAACGGTACCTTCCTGTTTCTTGAGTTCATCATACACCTCGCTTGCCAAACTCTGATGCTTCTCCTTGTCACCGTGGGCATAGAAGCCGATAGCCATTATAGCACCTGATAGTGCTCCGCATGTGCCTTGCGAGAACTTGTGACCTATACCGCCTGAGAAACTTTCAGACATACTCCTCAGTTGTTTTTCCGTGAAGACCGAACCTAATGTGGCGGCTATTGTAGTCAAAGAGATAGCAGAGCATCCATAATGTTTTCCTTGTCGTGCGGCAATCTGTCGTATTGCTTCAGCTTGAAGCGAATCCAGAGACTGGTGAGGAGTAACAGCTTGGAAAACAGGAGGGAAAACGTATCTAAGCGAGTCCGCATCTATTTTTTTTGCAGTCGCATTTCCTTCAGATTCAGAAGGAGAAGCCCAAGACAACGGTGCATTGCCCTGTCGGGAAAACGAGGTCTGGATGCTAGCAAGTGCTAACGCTGTGAGTATTGTAAGTCTCTGATATTCCATTGTTCTTAAGAATTAAGAAAGTGAAGAGCTAAGAGTGAAAAGTGAAGAATTTAAGTTACATTTTATAGCGTTAAGTTAATAAACGACCTTAAACTGCAATACTAACTTAAATTCTTCACTCTTAGTTCTTCACTCTTCACTTATGTGATAATTTTATCTCTTAAAACTTCCTCTTACAATCTTATGCTCGAAGGTCTGAGTATCCTTGAAAAGATTATACATCGGACAGATCTTCTCTACACGATTGAGCCACTCCTTAACCTTGTCTTCACTCTCTGGTGTCAGAGCATGGAGGGTGTAGCGCACATTCTGCAATGCTATAGACTCTTTCTCATGTCCCTTGCGACCTGCTACAGGATTCCACTCTGCCTGTACGGTGAGCGATACTGAGTCAACATCAAGATTCAGTTCTGCTGCCTGTCCAAGTGAAATGTGTGTGATACAGGTACCGAGAATGCCCAGTGTACCCTCAAGCGATGTCATGCCTGTGTTTGAACCTCCAAGATACTCTGGATTGTCGTGCAGAATGAGATATTTGTCGTTTACCGTCAACTGACGAACACCATTAGGGAATACCTTCACCCAAGGACCGTGTTTAGGTGCCTGTGGCTTCAATTCCTTCTTATCCTTATTCTCGTTCTTCAGTTTCTCCTGCTTTTCACGACTTGCCTGAAATGCCTGACGCTTGCCGTGGATGTACTCACGCAGCCCCGCAAGTGTCTCACCCTCTACCTTTTTCACACGTGGTGATGGTTTAAGGTCAATGGTGAGCTGTGGCACTACAGCCTGCTTAACGAGCGTTGCTATCGGTGAGTTCTGCTCTGCAAGTACCGCGAGCTTTTCCAGTTCTGCATCGCTGGCAGGTGAATCTATGTAGAGCGTATAGAGGAAGTTACGAGGATACCACACGCGCCCTGTAGGCTCCTTGTCAGGCTGTCCGTGAATCTCTATCGTCAGCGAGTCAATGTCTATACCGAGTAACGCTGCCTGATTCAGATAGCTGTCAGCAAGGTCAGAGGCAAATACTGCCTGTGCAGTTGTTGGTGTATCTACTCCTGAGTCCTGTCCGCCGTGTGAATATCCACAATCACCGAGGTAGTGGAACTCCCTTACACGCAGTTCACGAGCACCGGAGCGATTCTTTGCTACTACGTTGGCTGTAAGAGTCACGGTCTTGAGATCCTTTGCACCAAGAGCGTTCCATGCTTCCAATGCCACCTTACGCTGCTTTAGGTGACTGCGCAGACTTGGCGCATTCTGTTCAAGTTTCTGTTTTGTGGCATCAGAGCGGAATACGTCAAGTGGTCCCTGTGCCTGTGCTACTGTTGCTACCGACAATGCGGCTATTGTAAGTGCTATTATATTTTTCTTCATAAATCTTAAAACTCTTTTTTTAGTGATAAACTAATGTAAGATTTCATCTACTTCTTACTTCCTTTTCTCTTAACCCTTACGATCTTATGCTCAAAAGTCTGAGTGTCCTTGAACACATTATACATCGGACATACATTCTCCGTCTGCTCAATCCACTTCTGAATGGCTGTGTATGGCTCAGGGGTAGTAACATATAGGGTTACTCGTAGGTTCTGTGGGGCGATAGACTCATTCTCGAATCCCTTGCGTCCGGCACGTGGATCCCATTCACCCTCAACCTGAACGTGCAAAGAGTCAATATCGAGATTCAGCAATGCTGCCTGTCCTTCTGAGATGTGCGTAAGACAAGTACCGAGAACACCAAGCGCATTTTCACGAGAGGTAAGTCCGAGATTAGTACCACCGAGATATGCAGGATTGTCGTGAACAATGAGATATTTGTTACTTATTGTCAACTGACGTGTTCCGTTAGGCAATACAGTAACCCAAGGACCCGTCTTCTTTACTGGTGCTGGTGCAGTCGCAGGTCTTGGTTTGCTCTGATAAGCAAGCTTTGCCTGACGCTTGCCGTGGATATACTCGCGCAATCCCTCAAGAGTTTCACCTTCTATTACTCGTTCGCGTGGTGAATGCTTATAGACAATGTTTACAGGTACTGTAACAGCCTGTTTGATAAGGTTTACCACCGATGAGTTTTCTTCTGCCAACTGTGCCAGACGTTCAAGTTCCTCGTCTGATGCAGGAGAATCCACGTATATGGTGTATAGGAAGTTTCTATTGTATTTTACACGATTTGTAGGCTCTTTGTCAGGCTGTCCGTGTATCTCTATTGTCAGGGAGTCAATATCTATCCCTGCAAGTGCAGCCTGATTGATGTAGCTGTCGGCAAGGTCAGAGGCAAACACCGCTGCTGCTGTTGTCTGTGTCTCTACACCTGCATCCTGTCCACCATCAGTATATCCGCAGTCACCTACATAATGAAACTCACGCACCCTGAGTTCGCGATAACCTGCACGATTCTTTGCCACTACGTTAGCAGTAAGAGTTACTGGTTTCAGTTCGCTTGCCGGAATAGCGTTCCATGCCTCAATGGAATTCTTACGTATCTTGAGATACTCACGCAATGTTGGTGCGTTCTTTTCAAGCAGAGTTTTTTTCTTTGCAGAAGTGAAAACACCGTTGACACCCTGTGCCTGTACTCCGCTCAAGGCTAATGCCAGCGCGGCAGTTAGAAAGATGGATCTTTTTGTTTTGTTCATCCTGAATTTTCCTTTCTTTTATTATTTGTTATAATATATTTTCCTTACTACTTATTTCTGAGTGCAAAGGTACTAACATTTTCTGTTCTATAACATCCCATACTCAGGTTAATTTGAATACCATGTTTTTGGTATGCCACAACGCAACAAACTGGAAAACAACAAGATAAAGGATATTGCTTTTTCGTGTTTTATGGTATAAAATCAAAAAAAATAATGCGATAGTAACATGTTATTAGTGGAAATTAATGTTTACTCACGAAGCGAGAACATATAATGACCATCAATGCCACATTAATACCGCATTATTTTTTCAAACGCAATGTCGCAGATTTTTTTCTTGAACACGCGAGGGCAAGAAAAACTTCATGTTTTTTTATACAGGGAAATACCTGCATTCAAACAATACCTCAAGTCCGTTCCAAGTCCGTTCTAAAGCCGTTGTAAAACCGTTCCAGCTCCAATCGAGAGAACGAACCCATAGCGAAGGTGAAGTAAATGAAAAATGAAAAGTGAAAAATGAAAAATCCAAGTTCAGAAAAAACTTTTTCGCGCTAATCCTACATACCTACATCGGCACCCCATATAACACGCACAGTCTTAGCGCTTTACACGGATTTCAAATACCGCATAAACCTACACTAATCCTACACTAAACCTACACTAGAACCTGAATTTTTCAGAAATTCAGGTTAATTGATAATTAATAATGTATAATTGATAATTTAGTTTGGCTTGAATGCTTATGATACTATTCAAATTATTCATTACTCATTATTAATTATTAATTTCATGCCTTGACAGGCATGATTAGTGTAGGTTTAGTGTAGGATTAGTGTAGGTTTACGCGGTATTTAAAATCGCTACAAGTTTCTCTGCATCAACAAATTGCAAGGGATGCCGATGTAGGTATGTAGGATTAGCGCGAAAAAGTTTTTTTCCAAAAATCTATACGAATAACTCACGTTATTTGTTTCGTGCCGTTACACGTTCTATGCGTCCACTGATGACCTGCGCGTTAGTTACGAGGTTGTAGATAGGGCAACCCTTCTCTGTCTTTTCCACCAGTTCACGAATCTCTGCCTCTGGGCGTGGACTGCTGATGAACACGCGCATCTTGATGTCGGTAGGGTAGAGAGGTGTTTGCTCAAATCCCTTGCGACCTGCGCGAGGATCAAACTGTGCCGTGAGCGATACGTTCAGGGTGTCGAGCGGTGTCTTTGTGCGTGCTGCCGTGCCTTCCGCAACGTGCGTGAAACATGAACCAAGCAGACCGATGTGACTCTCTATGGCTGTAGGTCCGAGGTCGTTACCTCCAAAGAATTGTGGATGATCCTGAAGTACCCTGTGGTGACGCACCTGCAAGACTGTTACACCCGATGATGGGTTGATAAATGCCGAAGGACCATCAGGGCTGAGATAACTATCGGTTTGCGCCGGGGTGAACGGATTGGCACGTGAATAAGGATAGTCGTAGGCATAGCCGCCGAACTTCGACTTATCAGGACGTTGACCACTTTCACGCAGTTTGCGGTTTCCCTCGCCCTTGCGTGTCTCCCACTCTATGAACTCACGCAGTCCTGGCTGATAGGTAGGAGGTAGTACGAGTTCATCGGCACTTCGTGTATATACCAGTTCGGTATTGACCTTGTGAGCACGTATTGAGAACTGATAAAGAGGCGAGTTCTGTTCAGCCAGCAAGCGCAATTCTTCTAACTGACTATCAGATGCAGGAGAGTCAATGTATATGGTGTATTTCAATCCCCAGTCCTGCAATGAATGTCCAGTCTGATTGATGTTTATGCCGAGTGAGTCAATATCAATTCCCTTCAATGCAGCCTGTGTGACATAGCTGTCGATGAGATCACCAGCAATGGCACTAATGACATGATCGGGAGTACCTATGCCAAGGTCGAAACCGCCGTTATTGTAACCACTATCATTGAGGTATTCATGTTCGCGAATAATGACATGACGAGTGCCGGCACGTTGTTCGGCAGTTGCAAAAGCCTTGATTGTTATTGGCTGAAGTGCATCGGTTGGTATTGCGCGGAATTGCTCTACTGCGTTCTTTCTGCGCTTGAGAAGATCACGGAATGACGGTGCACTCTTCAATGCCTTATGATACCATGAGGCATCGGTGATAGCCTTGTTCAACCGTTGGTCGTTCTGTTGTGCCACAGCAACAGTTACTGCTGCCGTGGCTATTATGGTTGAGAGAAGTATTTTCTTCATAAAATTAAAAACAAGAAGCCCCCCGCCCCCCCAAGGGGGAGTTTTTTATATAGCTTTTTTCACTATGGGGGGGCAATTATCAATTATCAATTAAAAGCCCCCGCCCCCCAAAAGGGGGAGTTTTTTTATATAGCTTTTATCGCTATGGGGGAACTTCAATTATCAATTATTAATTATCAATTATCAATTAAAAAGCCCCCGAAAGGGCTTTTTCTATTCCCTTCCTACGTATGGGTTTGCTGTTATTGTAGAGCCGTCATAGCCGTAGTTCTGCCACAGGTTAGGGTTTACTTCGCGCTGTGCCTGCGGAATAGGGAAGCGATAGTGCTTGAAGTCAATAGTCTGCTTATTGTACTCTGGATATTTCTTTGCAAGAGGACTATTCTTTATGGTCTTTACCAGAATCTTCCAGCGTTTCAGGTCAAGCAAATGCTTCTGCTCAAGAGTGAACTCCCAAGAACGCTCCTGTATGATAGCATCGAGGAATCCTTTGTAGTCGAGTCCAGTCTTCAGATCGTGAGCCTGCGGAGTGGTGGCGTAGATATTCTCGCGGAATGCACGACGACGCACCTTGTTGAAGGCATCGTAAGCCTCCTGGTTTGGCTGGTGGTCACGCTCGTTGATAGCCTCGGCAAGAATGAGATAGACCTCTGCAAGTCGCAATACCTGACGGTTCATGGCACGATCAGCCGCACTTGTCTCAGGTGAGTCGTGGTCAATGTATTTGTTGTAGCGAGAGAAACCAGACTCACGGATCTTGTCACCGTCGGCATCATAATAGAAGTGGAAATAGCTCTGGGTCGATGGACGCCACAGGGAATCAACGAAAGATACGTCCTTGCGCTGGTCACCCTTGAGATAAGAGTTCTCTACGGTGTTGTCTGGTCCTGGTGCTATGTGTGGTAGTGCCACGCTGTAGCTTGTAGAGAAAGAGCAATGGCAGAGGTGGTTGTTACCAGAGGCATCACCTTCGCGTGTGCTTGACCCCTTGTAGAACTGGATTGCGAAAATACTCTCCTTGCCGTTACGGTTGTTGTTGTTCCAGTTGTCGTAGAAGTCCTCTTCCAGCTCATATTCGCCAGAGTCGATAACCTGCTGCGCATACTGTACGGACTTGCTGAAATATTCCTTGCGCTGGGCATCAGTCAAATCATCGTCAACCTGTGCCCATACGAGATAGGTCTTTGCAAGAGCAGCAAGAGCAGCACCACGAGTAGCACGGCCGATGTCGCTCTGACCATACTCCTTAACGGATGGCAGGAGCTTAGCAGCATCCTCAAGGTCGGTTACAACCTGTTGGAATACCTCTGTCTCTGAGTTTCGAATGGCATTGTTGCCCTCACCGACCTTAGTCACTATGGGCACTGGTCCCCACAACTGTACGGCGTAATTGAGATAGTATGCGCGCATGAACTTGGCTTCGCCTATTACTTGTGCTGCTACCTTGGGCGATACCCCTGCTGGGTTATTCTCAAGTTTTGCTATAACGTCGTTGGCACGTGCAACAGAGGTATAGACCGCAGACCAGAGGCGTACAAGGTAGCTGTTTGTGCCGTCCCATGACAGCAATCCAAGCATACCACCACCACCGTTTGGATTCTCACCGCTGACGGTTGTCTCGGTGGTAAGGTCGATGAGATACATGTAAGTGGTTGCAAGTTCTATGTCAGAAGCATATACGGCATTGACGAGTGCCTTTGCATCGGCATCGCTCTGTGGCAGGTTACTCTCTGACAACTCACTCTGGTTGCCAAGGTCGAGCGATTCGCAGGATGTGGTTACTGTTCCAAGAGTCATCAGCGCTGCCAACGCATGAATATGTATTGTGCGGAAAGCACCAAGTCTTTTCTTTATATTGTTGTTCATATCTCGTAAATTGAAAATGGATATTATAATAATTACGAATTACAAATCACCTATTTACCATAAATAGCAATCACGAATAAACTATTAGCGAATAGTACTAACCAGATAATTAGTAATTCGTAATTATATTATTAATATGATACCTTCACTCCAAAGGTGAATGAGCGTGCCGTTGGATATGTGCCACGGTCAGTATAACCAGAGAATTCAGGATCGAAACCTGTATAGTCGGTTATTGTCAGGAGGTTCTGTGCTGATGCATAGAGGTAGATACCGAGTTTCTGACCATTGCCGATACGTGGCTGGAAGTTATAGCCTACCTGTATGTTCTTCAGACGCAGGTAGCTGGCATCCTCAATGTAGCGGCTGTCAAGGTAAAGGCTATAGAGATTGCCAAATGTTGCCTTTGGCACAATTGTGCTTGGGTTGTTCTCAGTCCAGCGGTCAAGCAGTTTCACAGAGCCGTTGTAGCTTGTGTTTGGAGATTCAATAGCCTGTTCCAACTGGTTGTAGAGCTTGTTGCCGTAAGAACCTTGGAAGTTGAAAGAGAGATCCCAGTTTCCGTAGCGCAACTGTGACGCAAAGCCGTAGGTGAACTTTGGCTGTGCTGATCCCAGAACCTTGCGGTCGTTCTCCTGATCTACATTGCCATCTCCGTTCTGGTCAACAAATTTAGCATCACCATATTCTACGTTTGTCTTTGTTGATGGCACTGGAACCTTTGCAAGGTCATCACCCTTCTGTACTACTCCATCGAACTCCCATCCATAGTATGTGCCAAGAGATTCTCCTACGCGGATGATGGTGTTACCGCTGATAATCTGATTCTGTGAACCGCCAAGACTCGTCACCTCGTTCCTATTGTGCGCAATGTTGGCACTGGCATTCCATGAGAACTTCTTTGTCTGATAGAGAGTTGCATTGACTGCGAACTCAACACCATCGTTTGTTACATTACCCACGTTGGCAAGCTGTGTGCTGAATCCTGTGGTCTGCTCTACAGGAATGTCGAGCAACAGGTCTGAGGTCTTCTTGTGGTAGTAGTCGAACACGAAGCCTACACGACCTTTGAGGATGTTGAAGTCAAAGCCGAGGTCGAATGATGAGGTGGTTTCCCATTTCAGGTCATCGTTACCCAGACCTGAACGGTAGTATGCGCTATTCTTCACGCCTCCGAGGAAATAATGTGTGCCAGCGTATGTGGAAAGGAACTTGTAGTCGCCAATTTCCTGATTACCGACAGTACCGATACTTGCGCGGAATTTCAGGTCTTCAAGCCATTTTGCACTTTTCAGGAATTTCTCTTCGTTTACGTTCCATGAGAAACCGAGTGAAGGAAACCATCCCCACTTGTTGTTCTTCGCAAAGCGGCTGGAACCATCGGCACGCAATGTAGCGGTGAAGTGATAACGATCAAAAATTGAATAGTTTACACGACCTATGCCTGAATAGAGAGAAGAGGTAATGAACTGGGTATCAGTATTAACGAACTGAGAGCCAGCCTGAAGGCTATGATAGCCGAGGTTCTCATTTGCGAAATAGGCAGTTGAGCCAAGCAGACGCTCACTCTTTTCCTGCTGATAGGTGTAACCGCCAAGTACCTCAAACTCATGTATGCCGAATTTCTTGTTCCATGTGAGGGTTGCCTCAAACTGGTCACTCTCCCATCGCTTTGTGCCGACAGAGCCATAACCTTCTGAATTGAAACCTATCTGTGAGTTGCCACCACCAAAGAGATTCTGACGAGTGTTGATAACATTTACGGAACCCTGTGTACGGAAACGCAATGAAGGGATGATTTGCCACTGTGCGAAACCAGAGAGCAAAACATTGTCAACGATTGTCTCTGTCTGCACCTCGCTGAGATCAGCAATGGCGTTTGGTGTGTTACCATTACGCACAAAGTCGCCTGACTCGAATGGGTTGGCATAGTTCCATGTTCCGTCTTCATTGTGGATAGGAACTGCTGGTGATGTGCGAAGAGCCTGCTCAAGCAGTCCGCTGAATCCGTTAGACAGACCGCGGAAACCGTTCTGTCCGCTACGTGTAGTCTTTGAGAGGTTGGCTTTCAGTCCTACGGTGACATCCTTGAAGATGTCGCGATCATAGTTTAAGCGTGCACCGATACGTGTGAAGCCAGAGCCGAGAATAATACCATTCTGGTCGATGTAGTTACCAGAGATAAGGAAACGCTCCTTGTCAGAACCACCGCTGACAGAAAGCTGATGCTGCTGAGTAGTTGCATCGCGGAAAAGAGCATCCTGCCAGTTGGTGCCTTCTCCCCATGACTTTACCACTTCGGGAGTAACACCTGCGGCAGCCTTCTGTGCATCGGTTGCAAGGTCAAGGTATAGATTGCCCCATTCCTGCGCATTGAGTAGGTCGAGACGCTTACGTACAGACGCAATACCGATGGAATAACCATAGTCGATTTTCAGCTTATCCTTCTTACCGTTCTTAGTTGTAACGATGATTACACCATTGGCACCACGTGAACCATAGATGGCAGAAGCAGAAACATCCTTGAGTACTTCGATAGACTCAATGTCGGACGGATTGATTGATGCCAGAGGATTGAAGTTCTTACCAGCGAAACTGTTACCTGTGCTTGTTGCTGCAGCATCGTTATAGATAAGTACACCATCAATAACGTAGAGAGGCTCATTACCACCGTTGATAGAGTTACCACCACGTATGCGGATGTTGAGAGCTGCACCAGGCTCACCTGATGAAGAAGCAGCACTAAGACCTGCCACGGCACCACCCAAGGCATTGTCAAGCGAGGTTGATGTCTGCAATAGTTTCTCATTCTTGACTGTTGTCACGGAACCTGTAAGAGATTTGCGCTTCTGCACTCCGTAGCCGACAACGACAACCTCGTTAAGGCTGTTGGAATTATCTGCCAATGCAATCTGTACAGGTTCTTCAAAGTCATATACATCTACGTCGAGGGGACGATAGCCGACATACTCAACACGGAGAGTAAGAGGAGCCTGCACCTTGGTCTGGAGAGTGAAGTTTCCGTCGTAGTCGGTTACCACTCCTTGGCTCTTTTCATTTTTTACAATTACTGTTGCTCCGATGAGCGGTTCTCCAGTGCGAACATCTGAAATGTGACCTGATATCACATTCTGTGCGAAAGCCAACAAAGGGCTTATCGCAACAATAGTTGCAATAAATAATCTTTTTACCATAAAATCTAATAGCTTGTGAGAAATTAAGATGTTAAGAGATTAATTAATTCCTTAATATCTTAACATCTTAATATTTTGAATTCCTAATTCCTTAATTTATTTTTGTGCAGTAAGTGTGTTTTTCACCTTGTCGATTTCTACTTGTGCCACTTTGTTGTCCAAATTCAACAATCCAAATTCGTGATTGTATTTAGTGCCATTCTCAAGCACCCACTGAAGGAAACGGTTCACAACCTCGTCGGTATTGCTGAATGAGATACCCACTTTCTCAACTGCAATCTCTGATGGCTTTCCGCTCTCCAGAACCTGAAGCACATCGTCAAGAGAACCATTGTTGCTGAATGTGTCAGCAAGATCCTTCTTCAAGTCAAGACCTACGATAGAGAGGTCAGCCTTCACATGACGGTTCTTCAAGTCAAAGACATTTGAAAGAGCGTTGAAAGTAACGCCGAGAGGATCCTTAGTAATAGCGGTGTTGAGGAACAAGTCATCACCAGAGATGCGCTTGCCACGGAAACTGCTGCTCTCCTCACCGAAGTTGTGGGCGAAAGAAGAAGCTACAGATGTAGCATTGCTACCACTATAAACCACGATTGTCTCGAAAGCCTTGTTCTTCTTTACATCCTCGTCGAAATCCTCGTTAAGGAAGAAGAGCTGCTTGAGCTTCTTAGCATTAAGATGCTTTCCTTCGAGCAGACGTGCAGCCTCTGAGCTACGTGCGGTAATAGGCAGCACGGCTGTCTCTCCGAAATATATAACCTGATTGATGCCGTTTGTGTTTATGTTGTCATTATTATCTGAAACAACATTCAAGTCGATGTCCTCTTGGTTTGCAGAACCTTTTACAATCTGGAAAGTAACACCTGGCTCTGTCTTTGAGTACTCCTCAATCCATTTCTCAATGAGTGGACGTGCAAAGCGAGGACTCTTGATTGTGCGAACATTATTTTCGCTGTTCTGTGCACCATTGCCCTTTGCCCATGTGTTGTTAAGTCCGAGACCTAAAAATATAGCTAATGTAAATATAATCTTTTTCATAATTCAATTCCTTTCCTTTAATCTTTCAACCTTATTCTATAATAATATGTTATACCTGAGTACTGTTCTACCAACAGTCTCTTACTTCATTGCCATCATCATGTCCTGGCAACAACAATATCCACGCATTCGCATTTGCTTTGTATTGTTCATAATTCTGTTCATTTTATTAATTAATTTTTTGACCCTCTAAATCTCCCTGCTTAAGGAGACTTTTCTCTTCCGGCTCTCCCCCTACGCAGGGGGAGCAGGGTGAGGGTCTGATTTCTGAGTGCAAAATTACTGCTTTTCCCGTACCTACACAATCCCCTCGATATGTCATTCCATATACCATGTTTTTGGTATATAGCTGTTTTTGCATGGTTTTTAGCTGTCAATTTCGCTATAAAAAGCAAAAATCGCCAGTAAAAGCGCGTTCTACTGACGATTTCTCTTGGTAATTATACAATAATACAAGAAAGTCAACTATCAATTTTCAACTTTCAATTTACAAGTGCACCTCCTTATCTACAACCTCGCCATTCAGAATCTTGAACGAGTTGAGATGAACACCCTCGTGGAGGGAGAGAATGGCATATCTGATAGTAGGGTCATTGGCAAGTCGCAGGTCTTCTTGCGATGGACGAGAAGGCGATGCAGGATGACTATGCCAGTTTGCGAGAATCTTCAAACCATTCTGTCGGGCATACTTCAATGCAGCGAACTGTTCTCTTGGCGAGAATGAGAAGTGTTCAGGCGAGTGGTCGATGTTCTCCATCCAGTAGTTCTCGGTCACTTCGGCTTCTGAATCCCCATTCTGTGTGCCCAACAGATAGCCGCACGTTTCGTTTGGCGCATCCAGTTGGGCCTGAGAAATAAGTTCATCTATGATGTCTTTTGGAATTTTCATTTTTCAACTTTCACTTGCTTTAGCTTGATAAGCTTCAGCGAATAATTTTCAACTTTCACTTTTCACTTGTGTTTAAGGTCGCAGGCAGCCTGCTCATAGTCTATCAAATGGTCGATAGTAGGGTGGCTGCCGCAGATGAGACAAGAGTCGCTATGCTTCACGTTAATAGTACGGAATTGCATAGTCTTGGCATCGAAGGTGAGCAAGCGGTTAGTCAGAAGCTCACCTACACCAGTGAAATATTTCAACGTCTCGGCTGCCTGAATAGTACCAAGCATACCGGCAATGGCTCCTAACACACCAGCCTGCGAACAAGTTGGCACCGCTCCTGCTGGAGGTGGCTCCTTGAACATACAACGGTAGCAAGCTGTGCCCGGAAGATGGGTGAATGTCTGACCGTTGAAACGCAAGATACCGCCATGAGAGAAAGGCTTTCCTGCCATTACGCACGCATCGTTGATGAGGAATTTCACAGGGAAATTATCAGTTCCGTCAACGATGAAGTCATACTCCTTTATTATATCGAGGGCATTTGAAGAGTCGAGGAATTCCTGATAGGTTTCTACCTTAACATCAGGATTGATAGCCTGAATCTTCTCCTTTGCGCTCTCAACCTTTGCTATGCCCACATCTTTTGTGAAATGGATTACCTGACGCTGTAAGTTGCTCAGATCTACTACGTCGGCATCTACAATACCTATTGTTCCTATTCCGGCTGCGGCAAGGTAGAGCGAAACAGGAGCTCCAAGACCGCCTGCACCTACAACAAGTACGCGTGCGTTCATTATCTTCTCCTGACCTTCTACGCCCACATCCTGCAATAGGATGTGTCGTGAATATCGCTGTATCTGTTCTTCTGTAAAATCAATCATAGTGTTTTTGTTTTATTCAACTTTCGCATAGCTCAAGTTTCAGGTTTTAAGGTCAAAGGTCTAAGGTTTTCAGGTCGGAAGAGATAAAAAAAAATTTTCACTTGCTTTAGCTTTATGAACTTCAGCGAATAAAAATTTTCACTTGCTTTAGCTTGTTGAGCCCTAGCGAAAAATTTTCAACTTTCAAAGACCTCTAACCTTTAACCTTCTAACCCTATAAAGTAGAGCTTGCGAAACTTTATTAATTACTAAAGGCTACCGCCTCCCATGAAATAGAGGAAATCGACCTTGTCGCCTTCTTTCAATACAATACTTTCCCAGTCTTCGCGCTCGGCAAACTCCTCGTTCACCTGTACGCTGACCATTTCGGGTTGCAGCACGTTATTCTGCTTGATTAGTTCACTAACGTTGAGTGGCAGGCTAACTTCCTGCGCTTCTCCATTTACATAAATCTTTGCCATAATATTATTGAGTTTGAGTGTCTGATTTTCTGAGTGCAAAATTACTGCGAAATCCGCATACCTACAATCGCATTTTCGTGGCATTCTACATACCATAATTGTGGTATGTGAATTACCATCCCAATGGGATTGCCGATTTCAGCAGAATGGAGTACCTTTGCACTCAGAAATCAGAGACGTCCACCGGCTTGCAGCCGACGTTGACTATTTTTTCGTGCGAGGATGCTTTCGCACGTTGCACTCAGAAATCAGACACTCAAACTCAATAAATTATGGCAGAAAACAAAAAACTAAGCATCATCGCCTTTAGTGGTGATTTCGACAAGCTTACGGCTGTATTTACATTAGGTACAGGCGCGGCGGCTGTCGGCTATGAGGTGAATATATTCTTCACCTTCTGGGGGCTTGATGCTATCAAACGTAAGCAGGGACGCTCGTTTACGGGTGGCAACTGGCTTACCAAGATTTTCGGATTCATGATGGGCGGACTCAAGGTTACGCCTACCAGTCGTTTTAACTTCCTCGGTGCAGGACCAAAGATTTTCCGCTCCCTGATGCGTAAGAAAAATGTAGCTACTCTTGAAGAACTTGTTGAGGCTGCTAAAGTCTTGGGTATCAACTTCTACGCATGTGAGATGGCTATGCATGTGCTTGGCCTCAAGAAGGAAGATTTTATACCCGAAGTAAAGGATGTGCTCGGTGTAGCCTCATTCCTGAAACTCTCGGAAGACGGTGAGACATTGTTTATTTAGGCGGCCCACCCAGTAATAAATAAGTAAAATTATAAAATGAAAAATAATAAAATACAGATTACTTTTTAAGGTTTAAGCGTAAAATGTATTTTTCATTGTTCACTTTTCATTTTTCATTTAATAAAAAGGTTAGGCTTATGGCAACAAAGATATTAGATATAACAAAGGAGCATTGCCCTATGACATTCGTCAAGACAAAGATTGAGCTTTCAAAGCTTCAGGATGGCGATATATTGGAAGTCCTTCTTTCTGAAGGTGAACCACTTGACAACGTGCCTCGCAATGCTACAGATCAAGGATATAATGTGCTTTCCGTTGAACATGTGGAAGGCACCACATATAAGGTAACTATTCAGAAATAGTTTATTAACAATAAAAAAAACTCAAACGAAAAAAAATTATGGCAGATTCTAATTTACAGCGCAGCGTAACGACTGCAACAGCCAGAAAACTGGCTACAACCGCCAAGACAGCCCCTCAGATGGGCTCAATCACTCCAAGACTTTTGTTGAAACTCCTTCCTTGGGTACAGGTAACTGGCGGTACTTTCCGTGTAAACCGTACTAAGGTAGAATTGCGTAAAAACGATCGTCTTCCTATCCAGTATGTGAATGGTGTTCCTTCATTTACAGCAAAGAACCTCAAGTCAATTCCTCTTTTCTCTGAATTCGATGATGAGATTCTCAACCGTCTTGTTAGCTCTTTCGAGGCTAAGGAGGTTGATGTTGACCAGCTCTTTGTTGAAGAGGGTAAGGATAAGCAGCGTTTCTTCATCGTGGCAAGCGGTCAGGCTGAGGTTATCAGCAAGGGGTCTCACGGCGAAGATTTGCGGATCGCTCTTTTGGGTGATGGCGAGTATTTCGGCGAGGCTGACCTTCTCGACGAGCAGGAGTCAACAGTAAGCGTACGCGCTATTACCCCAACTGTATTCCTCGGCTTGAAGCTGAAGGAACTTGTTAAGTTCATCAAGGAAGTACCAGACTTCCGCGAGACATTCAACAAGGCAGTTGACAAGCAGTTGCGTCTCAAGGCTTCAGTAAACGATAACGGTGAGAAGCATATCGACTTGGTTAGCGGTCATGAAGAGGACAATATCATTCCTGAGACATACATCGACTATGAGGAGAACCCAACAGAGTATCCTCTTAACACTCTCCAGACAGTTGTTCGTGTACATACCCGTGTAAGCGACCTCTACAACAATCCTTACAACCAGTTGGAGGAGCAGCTCCGTCTCTCTATCGAGAGTATCAAGGAGCGTCAGGAGTGGGAGCTTATCAATAACAAGCAATTCGGCCTTTTGGCAGCAGCAAATCCTGCATACCGCATCACAACACGCTACGGCAGTCCAACTCCAGACGATCTCGACGAGTTGCTTTCATTGGTATGGAAAGAGCCTGCATTCTTCATCGCACATCCAAGAGCTATCGCAGCTTTCGAGCGCGAGTGCACATGGCGTGGCGTACCACCTGTAACAACCGATCTCTTCGGCACAAAGGTAATCCTTTGGCGCGGTGTTCCATTGATTCCTTCTGACAAGGTAGAGGTAGAAGGCCAGTATCTCACAGGCCGTGGCGTTGGAACAACCAAGATCATCCTCGTTCGTGTAGGCGAGAAGAATCAGGGTGTTGTAGGTCTCCACCAGAGCGGTATTCCTGGCGAGATTGCACCATCACTCTCAGCTCGCCTCATGGGACTCGATAAGTTCGGTGTCGCTTCATATTTGCTCACAAAATACTTCTCTTTGGCATCCCTCACCGACGATGCTATTGCCGTGCTCGAAAACGTAGAGGTAGGCTATTATCACGACTACCAGAACCGCAATAAGGTTGAGAAGTAAATTTGATAACAGTTTAGAGGTTAGGGGTTAGAGGTTAGTGTTTAGAATACTAAATCTCCCTCTATCCCCCTTAACCACTCTAACCTCTAAACTCTAACCCCTAACCTCTAAAAAAATACCTTTCATTCTGCGCCAGCCTCTTGCCCCTTCACGGGGAAAGATGCCCGCAGGGCAGAAAGGGGTCTAAAATATGATAGATTTAAAAAACATAGACGGCTATGGCATCGCTGATCCTGGCTTTGAACTGCTCCGAGAAGTAGCTCAGAAGTATTGCCCGGAGGAGTTGCAGGCTGAGCGAAGGGAAGTGATACCCGACGAGGTTCTCAACCTTGCGGCACTGACACTGCCTTTTGAGTTGGTACCATCGAATACCAGTTCACAGCACACGCTCCCAAAGGACGACGGATTCGGCATCGGCATACCTGAGACACAGAAACTGCGCGACCTGCGTTTTGAGGAGACAGACACTCTGAACTCAGAGCAGATAAAGCGCGACTTCCCTGTGCTCCATCAGAAGGTAAACGGCCATGACCTCGTATGGCTCGACAACGGAGCCACTACGCAGAAGCCTAATCAGGTAATAGATAAGATTTCTGAATACTACCGCACATATAACTCCAACATACATCGTGGTGCGCATACATTGGCTGCACGTGCAACCGATGCCTACGAGGAAGCTCGTGAGAAGGTACAGCGCTTCATCAACGCAGCATCATCCGAGGAGATAATCTTCGTGCGTGGTACTACCGAGGGTATTAATCTTGTGGCACAGACCTACGGCAGACAGTATCTCACCCCGGGTGATGATGTCATCGTCTCAGAACTTGACCACCACGCCAACATTGTGCCTTGGCAGCGTATATGCCAGGAGCGCGGCGCTACCTTGCACGCTATTCCTACAGATAAGAACGGTGATCTTGACCTTGGCGAGTTTGAGCGTATCATCACACCTCGCACACGATTCGTCTCTGTCGGTCATGTGAACAACACGTTCGGCACTATCAACGATGTACAGCGTATCATCGACATCGCACACTCTCATCAGATTCCTGTCTTGATTGACGGTGCACAGTCCATCGCCCACACTCCTGTTGATGTGCAGGCGCTTGGCGCTGATTTCTTCGTGTTCAGCGGACATAAGATCTACGGTCCTAACGGTATCGGAGCGGTATATGGACGCAAGGCCCTGCTCGACAAGATGCAGCCATGGCAGGGTGGTGGCAATATGATCAAGGACGTGACCATTGAGCATACCGAGTATAATAATCCGCCAGCACGCTTCGAGGCTGGTACGCCTAATGTTGCCGATGCCATCGGACTCGGTGCTGCTCTCGACTACGTGAGCCATCTGGGTATCCGTAATATTGAGCATCACGAGCATCAGCTAACGGAGTATGCGCGAGAGCAGCTCGCACAGATTCCGGGACTCACGCTCTTAGGCAATCCAAAGAACCGCGTCTCAGTGGTCAGCTTTGTCCTCGATGGAATCCCAGTCCCAGAAGTTGGAACATTGCTTGACAAGGAAGGCATCGCAGTACGTGCAGGACACCACTGCGCACAACCGGCACTCCGCGCCCTCGGCTACGAGATGAGTGTCCGTCCAACCTTCGCCCTCTACAACACACGTGACGATGTGGATAAACTTGTCATTGCGGTGAAGAAAATCATTGGTGATAGAAATTAAGGGATTAAGATATTAATAGATTAATAGATTGATTTGTTCGCAGGCTCACCAAGCTTCGCAAGTCTTAATATCTTAATTTTTAATATCTTAATATCTTAATTTCTTAATCTCTTAATCTCATCCAAGATGCAGTACGAAACGAAAATTTTGACAACAAAGTATCAGAAGCCTGATACATACGGTGCTCTGTCGATGCCTGTATATTACACGGCAGCGTTTGAGTTTGAGTCTGCAAAGGCCATGGGCGACGCATTCTGCGGTCGTTCCATGGCCCCATCGTATGCCCGAATAGCCAATCCCACCACCACCTATCTTGAGGAGCGAGTGAGGAAACTGACAGAAGCTGTGAGTGTGACGGCGCTCAATACTGGAATGACTGCTATTCACTATGCCTTGACGGCTGTAAGCGCAGCTGGGCTGAACATAGTGGCATCGAAGCATCTGTTTGGTAACAGTGTTTCTCTTATTCGCGATACGTTGGGCACTTTCGGCGTTGAAGCTCGTTTTGTGGATTTCACAAAGCCCGAGGAGGTAGAGGCTCAGATTGACGACAAGACCTGCGCCCTCTTCTTCGAGATTATCACCAATCCGCAGTTGTTCGTTGCTGATATCCGTAAGCTGGCTGACATTGCCCACAAGGCTGGCGTGCCTCTTATTGCCGATACTACAATAGTGCCATTCTCTGTTTTCCGTGCCGTTGATTTCGGTGTGGATATCGAGGTAGTATCAAGCACAAAGTATATCTCTGGCGGTGGTACTGGACTTGGCGGACTCCTCATCGACTACGGAAAATTCGATTGGTCTCAAACTCCTTCCCCTGCTTTACAGGCACGATACAAGCGTGTTGGAAAGAAACTGGCATTCACGGCGCGTGTGAAGACAGAACTGATAACCAATCTTGGTGGTGTGATGACTCCTCAGGCGGCATATATGGAAACGCTCGGTCTCGATACCCTCGATATCCGTTTCCATCGTCAGGCAGGAACCGCGCTATGGCTTGCAGAGCAATGTAGGCAACTGCCCGAGATAAAGCGCGTGAACTATACAGGTTTGGAGGACAACCCTTTCTATGAGTT
>CAMKEM010000011.1 GCA_946411565.1 uncultured Prevotellaceae bacterium | reverse complement strand
GGGAGCTTGTAGGTGTTAGCTCATACCTCCTCATTGGCTTCTACTATCCATTGCACGCTGCCGTTCACGCATCTAAGAAGGCGTTCATCGTTACACGTTTCGCTGATATGTTCTTCCTCGTAGGTATCCTTATCTTCGGATTCTACACCGAGACATTCAACTTCTCTTTCATGCCAAACGTACAGATTGCCGAGGGTATGCAGGCATTCGCTCCATGTCAGGCTGACCTTGCTTCAAAGTCACTTGCATTCGGTGGTATGGTGCTCCCAACTGCTCTCGTACTGATGTTCATCGGTGGTGCTGGTAAGTCTGCTATGTTCCCACTCCACATCTGGCTTCCAGATGCTATGGAGGGCCCAACACCTGTATCTGCACTCATCCACGCTGCTACTATGGTTGTAGCTGGTGTGTTCCAGATTGCACGTATGTTCCCACTCTGGATTAACTATGCTCCAAATGCAATGTCAATCGTCGTTGTAGTAGGTGCATTCACAGCATTCTATGCAGCAGCTGTTGCATGTGCCCAGAGCGATATCAAGCGTGGTCTTGCATTCTCTACAATCTCTCAGATTGCATTCATGATGGTAGCTCTCGGAGCAAGTACTGCTCTTGAGCTTAATCATCACGAGCATGGTGGTCTCGGCTATCTCGCTGGTATGTTCCACTTGTTCACACACGCTATGTTCAAGGCTTGTCTCTTCCTCTGCGCAGGTGTTATCATCCACGGTGTTCACACCAATGAGATGTCTGCTATGGGTAGTCTGCACAAGTACATGCCAATCACAAGTGCTACATTCTTCATCTCATGTCTTGCAATCTCAGGTATTCCATTCTTCTCAGGTTTTAGCTCAAAGGATGAGATTATCTCTGCTTGTATGCACTATTCACCAATCCTCGGTTGGTTCATGACAGGTGTTGCTGCAATGACAGCATTCTATATGTTCCGTCTCTACTGGTGCATCTTCTTCGGAAGCAAGAAGAACATTGAGCACTACGAGTCACATCACGTAAGTGAGCACGGATTCAATGCAATGACATTCCCACTCATCTTCCTCACAGTCATCACTGTAGGCGTAGGTATCTTCACAACCCTCAGCGGTTTCGGAGTTCCAGGACTTGAGTGGGCAAGCTTCGGTAACCTCGTTACTCCTGACACAACTGCATATACAGTTCACTTCGACACAACAACAGCCATCATCTCTACCGTTGTAGCTTGCTGTTCTATCGCTCTTGCCACATACATCTACAAGGGTGAAAACCAGCCTGTTGCCGACCGTCTGTATGCTACGTTCCCTAACCTGCACAAGTGGGCTAAGAACCGTTTCTACATGGACAATGTATATCAGTATGTAACTCATAAGATTCTCTTCCGCTTCGTTTCTAAGCCAGTTGCATGGATTGATGAGACTATCATCAACGGTCTTATCGACTTCTCTGCATGGGGTGCTAACGAAGGTGGTGAGAGCATCCGCTCTTGGCAGTCAGGTGATGTACGTCACTATGCTGTATGGTTCATCTCTGGTGCAGTAGCATTAACATTAATTCTTCTCGCAATCTAAAGTAATTAGGTTATAAGGTTAAAAGGTTAGGGGTTATGAGGTCTTAAGACCTAAAACCTGAAAACCTGAAAACCTGAAAACCTGAAAACCTGAATAAAAATGGATATATTTTCTAATTTTGGATTAACATTATTTGTTATAGTACCAGCATTGATGCTGCTTGGCCTTTGGGCTGCACGTGACATCAAGCAGGTACGTGGCGTGATGGTTGCGGGCTCATCTGTCCTCGTGGTTCTTTCCGTATTGCTTACCGTGCAGTTCATCAATCTGCGTGCTGCTGGCAATACCGACGAGATGCTCTTCGTATCATCAATGCCTTGGTTCAAGTCATTGAATATCAGTTATGCAATAGGTGTTGACGGTATCTCTGTCGTTATGTTGCTTCTCTCAAGCATCATCGTCTTCACTGGTACCTTTGCTTCATGGAAACTCCAGCCACTCACAAAGGAGTTCTTCATGTGGTTCGTACTCCTCTCTACTGGTGTGTTCGGATTCTTCATCTGCATCGACCTCTTCGCTATGTTCATGTTCTATGAGGTAGCCCTTATCCCTATGTACCTCCTCATCGGTTACTGGGGTTCAGGAAAGAAGGAATATGCTGCAATGAAGCTCACCCTCATGCTCATGGGAGGTTCTGCACTTATCATCCTCGGACTTGTAGGTATCTACTTCTTCAATGGTGCTTCAACGATGAACATCCTTGAGATTGCCCACAACAATAACATCCCTGTTGACGTACAGAACATCCTGTTCCCATTCGTATTCATCGGATTCGGTGTCCTCGGTGCCCTGTTCCCATTCCACACATGGTCACCAATCGGTCACGGTTGTGCTCCAACCTCAGTATCAATGCTCCACGCTGGTGTGCTCATGAAGCTTGGTGGTTACGGATGTTTCCGTATCGCTATGTACCTTCTCCCTGGTGCTCAGGATACATGGGTTCCTGTATTCCTCATCCTCACCACTATCTCTGTAGTATATGGTGCGTTCTCTGCATGTGTACAGACTGACCTTAAGTTCATCAACGCTTATTCATCAGTTTCTCACTGTGGTCTCGTGCTCTTCGCACTCTTGATGATGACAAAGACATCATGCACAGGTGCTATCCTTCAGATGCTCTCTCACGGTTTGATGACAGCCCTCTTCTTCGCCCTCATCGGTATGATTTACGGCCGTACTCACACCCGTGACATCCGCAAGCTCGGTGGTTTGATGAAGATTATGCCATTCCTCTCTGTAGGCTATGTAATCGCAGGTCTTGCTAACCTCGGTCTCCCAGGTTTCTCTGGCTTCATTGCTGAGATGACAATCTTCGTAGGTTCATTCGAGAATGCAGAC
This sequence comes from uncultured Prevotellaceae bacterium, assembly GCA_946411565.1. GTDB lineage: Bacteria > Bacteroidota > Bacteroidia > Bacteroidales > Bacteroidaceae > Prevotella. The sequence continues at coordinate 56,420 of CAMKEM010000011.1, read as the reverse complement.
ACATTCCATCGTTGCTGCACCATCATCGCTTGTACCTCAATCGTAGTAACAGCTGTGTATATCCTCCGTACCGTTGGCTTCATCCTCTTCGAGAAGGTTGCCGACCCACACTATGAGGAACTCACAGATGCTACTTGGGATGAGAAGGTTGCTGTTGTATGCCTCATAGCTTGTGTTGCAGGTCTCGGTAGCTTCCCAATCTGGGCAAGCAACGTCATCAATGGCGCAGTAGGCAATGTACTGGATGTTATTAATATGTAATAAAGGAGGTAATAGATATGAATATTAATTATTTTCAATTCCTTAATATGGCACCAGAGACTATCTTGGTAGTCGTTCTGGTAATCACATTTATTGCCGACTTCATTGCTCACGGTAAGGAAGACAAATCATGGCTCAACCCATTGGTTAGCGTTATGCTCCTTGCTTCAGCCGTAGCTACACTCTTCGTTGGTGATAACTCTGTTGAGCTTTTCGGCGGTGCCTACGTTGCAACTCCAGCCAACACCATGATGAAGGCAATCCTCTGTGCAGGAACATTTATCGTGGTTCTCCAGTCACGTAAGTGGCTCTCTACTGAAGATGCAAAGCTCGTTGAGGGTGAGTTCTATATGCTCACCATCTCTACACTCCTCGGTATGTACGTAATGATGTCAGCAGGCTCATTCCTCATGTTCTTCCTCGGTCTTGAGACAGCCAGTGTGCCACTCGCATGTATGGTAGCTCTCGACAAGTACAAGAAGGATTCAGCAGAGGCAGCAGCCAAGTTCATCCTCACCGCTACATTCTCAAGCGGTGTGATGCTCTATGGTCTCTCATTCCTCTATGGCTCAACAGGTACTCTCTACTTCGCTGATTTCGCAGAGGCTCTTGAGGCTAACGCAATGACAATCTGCGGTATGGTATTCTTCGTTTCTGGACTTGGTTTCAAGCTCTCTCTCGTGCCATTCCACTTCTGGACAGCAGATACCTATCAAGGTGCACCAACAACCGTTACAGGCTATCTCAGCGTGATTTCTAAGGGTGCTGCTGCATTCACACTCGCAGTTCTCCTTCACCACGTATTCTTTGCACTCGATGAGCGGTGGGAGATTCTCATGGATATCCTCATCGTCCTCTCAATCACCGTTGCTAACCTCATGGCAATCCGCCAGACAGAGTTGAAGCGTTTCATGGCATTCTCTTCAATCTCACAGGCAGGTTACATCATGTTGGCTGTTATTGGTGCAAGTGCAGAGGCAAGTCTTGCTTCTCTGATGTACTACGTACTCGTGTATATCGTGGCTAACATGAGTGTATTCGCTATCATCTCTGTCGTAGAGCAGAACAATGGTGGTCGCACGGATATGCGTGCTTATGATGGTTTCTACGGAAACAATCCAAAGCTCGCGTTCCTCATGACCTTGGCTTTGTTCTCTCTCGGTGGTATTCCTCCATTCGCAGGAATGTTCTCAAAGTTCTTCGTGTTCATGGCATCTGTGAACGGTCAGGAAGGAAACTGGCTCCCATATTTCATCATGTTCGTGGCTTTGATTAACACGGTAGTGTCACTCTACTACTATCTGTTGATTGTCAAGGCTATGTTCATCAACAAGACAGACGAGCCACTCCCAACCTTCCAGAGCGATGGCAACACAAAGCTCACCCTCGCCATCTGCACAGCAGGCATCCTCCTCTTCGGAGTTGTAAGCTGCATCTACGAGGCAATCCAGTCAGCTTGCGTAGCATCATGCTAAGAAGATCTTAGTGTAATAGATATAATCCCGAATGTTCATAACGAATGTTCGGGATTTTTTTACTGCTGTAGGTTTAGTATAATAGCAATCCTCCCTTATTTGCCCTAAAGCTAAAGAGGGAGGATTTTTTATTCCCTATGACTGATACTATCAGATATCAATATATCCCCAAAACTGTATTTAACGTGAATTCGATGAAAACCCTGAAGGGGTGATATAGCTTAGGATAGGGTGTAACCCTATCATAGATAATGCCCCATCGTATTCCAGAGCGCCGTAGGTGCGACATAATTCCATATTATTCGGGATTTATTATTATGAAAATATATCGTCCTTACAGGACTTTTGGGAGGGGATTGGCAACGTGTTGATAGGGTTCGCCCTATCCTAAGCTATATCACCCTTTCAGGGTTTTAGTGTAATTTTCTCTAACTTGCATTATTTTAGATAGAAATTCATCGAACTCACGTTGTTTGGAAATGGATTCTTACTTTGTAAGTGGTGGGCACTCACTCCGCTATGCCCCCTAATAATTCGCTTTAATTACAAGATACGCGCGGAGCGTAAGAATCTGCCTTCCTGTGAGTCGGAAGAAGAGATTGAGGCATTCTGAAACTGATGTGGGTACGTGGCTTTTGTGGCTTTTCTATAAAGTATGTAGGAAAAATAATATATAGATGTATAAGTGTATATAGTAATTAATTATTTGTATATGTTTTTTGGGGAAAAGCCACGAAAGCCACGTAGCCACATTATCAGGTTCGACGAAAAGCCTTATTAGCTGAATAATTGTTTGGTGTATGGTGTTGGCTTTGGATGCTTTTTTCTTAAGATTACCAGAAAAAAATAATATTAAACATAATAGAGTATGAAAGAATTAATTATTTATAAAGAGTTTAGAAAAATGCGATGAAAGCCAACACCCTACACTAAGAATGAGCTCTGAAAGAGCGACACCTAAAAAGGCAGTCCGGATTTGCTTGCGAAGAAGGGCTGTCAATATGGATGGTTGTGGGGAATGGAGTGCTGTAAGTGCGACACCTGAAGACTAAGACTATAGGTGTCGGTCCTAAAGACCTCATACCCCCAAAATACCACATATAACAGCCCTTCTTCGCAAGCGAATCCGGACTGCCCTATTAGGTGGCGGGCTTTCAGCCCTCGCTGATCATGATCAGGGAAACGGATTTATCTGATTTATCTGATAGCTGGTGCTGTAATATTTTCGCGATTTATTTCAGATAAATCAGATAAATCCGTTTCCCTTTTTTCGTTGTGCTCACATTAATTTACTGTTTTAATTTACTTCTAATTTGCTTTCTAAAAAATCAGGGCGCAAGCCCCATTCCTTATTGGACTAAGATTGGTAAGATTGGTAATTTTTGTCAGTTCAGCATCGGAGGCGCGTTTTCCGTATCTATCAAAATTATGCCTAAAATCCCTCTCATTTTCTTTCAAAAAAACACTCCGAAAACTTGCATATTTCGCAATTTTTTTGTATCTTTGTAGTGTAAAAATGAGAGCCTCGGACGCGAGGTTTACGGCGACGAAACCACCGCTCGGTACCACGTTGGTGAGTCTTATGTAACTCTTATGTAGTTCTTATGTAGTTCTTATGTTGTTCTTATTCAAATCTTATTCCGGATGGGAGGAGAAAGGGAGCGCTAAAGGACTAACACCATCGGAACATAGTTCCATCGATTTTAATTTAATTTCATTATTCAATTTCAATATTTCAATCGGATGCCGAGAGGTAGGGTGATGTTGAAGCGATGCTCTGTGCGGTAACTCTTTATGTCGCTGCCATCGTTGAAGAAATATTGCAGGCTTGGCTCTATGTAGAAGCCAATATGAGGCGTGATGTCGTATTGTAAGCCTATGCCGAGGGATGTGGACCATTGAAGCGGTATGCTGAGCCTTTCCTTAGTGTTATAGGTATTCATGCCGTTGTTGATGTGGTTTACGCTGAGAGTGCTGTGTACAGGTATTTCCATCATCATTCCTGCTGAGGTGTAGAGGCTTAGCGGTGCATGATTATACCATTGCCAACCCATGCGGAGAGGGATGCCGAGATAGTGCAGGCGTTGCTGCTCCTGAATATAGGCGGTAGGGCTTCCTGTAGTGTTGCTTGACTTGAGTAGGGTGTAGCTTAGTCCTGTTTCAACGGATAACTGCTCGCTGAGCTGACGGCTCAGAGACAGTTGTAGGCTGATAGGCAACTGGTGCTTGTAATGGGCTTCCATCATTCCGCCGTTGATTTGGGCATTGCTTGCTGCAATGTCAATCAGTGAGCGTGTCTCGGCAGTCATTTCGTGCTGTGGAACTGCATTGTTGAGATAAAGTGAATAGTCGTTCCAATTGCTATACGATGTCTCGGCAGGGATAAGGACGTTGCTGATGGCTGAGAAACTCTTGGCATTAACGCTCGTCTCCTGCATGAAGTTATCTTGCCTGCCGAGTTGCCCGTTATAAGCCAGTTGGATGTTCCATGCAGATGTCTTTGGCTTTATCTGCATGGCGGTGGTGTTCTCAGCTAAGGATGGCTGAGGAATAGGGCGATGGGTGACTGTATCCGTTGATTCTGGGTGTTCTTGCTTTGGCAAGCCTCTCTGTTGGCTGAGAGGGGTGGTAGGTGTTGGTGTAGGTTGATTGATACCCTCAGAATCCTCCTTGATGGCTGATTCTGCAAAGTGAATAGGTTCTTCCTCTTTATGTTTATAAGGGAGAACAGATGTTGAAATGAGCTTTGGAGTAGGGGAGTGAAGACCTTCTTCGGGAGTAGATTCTTCGATTTCCTTTGATTCTTTGGGCTTTCTTTCATGGGCTACCTGGGATTTCTCAGAAGGCTGGGGGAGAGGTCGTAGATACTTCCATATAGCCGTAGGGATGGCGATGAATAGCAGTATGAGAAGCCATGACTGCTTGATGAGCTTCTGGAGCATACGCTTGGCATGAAGTAGCTGTGAGGAAGAGGTGTGAGGGGCGATGTTGAGCATACGACTGATTTCCTGATGCGATAGTCCCTCGAACACCGACAGACGGAATACCTGCTGATATCCCTTGGGTAGTTGTGATACGAGTTTCTGCATCAGTTCAAAATCTGGCATGAGACTTTCCGCTGTCATGTCCTGACTCTCGTCAGCCATCTGCTGAAGGGCGGTATGTTCCTTGTCAAGATGTTTCCAATAGTGATAGCCTACGTTGCGTACTATTGTAGTCATCCATGCCTCCAGTTTGTCGGTGTTTCGCAGTTTATCGAGTGAGGTAAGAATAACGATGAACGCATCGTGCAACAGGTCTTCAGCCGCACCCTCTTCCTTTGCGTAATGCCTGCAGATGTTGAGAAGATGTGGCTTATAATGGCTATAGAGCAGGTTCAGGGCTTGACGGTCGCCAGCCTTGCACCTGCTTATAAGTTCTTCTTTATCTTGTTGTTCTATGGGATTATTCAGCATTGACAATCTTTCCTGCCTTGCTCAGTATGCTGAGGAAGCGTTCCATGCCATCAGCGTTCTTTTTCTTCAGTTCCTCAATAGAATCGTCACCCTCTACAGTTCCTGGGTAGCCATAGATTAGGTAGAAATGCCTTCCTGAAGCCTTGGATACGTCTTCACGTCCATTGAAGAAATCGAATTGGAACGTGAGTTTGTCAAAATAAGCTGCGCTGGAAACCCACGAAAGGGCAGTGGCATCGAAGAGGAGGTCGTCACCTGAATAGAAATATACTCGGTATCGGCATGAACCGTCATAGAATACGTGGTTGTCGAATACAACAGTGTTTTTGAATGTAATCTCGCCTGTAGCGGTATTGAAACTCTCAATGTCGCTGAGAGAGAACATTGGTATTTCTGCCTTATACGGTAAAGGGGCATCGTCACCCTGTCGTGCTATGGCATACAGGGTTTTGTCGGCAGTATTGTCAGACCTTGTTACAGGGGTGGTAGAATCGTCGTCGCTACTGCAACTGCAACACATTGTTGCTGAGAAAAGGATGGCTCCAAGCCAAAGGATTTTGTTTCTTTTCATACTTAGGTTGTTTTTAACTTTCGCTTAGCTCAAGTTACAGGTTGAAAGGTTATTTGGTTAAAAGGTTCTTAGGTCAGACTTGCCATTGATGAGGCAGACCTTATAACCTGCAACCTCAAAATCTTAAACCTCATGAAGGTGAGCTTGCGAAACTTCAATTAGTTTATATGCAAAAATAATTAATTTCACTTATATAGTGTGTGATTTCACGGAAAAGACTGCATGAGATGTGCATATTTTAGCGTTTATTAACTTTTATCCGCTATATTCTTTTGATATTCAGATAAAATGACTAACTTTGCATCTTGATTGCAAATTGTTTATATATGAAAAGAGCATTATTACAAATACTGTTGGCTATGTGCTTCGTGCCTTCACAGGCTCAGTATTCGTCCTCGGATATAAATTATAGTAGTGTGAAATGGAGTGACAGAAAGCTCCGTTTTGATGATTTCAAGGCTATAAAACCAGTTAATGCCAAGACTGCATCTCGCATTAGTGTATATGGCAGGATGAAGTCACAGAAGAAAAAAGTGGATAATATCAAGTATAATTATTATACTTGGGATAATTTCATGTTCCAGTTCAGGTCGTGGATGGATGCCGAGAGTATGACAGAGACACGACTGAAACATTGTCAGAATCAGTTTGACCTTTATGAGGTTATGCTGAGGAAATTAGCTATTGAATATCCACTGAGAAATAAGGAAATCTATGAGTTGTATGAGGATTTGCAGATACGATTCGACACGGAAATTGATTGGATGAATATTGTTACTGACAACGGAAACGATGCTCATGCGGTTGATAGTATTGCAAATGATTTGGCAATTGAGTTAGCTAAGGCTGAACTGAATCCTAAGGATATGGCGGAGGGATATGTTCCTATACCGTTTGCTTTAATGTATGATTTCGGTGTTTTGACACAGGTCCTTCCTTCCGACTATATTTCAATGAGCTGCGGCTTTAGTCTTGGCTGTGGCATGGTACTCAGAAATATTTTGATAGGCGGTGACCTTGACGTGTCATTTGGCAAGTGGAAGAAGCATGTTGATGACCCTAAAGGTGTTATAGGGAAGGATGCCTTGCTGATAAACGGTGGTCTGACGGGTTATTTAGGCTATAATGTATATGATAGCAAGAAACTATCACTTACGCCTTTTATCGGGCTTGGTTTACGTAGTGTTAATGGTGGAGAGAAGTATGAGGAATATCGCGAAAAGAATAAAAGCGACAAGGTGGATTATAGCAGTTTCTCGTTCGGAGCAGGTGTAATGTTTGACTTCAAGTTTGGGCGTGAAATCGATTTTAGAAATCGTACATTGGGTGTTGAAACCGATGAGAAAAGCATAAGGGTTAAACCTTACCTTAGTTTCACCCGATATGGGAATGGAATAGGGTGGACTCCTGCATTGAACGTATGCGTGGGAGTGAATCTTAAGGCATTTTGGATGAAGAAAAAGGAATAAGGACTGATAACAAAAATTACGAATTACCAAGTTACGGTGAATGTAACAAAAGTAATTCGTAATTTTAATTTCAATATTTCAATTTCAACTATCTACATTCTACTTTCCACTTTACCCTTTAACAGGTATCTCCTCAAGTGTCTTAGTGAGGAACTGCCAGAACTTAGGCACTGAAGGGATGTGAGCACGCTCGCCTGGTGTGTGAGGAGAGCGGATGGTTGGTCCGAAGCTCACGATGTCAAGCTGTGGATATTTGCTGAGAATGATAGAGCACTCAAGTCCTGCGTGGCATACCTGTACGGTTGGTTCTGTGCCGAAGAGGTCCTTGTAAATATTGCTCATCAAGGCTACCATCGGACTGTTAGGATTAGGATTCCAGCCTGTATAGTCGCCATCGGTCTCAACCTTCATTCCAACCATAGAGAAGGCACTTGAAACGGTGGTTACAATATAGTCTTTCATGCTTTCGGAAGAAGAACGTGCAAGAACCTTTATCTCAGCCTTTGTATCAGTAATGTCAACGATAGCGAGGTTGCTTGATGTCTCAACCTTTGAAGGGATGCTTGGAATCATACGGATAACGCCGTCGTGACAAGCATAGATAGCATCAACGAGGTTGTCCTGAATCTCGGCAGGAACCTCGGTCTTTGGAGTGTCGATGTCCTCTGCGAAAAACTCTATACCTTCCTCAATGCCGTAGTAATCCTCAGAGATATATACCTTCCAGTCTTCTACGAGTTCCTTCAATGCCTCTACGTTGTCGGCAGGAACGGTGAGGATAACGATACATGAGTTAGGGATAGCATTGCGCATATTACCGCCGTGCCATTCTGCCAGACGAGCATCGCACTGGCTGATAGCCTCACGAACAAAACGAACCATCTGCTTGTTGGCATTGGCACGTCCCTCGTTGATTTCAAGTCCTGAATGACCACCTTTCAAGCCTTTGAGAGTAACCTTGATAGCCTTGTCGCCAGCCTCGGTATCAGCAGACTTGTAGCCTATTGTTCCTGTGATGTTGATGCCACCAGCAGAGCCTACAATCATCTCGCCTTCATCCTCTGTATCGAGGTTAAGGAGAATATCAGCGGTCATCTGATTTGCTGGAAGGTCGTTGGCACCATACATGCCTGTTTCCTCGTCGGCGGTACACAGAGCCTCGATAGGACCGTGTTTCAAGGTCTTATCCTCCATAACAGCCATAATAGCGGCAATGCCAAGACCATTGTCAGCACCGAGGGTAGTTCCCTTTGTCTTTACCCACTCACCGTCAATCCATGTCTGGATAGGGTCAGTCTCGAAGTTATGGGTAGAATCAGGAGTTTTCTGAGGAACCATATCCATGTGAGCCTGAAGCATCACGGTCTTACGGTTCTCCATGCCTGGAGAGGCAGGCTTACGCATAACGATATTGTTGGCAGAATCCTTGAAAGCCTCTACGCCAACTTTCTTGGCGAAGTCGAGAAGGAACTGCTGAACTTTCTCAAGATGTCCAGAAGGACGTGGCACCTGTGTGAGTGCATCGAAATTGCGCCAGATGCATTCTGGCTGAAGGTTTTTAATTTCGCTCATGGTTTTATCTAAAATTTAAATTGTAAAATAATAGTCTTTTGAAATGCTCCTTGCGGAGTTTTGGGAAAGTAAATTATGAGTAAATTTATTCAGTAAATTATAGTCAGTAAATTCTTTTAAAATTATAATTTATTGAATTTAATTTACTGGTTTAATTTTCTGCTCATTTACTTTCTAAATCATCGCGTAAGCGAGTCTTCTTTAATGCCAATGCTGCCCAGGCATATATGCCGATAGCTACGACGAGAAGGGTCTGTACGGTATGTACTATAAGCACGAAATAGAGAGCCTCGTTATCGGCAACGCCATAGAGAATGAGCATGGTCTTAACGGCGAAATGCCAGGGACCAGCACCGTTAGGGGTTGGTACGAGTACGGCGATACTACCAACGATAAACGTTACCATAGCGCATGTGATACCGAGGTGTGCCGTTCCCGAGAAACAGAAGAACGTGAGGTAATAGTGCAGGAAATAGCTTGCCCAGATGGCGATGGAGTAGAAGAGGAAGAGAGGGATATTCTTCACTCCTCGGAGTGACATAACGCCTTCTATAACACCGTGTAACGTTGCCTTTACCTTATCGTAGAATGATAGTTTCTTACGGACGGAATAAAGCGAGATTAATACTGCTACACCACATATTGCAGTTACGATATATCCTGTTGTGGTGAACATTCCGAATATCTCGTCGAAGCGCGTTCCTGTTTTTGAGAAGAATGTAAGGAACACTGGTATTTGGCTCAGGAAAGTGATGAGCGTGAGTATCAGTATCAGTAGTGAATCAACTGCTCGTTCTGTAACCACAGTTCCAAGAGCCTTTGGAAATGATGTGCCTTCCCAACGTTTCAATACTCCGCATCGTGTGAACTCACCAATACGTGGAACAGCGAGGGATGCTGCATAGGATATGAAGATGGAGTATATCGTAGTGCTTGTACGTGGATTCTCGCCCATTGGTTCGAGTGTCTGCTTCCAACGCCATCCACGGAAAGCCTGAGCGAGTATTCCGAAAGGGAATGATAGGAGCATCCACCACCAGTTCATTTCTTCGAAGAGAACTTTCTCCATGCTCTTGAAGTCGAAGTTTCGGAACATCCAATATAGAATAGCACCACCCAAAATGAATGGGGTGGTGACTTTGAAGGTTGTTATAAGACGTCTCTTGTTCATATAATATCACGCAAAGGTAATGTTATTTCGGGAAAATACCAAAAATACACATAAATAATGTGTCGAAAATGTGAAAAATATATTTTTTTAGCCTTTTCATTGTGTATTTTCGTTTTTTAATTGTACCTTTGTCGCTTGAATGAAACAAGTAAGACCAAAGAAAAACTTAGGTCAGCACTTCCTGACCGACCTTGGTATAGCGCGTCGCATAGCTGATACCGTAGATGCTTATCCCGAGATTCCAGTTCTTGAGATAGGTCCTGGTATGGGTGTTATGACGCAGTATCTATATCCGAAGGAGCGTGAATTCAAGTGCGTGGAGATTGATTCGGAATCGGTGGCATACCTCAACGAGAATTTTCCTCGATTGAGGGATAATATCATCGGTGCTGACTTTCTGCGTATGGACTTGAATGAGGTCTTTGGTGGCAGACAGTTCGTTCTTACAGGCAATTATCCATACGACATATCTTCGCAGATATTCTTCAAGATGCTGGATAACAAGGACTTGATACCTTGTTGCACTGGTATGATTCAGAGGGAGGTAGCCTTGCGTATAGCATCAGAGCCGGGAAACAAGGCATACGGTATTCTTTCGGTGTTGATTCAGGCTTGGTATGACACGGAGTATCTCTTTACCGTGGATGAGCATGTGTTCAACCCACCTCCAAAGGTTAAGAGTGCCGTTATCCGCATGACTCGCAATAAGGTGACAGACCTCGGATGTGATGAGGCTTTGTTCAAGAGGGTAGTGAAGACCACCTTCAACCAGCGTAGGAAGATGCTTCGTGTATCGCTTCGACAGATATTCAACGGAGATAATGCTGCAAGACCAGAGTTCTTTGAGCATGAGCTTATGACAAAGCGTCCAGAGCAGTTGAGCGTTCAGCAGTTCGTGGAGCTTACTAATCTGGTGGAAAAGGAGCTGGAAGGAAAGTAAGAGGAGGCCTCTCCCCCCGCCCTCTTCCGTAGAGAGGGAGCCGGAGGGCGAAAGGCAAAAATGTAAAATAGTAAATAGTACATAGTTAAATAGTAAATAACAATGATTGACGTTAAAGAAACCCTAATGGAAGCTGAGGAGCAGATGGAGATGGCAGCAATGTATCTCGATGAATCCCTCGCAAAGATTCGCGCCGGCAGAGCCAATGTGGCAATCGTTAGTGGCGTGCGTGTAGAATCATACGGCATGATGGTGCCTCTCAATCAGGTGGCAAGTGTCACTACTCCTGATGCTCGTACTATCGCAATCAAGCCTTTCGATAAGAAGCAGATTCGTGAGATAGAGAAGGGCATCATGGATTCTGACGTTGGTATCACACCTGAGAATAATGGTGAGATTATCCGTCTTGGTATTCCACAGCCAACAGAGGAGCGTCGTCGTGACCTCGTGAAGCAGTGTAACAAGATTGGTGAGAAGGCTAAGGTTGGTGTTCGTAATGCACGTGCTGAGGTCAAGGATAAGTTGAAGAAGGCTATCAAGGACGGTCTGTCTGAGGATGTAGAGAAGGATGCAGAGAACGATTTGCAGAAGCTGCATGACAAGTTCATAGCAAAGATTGACGCTATGCTCGATGACAAGACCAAGGAAATCATGACCGTCTAAATGCACGGACTCGTAATAAAAAATACAGGATATTGGTACACCGTCCTTACTGATGAGGGCGAGACAATAGACTGCAAGATAAAAGGAAATTTTAGGCTCAAGGGCATTCGCAGTACCAATCCGGTGGCTGTGGGTGACCTTGTGTCTGTTTCGGCTGGTTCTGCTTCCGGTGAGGGAACAGAGGTGGCATATTGGATTACGGCTATTGATGACCGCCACAACTATATCGTGCGTAAGTCAACGAATCTCTCTAAGCAGAGCCATATCATAGCCGCAAATGTGGACCAGGCTTGCCTTGTGGTGACAATATCTCATCCTGAGACATCTACGACCTTCATTGACCGATTCCTTGCTTCTGCTGAGGCTTATCGTGTGCCTGTGATTCTTGTCTTCAATAAGAAGGATATTCTTTCTGAGGATGAACTTAGGTATCTGGATATGATGATGAACCTATATCGCACCATAGGCTATGAGTGTGTGGCACTTTCTGCTGAGACTGGTGACGGTGTGGATGAGCTTCGTCCTATGCTTGATGGTAAGGTTACGCTGTTTAGCGGAAATAGTGGAGTGGGGAAGAGTACGCTTCTAAATCAGCTCATCCCAGGCATTAATCTTAGGACTGCCGAGATTTCTGATGCCCATGATACAGGTCAGCATACCACTACTTTCTCTGAGATGATTCCGTTGCCGACATCAACTTCGGAAACGCCTTCTTGGGTTATTGATACTCCGGGAATACGTGGTTTCGGTACTTTTGACATGGAGCCGGAGGAGATATGTTCATATTTCAAGGAGATATTCAAGTTCTCGGCTGATTGTCGTTTCGGTAACTGTACCCATACACATGAGCCAGGATGTGCCGTGCTAAAGGCTGTTGAGGACCATTATATCGCTCTTTCGAGATATAACTCATATATCTCCATGCTGAATGATAAGGAAGAGGGAAAGTATAGACCTGCGTATTAATTAAGGCCCCCTCCCCAGCCCTCCCCATAAATGGGAGGGAGTAGATAGTAAGTAAAGTTTCCCGAAATAAGAAAAAGAAATGAATTCATCTCATATAAGTGACAATTCTGTAAAAAACAACTTCCCTTCTGGGGGAAGGGTGGCTTTGCTTCTTTCTGGTGGAGTTGACTCTGCCGTTGTTTTGCATGTGCTATGTTCCGAAGGACTGAAACCTGATTGCTTTTATATCAAGATAGGTCCAGAGGAGCAGGAAGACTGGGATTGCACTTCTGAGGAAGACCTTGAGATGGCTACTGCTCTGTGCCAGAAGTATGGTTGCAAACTTGAGATTGTGGATTGTCATCAGGAGTATTGGGATAAGGTGACAAAATACACTATGGATAAGGTGAAGAACGGTTTTACGCCTAATCCTGACGTAATGTGCAACCGCTTGATTAAGTTTGGTGCTTTCTATGAGAAACGCGGTCATGAATACGACTATATTGCCACAGGGCACTATGCACAGACCGAGATTGATGAGGAAGGCAGGAAATGGCTTGTAACTTCTCCTGACCCTGTTAAGGACCAGACGGACTTCCTTGCACAGATATATGACTGGCAGTTGAAAAAGGCTCTTTTCCCTATCGGACACATGCATAAGGATGAGGTTCGTAGGATTGCGGAGGAGAATCATCTTATTAATGCTAAGAGAAAAGACTCGCAAGGTATCTGTTTCCTCGGAAAGATAAACTATAACGACTATTTGCGTCGCTATCTCGGTGAATGGGAGGGTGATGCTATTGATATTGAGACAGGTAAGGTCGTAGGCAAGCATAAAGGGCATTGGTTCTGCACTATCGGACAGAGAAAAGGTCTCGGCTTTGGTGGCGGTCCTTGGTTCGTTATTAAGAAGGATATCAAGGAGAATAAGATTTATCTCTCACATGGATATGACCCAGAGTCAGCCTATAGTTCAGAGTTCTATATCCATGATTTGCATATCCTTACAGCTCCTTTCATAAAGGAAGGTGAGACTGCTAATATAACCTTTAAAATACGCCATACGGCTGATTATGCCCATGCCACTATTTCAGATGTTGGTGAAGGTAAATACCTTATAAAGTCAGAGAAACCTATTCACGGAGTTGCTCCTGGGCAGTTCTGCGTAATCTATGACGAACAGCATCACAGATGCTTTGGCTCTGGTGAGATTGTGTTGAAATAAGGATTTTAAAAGCCATAAAAAAAGCTCCCGATTTGGGAGCTTTTCTTGTTTCTATTAGATAAGTGGCATTCCTGCCTCTTCACATTCCTTTCGCATTTCCTCTGGCCAGATACTTGCCTGAATCTCACCGATATGAGCTTTGTGAAGCAATACCATGCAAAGACGGCTCTGACCGATACCTCCACCGATAGAGAGAGGGAGCTTGCCTTCGAGGAGAGACTTGTGGAAATAGAGTTCCTTACGCTCTGTCTTACCCTCGATTTCGAGCTGACGGAGAAGACTTTCCTTATCAACGCGGATACCCATACTTGAAAGCTCGAAGCTACGCTCAAGGATAGGATACCAGATAAGGATATCACCATTGAGACCGAGGAAACCATCCTCGTTAGGTGTTGTCCAGTCATCATAGTCAGGAGCACGACCGTCATGCTTCTCGCCATTAGAGAGCTTACCACCGATACCGATGATGAATACAGCACCGTATTTCTTGCATATTTCGTCCTCACGCTCCTTTGGAGAGAGGGTTGGGTACATCTGAAGGAGTTCCTCGCTGTGGATGAAATGAATCTCACGTGGGAGGAATGGCTTAATTTGTGAGTATGTCTCACAAGTAAGATATTCTGTACGGAGAACAGCAGAATAGATACGGCGAACAACCTCCTTGAGATATGAGAGGGTACGCTCTTCCTTTGTAACTACTGCTTCCCAGTCCCACTGGTCAACATAGAGAGAATGCAGGTTGTCGAGTTCTTCGTCAGCACGGATAGCATTCATATCCGTGTAAATACCATAGTCAGGTTCTATTTCGTACTCAGCAAGTGACAGACGCTTCCACTTAGCAAGGGAATGTACAACCTCTGCTCTCTGGTCGCCAAGGTCTTTGATTGGGAAAGTAACGGCACGTTCCACACCGTTAAGGTCATCATTGATGCCGAGGCCCTGAAGCACAAAGAGTGGGGCAGTAACACGACGGAGACGAAGCTCTGTACTGATGTTCTGCTGGAAGAACTCCTTGATAAGTTTGATACCCTGTTCCGTCTGCTTCATGTCAAGCAACGCCTTGTATCCTGCTGGTTTTATCAGTTTACTCATTTCTTTATTTAGTTGTATTCTTTTTTCGAGTGTTGTGTGCGAATAATTCTCGCATTGTTATTTGTTTAGTGATTAGCGATTAGTGTGGAGTGTAAAAACTCTAACCTCTAACCTTTAAACTCTAAACTCTTTGTTTTCGAGTGCAACGTGTGAAACATCCTCGCACGAAGAAAATAGTGCGTGTCAGCTCAAAGGCTGGCGCACGTTTTCAATTTTCGAGTGCAACGTGTGAAACATCCTCGCACGAAGAAAATAGTGCGTGTCAGCTCAAAGGCTGGCGCACGTTTTCAATTTTCGAGTGCAAAGGTACAAATTAAAATGTTAATCTGCAAACTTTTTGGGAAAATATTTTTACAATATGTCAGGAAACTGCAAAAAAATAAATTATTTTGACATTTGTATGTGGAAAAACACGTAAGGTTTGTAATTATTCCGTCAAATAATCCTTATAAAAAGTGAACGGCAACTATCTATTGAAGATAATTGCCGTTCTGATATATTGGAAATGTAGTTAGACTATTTTTAGTACTCAATACCTCTGTTTGTCAATGTTGCGTTGAGAACAGTACGATACTTACGGAACTGAGAGTCGCTCAAGATGCTGCGCATGTAAGACATGTCTCTGAGAATTGCCTTCTTGGTGAGCTTGTCGCGATTTGCATCGTCTGCCTTCTCGGCCTTCTTCATTTCGCGAGAGAAGTTGTCGTGAATTCTTTCCATATCAGCAACCTGATCGTTTGACATGCTCAGATAGCGTGCTATGCTGTGTGAGTTGAAGTCAATAGTGTACTGAGTTGGCTCTGCATTCTTCTCTGCCTTTGGAGCTGCAACCATTGAAACTGAAACTGCCATCACGGCAACCAATGTCATAAATACCTTTTTCATCATGTTATCCTTTCATTTTTTTAGCGGTGTGTCAGAACCGCTATTGTTAATAATTTTTTCTAAACCTTATCCTGAATACTACTAGTACGGGTTACGTTTTGTGAGTTACAACGTGCAAGACACTTTCGCACGTGAGAAATAGTAAACGTCGGCTTGCAAAGCGGTGGACGTCTCTGATTTCTGAGTGCAAAGTTACTGCGAAATTCTGAACTGACAAAGGAAAAAATGAAATTGTGTGCGCAAACAATGTAATAATTAATTTAGGTCAATAAACCATGCTTTTCGTGTTTTGTATAGCAAAAAGTCATAAATAATTGAAAAATTGATCTATGTTAACGTAAATTCGATGAAATAAAGGGAAACGGATTTATCTGATTTATCTGAAGAGATTAATGCGATATTAATGTGTTATTATTTGCAAAGCTCATCAAGCTACGCAAGTCGTGACAATTAATGTAGGTTCGCAGAGCGAAAACATATAATGTCCATTAATACCACATTAATATCGCATTAATTTTATGCGCCAGCTATCAGATACATCGGATAAATCCGTTTCTCTTATTATTTTTTCAGTATAATCGCAAAGAAATCTGTTTATATGAAGATTCGTCGAACTCACGTTATGTTAAGGCTTCTACTTGACAAAAAAATAGCGCGACTCCGAAGAATCGCGCTACATATTATTATTTATAAGGTATAAAACGAATGCGGTTTACTGGAGAGTACCATTGTTAGCTGCATTAATCATAGCCTCAGAAGCATAGAGATAAACCTCTACACGACGGTTCTGTGCCTTACCTGCAGAAGAAGAATTGTCTGCAACAGGATTAGCCTCACCATAACCTGTGCTGCTCTTAATCTGGCTGTTTGTAACACCGAGAGAGTTGAGCTTAGACTTTACTGCGTCAGCACGCTTCTGAGAAAGGTCGAGGTTCTTCTTTGCGCTCTGCTCTGCAGTTGAACCCTTCCAAGGATCATTGTCTGTGTAACCCTGAATAGCTACAGAACAGTCTGTGTTATTCTTGAGGACAGTTGCAAAGTTTGTGAGCTCAGTTGCTGCTGTGCTGCTGAGAGTTGCGTTACCAGAACCGAAGAGGATACCAGAGTTGAATGTTACCTTTACGCATGGAAGACCATTTGCGTCTGTAACCTCGGTAACGTTAGCATTCTGGAGCTTAGATGCAGCCTCTGCCTTTACCTTGTCCATGTGCTTACCGATGATAGCGCCTGTACCAGCACCAACTGCTGCACCAACTGCTGCACCAACTGCTGTGTTGCCTGCGAGTTTACCTACGATAGCACCGAGAAGTGCACCACCACCAGTACCGATGAGAGCACCATTACCTGTTGCTGTGCTACAGCTTGAGAAAATCATTGCTGCGCCTACGAACGCAGTTGCTACTTTAGCCTTTGTCATGATTCTTATGTATTAATAATTAATAAATAAATGTAGATATATCCAAAATCGAATTTCTCGTTACATTATTGCAATTGTTTGTTCAAATTTACGAGATTCATCGTATTTGGGTGCAAAGATAATCAAAAAATTCAAAAACCATAATAAAAAAGGAAATGATTTACTATGTTTACAACATTTTTTTGTAATTTTGCATTCGATTTGGACAAATGTCAAGAAAAATCAATAAAAATTTAGACAATAGAAAATAAAATATATCATAAAAATGGCAATAGAACTTAAAGAACTCACAAAGCGTGCTGACAATTACAGTCAGTGGTACAATGATCTCGTAGTGAAGGCTGATCTTGCAGAGCAGTCTGCAGTACGTGGTTGTATGGTAATCAAACCTTACGGCTATGCTATCTGGGAGAAGATGCAGCAGCAGTTGGATAAGATGTTCAAGGAGACAGGCGTGCAGAATGCATATTTCCCTCTCCTTATCCCTAAGTCTTTCCTTAGTCGTGAGGCTGAGCACGTTGAGGGCTTTGCTAAGGAGTGTGCTGTTGTAACTCACTATCGTCTGAAGACCAACGAGTCTGGTGACGGTGTTGTCGTTGATCCAAATGCCAAGCTCGAGGAAGAACTTATCGTTCGTCCTACATCTGAGACAATCATCTGGAACACATATAAGAACTGGATCCACTCTTGGCGCGATCTGCCTTTGCTTTGCAACCAGTGGTGTAACGTAATGCGCTGGGAGATGCGTACACGTCCATTCCTCCGCACTTCAGAGTTCCTCTGGCAGGAAGGTCACACAGCTCATGCTACCCGTGAGGAGGCTGAGCAGGAGGCACAGAAGATGCTGAAGGTATATGCTGATTTCGCAGAAAACTGGATGGCTGTACCTGTAATGCAGGGAGTTAAGAGTGAGACAGAGCGTTTCGCTGGTGCTCTCGATACCTATACCATCGAGGCTATGATGCAGGATGGTAAGGCTCTCCAGAGCGGTACATCTCACTTCCTTGGCCAGAACTTCGCAAAGGCATTCGATGTTACATATCTCACAAAGGAGAACAAGCCAGAGTACGTATGGGCTACCTCATGGGGCGTTTCTACACGTCTTATCGGTGCTCTTATCATGACTCACTCTGACGATAACGGTCTTGTACTTCCTCCACGTCTTGCCCCAATTCAGGTTGTTATCATTCCTATTGGCAAGCCAGATCAGATTGCTGCCGTTACTGAGGCTATGAAGCCAGTTATCGACACACTCCGTCAGAAGGGTATCAGCGTTAAGTTTGATGATGCTGACAACAAGCGTCCGGGCTTCAAGTTCGCTGACTACGAGCTCAAGGGTGTTCCTGTACGCCTCGTTATGGGTGGTCGTGACCTTGAGAACGGTACTGTTGAGGTTATGCGCCGTGATACTCTTGAGAAGGAGACTGTTCAGTTTGAGGGTATTGCAGACTATGTTGTTGATCTTCTCGACAAGATTCAGGCTAATATCTTCGAAAAGGCTCGCGCATTCCGTGATGCTCATATCTATGAGTGCGACAACTACGAGGAGTTCAAGGAGAAGGTTAAGGACGGTGGCTTCTTCCTCTGCCATTGGGACGGTACTGCAGAGACCGAGGCAAAGATCAAGGAAGAGACACAGGCTACTATCCGTTGCGTGCCATTCGCTTTCGAGCAGACACCGGGTGTGGATATGGTATCTGGCAAGCCTGCTAAGTGCCGTGTGCTGATTGCGAGAAGCTACTAATAGCCTCTCCCCCCGCCCTCCCCCGTAGGGAGGGAGCCGGAGTGTCAACGATGGCAGATTTATAAATGTGCAATTAGAAAATTTTGAATACGCCCTTTCGCCTTCCGGCTCCCTCCCTACGGGGGAGGGCGGGGGGAGAGGCCGTGGTTAGGCTGTATATGGTTGGTCTAAACATTATTACAAAGACAATAAAGTGGATAGTGGGAGCATTCTTTGCTTCCACTATTCTTGCTGTTGTAGCGTATAGGTTCGTGCCTGTCTATGTCACTCCGCTTATGCTTATCAGAGTGGTGGAACAGACCTTCTCTGATGAATATGACGTGAAGTGGGAACATCATTGGGTGCCTTTGAAGGAGATGTCGAAGTATATGCCTGTCGCTGTAATGGCAAGTGAGGATGCTCGATTCCTTAAGCATCACGGCTTTGACTTTGATGCTATTCAGAAGGCTGTTAAACACAATAAGACGGCAAAGACAAAGCATGGTGCAAGTACCATTACCCAGCAGACGGCAAAGAATGTATTCCTTTGGCCGGGGCGCTCATGGATAAGAAAGGGTTTGGAGATGTATTTCACCGTCCTTATTGAGGTTCTGTGGGGTAAGGAGCGAATAATGGAGGTTTATCTTAACTCCATTGAGATGGGCAATGGCGTATATGGTGCAGATGCGTGTGCTAAGGAGAATTTCAACAAGACGGCAGCTGAGTTGTCACGTGCAGATTGTGCCTTGATTGCTGCAACCCTTCCAAATCCTCGCAAGTTCTCAAGCAAGGATCCTTCTGCCTATATGCTCAAGCGTCAGGCAAGAATCCAAAAGGAAATGAAGTTCGTGAACCTCTTTCCGATGAGCGAATAAGGGAGGCCTCTCCCCCCGCCCTCTCCCGTAGAGAGGGAGCCGGAAGGCGATAATTTCTCCACTTTTCATTTTAAATTTCAATGAACGATAACAGTAACGAAATATTTGAGTCCTCCTCTTCTCGAATCGGCTCCCTCTCTACGGGAGAGGGCGGGGGGAGAGGCCTTAGCTCATTCCTTAATGCCCTCAACGAATCCCAGCGCAAAGCTGTGGAGTATATAGACGGCGCATCATTGGTGATTGCAGGTGCAGGATCGGGTAAGACTCGTGTTCTTACCTATAAGATTGCGTATCTCCTCACTCAGGGCTATAAGCCTTGGGAGATAATGGCACTTACCTTTACCAATAAGGCTGCACGAGAGATGAAGGAGCGTATTGTTTCGCTCGTTGGTTCAGAGGCTCAGTCGCTCCAGATGGGCACTTTCCATAGTGTCTTTGCCCGAATCCTCAGACGAGAGGCAAGGTCTCTTGCTGGCGGTCATTATGATTCCAACTTTACCATCTATGATGATGCTGATAGTAAATCGCTGTGTAAGAGCATCATTAAGCAGTTGGAACTTGATGACAAAGTGTATAAGCCTGCGGATGTTCACAACCGTATTTCATGGGCAAAGAACAAGCTCATGATGCCTGAACAATATGCGGCTGATATGAACGTGCTTGCTCGTGACAGGGATTCCAAAATGCCTGAAATGGCTAAGATATACGAGATGTATGTGGTGAATTGCCGAAAGTCTAATGCTATGGACTTTGACGATTTGCTTGTCTATACATTCCGCTTGTTCTATGATAATCCTGATATCAAGAAGCAATATGCCAATAAATTCAAGTTCTTGCTCGTGGATGAGTATCAGGACACGAATTATGCACAGCAGCAGATCGTCTGGCAGTTGGCTTCTGAGCATCGTCATGTGTGTGTCGTTGGTGATGATGCCCAGAGTATATACGGATTCCGAGGGGCCAATATTGATAACATCCTCGACTTTCAGCAGCAGTATGAGGGTAGCAAGCTCTTCAAACTTGAGCAGAACTACCGCTCTACACAGCGTATTGTTCAGGCGGCTAATAGTCTGATTAAGCATAATGGTCGTCAGATTGAGAAGAATGTCTTTTCTGAGAATGCTGAAGGCGAGAAACTGATAATGCGTCAGTTGGCTTCTGATAGGGAAGAGGCTATAAGCGTGTGTAGGGAGATAAGACTGGGAGCGAAGCGCAACGGACTTAAGTTCAAGGATTTCGCTATTCTCTATCGCACTAACTTCCAGAGCCGAACCTTTGAGGAACAGATGCTGAAGGATAATATTCCATATCGCATCTATGGTGGAATGAGTTTCTATCAGCGCAAGGAAATCAAGGATATTGTGGCATATTTCCGTTTGGTGGTAAACAATAATGACGATGAGGCTTTCCGCAGAATCATCAACTATCCTGCGCGTGGTATTGGAGATACCACCGTACAGAAACTCATCACAGCCGCAAGTGATAATGGTGTGAGCCTATGGGCGGTGGCTGCGAATCCGTCTGGCTATGAGGTGAATATAGCAAAGGCAACAGCTACGAAGTTATCAAACTTCTTGGTACTGATAAACTCTTTTACAGAGCGTCTTGCTAAGGAGGATGCCTTTAATCTGGGACGTGAAATCATTAAGATGAGCGGAATATCTGCGGATATCTATTCCGGCTCTAATCCCGAGGATGTGTCTCGTCAGGAGAATCTTGACGAGTTCCTTTCTTCTATGCAGGATTTCGTTGAGGGAAATCGTGAAGAGGGACTTCCTATCGGACTTGTGGATTTCCTTCAGGATGTATCATTAATGACCGATAAGGATAGCGGTGATGCGGAGGATGATAATAAGGTGACTCTTATGACGATCCACTCTGCCAAGGGCTTGGAATTCCCTCATGTCTTTGTCGTTGGCATGGAGGAGAACATCTTCCCTTCTCCTATGTGTACCGATTCTATGCGCAAGTTGGAAGAGGAGAGAAGACTCCTGTATGTTGCCATCACCCGTGCAGAGAAAAGATGTATCCTTACTTGTGCCAAATCGAGATACAGGTTCGGACGAATGGAATTTGATGCTCCAAGCCGATTCCTCAAGGATATTGATTCAAAGCTTGTTGAGGTGGAGCGTAATGATGATGACTATGGCTCAACTGGCTATGGCTCAACTCGTGGAGGTAATGGTTACGGTTATGGAGGCTATGGCAGTTATGGTCGTGGTGATTCTCGCTATCAGAACAGTTCACCAGTTGCATCGCAGTTCATGGCAGATCCAAAGCCTAAGATAACCGCTCCAAAGCGACCAGAGACGCCTGTTAATCCTTACGGTGAAGCCTTCCAAAGAAAGATTGTTGCGAGTGGTGGTAGTCTGAAGAGGGTGAATGAGGCTCTAAGTCAAGGTACTAACAGAAGTAATATGTTGCGTGGACAGGCTCCCTCTCTACGGGAGAGGGCGGGGGGAGAGGCCGTTGGCGACTGGTATCAAGGCTTATCCGTCGGAATGAAAGTGGAACATGCCCGCTTTGGAGTTGGTGTAGTTACCGCCCTCGAAGGTCAGGCAGATTCAGCCAAGGCATCTGTTGAGTTCCGTAATGCAGGTACCAAGCAACTGCTCCTGAAGTTTGCGAAGTTGAAGAAGTTATAATTTCTGAACACGGAACTCACAAAATAAACGAAAGTTTCGTTTTATTCGTGTTTTCTGTGTTCGAATAAAAATAAGAAAGTATAGATTATGTTATCTCTCCGTCTTTGCGCCTTTGCGTTCATATTCTGTATGTGTTCCTCAATGATTGGGAATACTATAAAAGATAACTCCCCCTTGGGGGGGTGGGGGGCTTCCACCATCCCCGACAGCATCTGGTTGCTGATGCAGGGAAAGTCCGTGCCAAAGACCTGTACCGTGAGCCGTAACGAATTGAGATACCTGAAAGTTCTGCATTATGGAAAGGATGGAAAGGTGCATCAAGGTGAACTGATATGCAATAAGTCTATTGCTCAGGATCTTCTTGACATCTTCCGCGAACTCTACAGGGCAAAATACAAGATAGAGCGCATATCCCTCATAGATAACTATGGTGCGGACGATACTCGTTCTATGGAGGCTAACAATACCTCTTGCTTTAACTTCCGTTTCATGACAGGTTCCACCACACGAATCTCAAAGCATGGTATGGGACTTGCCATAGACATCAACCCCCTTTATAATCCATACGTCAAGGGCAATAAGATTGATCCACCCTCTGGAAAGAAGTATGCCAATAACAGGGATAAGCGTAAGGACATCCCGATGAAGATTGACCGTAACGACCTCTGCTACAAACTCTTCATAAAACACGGTTTCAAGTGGGGTGGGGCATGGAAATCATCAAAGGATTATCAGCATTTCGAGAAGTAAGGCGAGGAAAATACCCCCCAATAATCTTTGTTGTAATGAACGAAATAGATAGTTGGTGTAATAGTGGTGTAATACTTTTGGCTAAAAAATGAAAAAAGTTTTCAACGCATAGTATTACACCTTTGCTTATTTGCACGCATTAATCTCTTGAATATTAATGATTTATCTTTGGTGTAATACCCTCGGAAGTATTACACCACTATTACACCAAATGCCCAAAATTGGTGTAATACTTTCATGAGTATTACACCAAGGATAACGTTCTGATAATCAGTTGAAAATTATACTCAAAACAGCAAAGGTGTAATACTCGCCCTCAAAAACTTTTTGATTTTTTTATTTCATAGGATATTACACCAACTTCAATTAACTTATATATCCGCTTCATCTCCGCTTCATCTCCGCTCTTCCTTCGCTTCAAATCCGTTTCAAAACCGTTGCAAGTCCGTTCCTGAGTATAGGATAGAATGGGAGGTAAATGGGACTTACAAGGGAGTCACATGGGAGGAAGAAGGGAAGTGAGAGACTATAAACACTTCGCTATATAACACGAGAATATGGAAACTCCTGTTACAGATTTTTAATCTTGTCTTTAAAGAAGTTGATGAATTTCTCTGTAAGCTCCCGGAACCATTCGAATTGTGCCTGACGAGATGAAGTGTCCATAAAATCAAATGATTCTGAAAGTTGAATCATACTTCGTTTTATATTATCCATACGCCGCCAATCAATATCAGGTGATATTTCTTCTTGAGAATCCTGTTTGTATGTGAGCAATGTGTCAAATGTTGTTTTAGGGTCTTTATTCTCAATATAAAATTGAACGGTGTTTTTATTTTCTTTAGAATTAATACAAAGACTAATATAAAAGTTTGAGCGTCCTGTGGCTATGTTCATACATGGCTGAGGAGACGGCTTTGTGGTGTGGAAATATATTGAAGGATGTGCCTCCATATAAGATGCAAATTCTTCCCAATATTGCTTCTGATTATTCTTCGTGTCAGTCCAATTACGTTCGTCAACCTTAGACGATGACATTATCCGTTTCTGCCAATCATTAGGTTTCGCGACAACTTTGAATTGAGGAGCATAGTCGGAATTTCCTATTTGAAGAAGGTGAATTTCTATTCCAAAGAAATTGAATTCTTCACCAGTAACACGATTAAGCCAATCTACAGTAGCTCGATACTGTTCGTCAAATTCCGTTGCTATCCAGATGATTGTACTTGCATTAAGAGCAGAGGCATAAGAGAGTATACGACCAAGATGGTCAGGGTCAGTTTTCTCTAATTGGTTTTCAATAATTACATTACGTTCTGTACCAGATTCTACACATAGGAGGTCTGCGCGACCTCCATCGATTTTTTCTTCTCTGGAAACCACTTCAAGATCAAGTGAGATAGCTTCACTAAGAAGAGCTATATTGTCTTCCTCTGCCAGCCAAGGTGTAAAATCCGAAGATTCACTTTGCCAATACCTACGTGGGGGAATTTCTGTGATTTTTGATAAATTCATAATACTTATATTTTGTTGCGGATTATATCAATATATAGAGTTATAAATGTAAGTTTCAATTGGATTCTTTATACTTCAATTATTTGTCTTTGGACATTTTCTCCAAGAGTTCCTCCATTCTACGATAATGTTCTTCACGTTTTTCATTCTCTTCTTGCTCGTTTTCTTCTTCAAGTTTCTTTTTTGTTTGGTATGACGTAATAATATAACTTCCAGTTGCTGCAAAAAACGCTGCTATAAATGTATGTGGCATAATACTATACAAATAACCTTTAGCTTTCTCTTCGAATGGGAATAAATAGATATCTGCTCCCATAAGAAACATAAACAAAGGTAATAACACGGGTAAGAGTATTATAAGAACAAAAACCCAGCAAGATGTTTTAATAGCAGCGGATTTCGCTTTTTCATCAATTTCATCTAATGTGTACATATTGGGGAAATTAACATGGTTATTAAATTTCGCAGCTTGTGGGGGATGTCTTTTGGGAGACCTTAGCAATATGTTTAGGATTTTCCATGTCATTTTTTTTCACCAACCTTCGTGCTGCGGTAACAAAAGTGGTAAAAATAAATGACGTGGGCAAAGATACAAATTATTTCAGTAAACACCAAAGTTTTTTATACATATTTTGACAATTTTCTTATTAAATCCTTTGCATAGTCTCTGTTCATCCTCTGCTTTGCCTCTGCTTTTTATCTGCTAAAGCTCTGTTTCCGTAGCAGAGAAATAGCGTTTGCAGAGTGGTGGAATAACGTATTCTTTGCAAAAGTTCAATTGGGGAAAAGTTAAATTTCATATAGATATTAGAAAAAGGCAAGTTAATATTTTGTGAATTGCAGAAAAGTTCGTACCTTTGCATCAAATATTCAAGCCGTGGTACTCTCGTTGGACTCGCGTAGTGCAAAAGTCCTCGCCCCGAGCCTTCACTTTCCTTTAGGATTGTAGCCAGAGCCACGCAAAATAGAGGCAAAATCAACGCAGCTCATTTTATGGGCTGCGTTGATTTTTGCTTTTCTTGAACATGGAATAATCTACCAATGGTTCATCTGGCTTTAATGCACTAATGCCATATTGTATTTTATTTGCATTCTTTTTGATTCCAACAGTAAGTTTTATTGTGCCTATATCTTGATGTTTATATATCATCACAAGCATATAGACAAATTCTTTTTGATTCTTGTCTCCTGATTTCTTTGGAACTCGTTTTATTGGACTTGCATTCTTCAGCACTTCATCAAGAAGCATCAATGCTCGTGTTGATTTATAGCTTTTAGCAGAATGTTCTTTAGCTTCGGCAAAAGATATAGCTCTAACGTAGATGTATTCTTGCATTACATTATTGAACACTTTCCTTTCTGTATTTGCAGCACTCCATTTTCTAAGGAAATCATCAATAATAGCCTCACGTTTTCTAATCTCTTCCATAGACTGTCCCATTGGAATCCCATCTGCATCATATTTTATTTCCGTATGTGCATTATTCTGTGATGGCGCATCTTCGCTGACTCGCCAAACAATATTTTCTTCTGGCTGTTCGTAACTTTGCTCAAAGGAAATGCTAATCAGTTCATATTCGTTTTTTTCTTCTTGCTCTAACATGATTGTTTTGTGCAAAAATACAAATTATTTCAGTAATAACCAAATCTTTTTCATTTTTCATTTAATCTCGCGATTTCCTCTGGCTTCTCAACAAACATAGTTGCGCCATGAGCTTGAAGAAACTCCTTTGTGCGGAAGCCCCAGAGAACGCTGATACACGGAATGCCAGAATTCTTTGCTGTCTGTAAATCAACATCGCTATCTCCGATATAGACACATTCTTCTGGGGAGGCGTTTAATTGTTTCATAGCCTTAAAGACCATATCGGGTGCTGGCTTTTTGCTGATTCCTTCTGCCTCGTTCTCGCCCAAGGCAATATCGATAAGATTAGGGAAATATTTGTCACACAGGGCTTTGGTGGCTGCATCAAACTTGTTGCTCACAACGGCTATTTGCTTTCCTTGTTGTTTGAGTGCGGATAACAGTTCGATGATGCCGTCGTATGGTCGTGTGGTGTCCTCGCCATGCTCCATATAGTGTTTCTTGAAGATGTCGAGTGCGTGGGCAGTATCTTCATCGGATGTGCCAGATGGTACTGCTCTCTTTATTAGGGTAGCCACGCCATTACCTACCATCATTCGCACTTTGTCTATTGAGTGGGTAGGGTAGTGGCATTGCTCCATAGCGTAGTTGACGCTTGTTGCAAGGTCGCGGAGAGTGTCAAGTAGAGTGCCGTCGAGGTCGAAGATGTAAGACCTCCAGAAGCCCCTCACCTGTCCTGCGGACATCCTCTCCCCAAGGGGCGAGGGGAATGTTACACTTTTTTGCTTGTGGCTATTCACTATTTTTTTGATTAGAAATACTAATTTTTTCCTCGCCCCTTGGGGAAGTCCGATGTTGATAACATCGGAGTATGTGCCAGAGGATGCCCATAGGGCAGATGAGGGGCCGTTGGCTATTATTTAGCTAGACTTTCCTTCGTGATATTTATCTCATCACCTTCCTTTATCTCACCACTAAGGATGCGCTCGCAGACGGCATCTTCGATGTAGTTCTGAATGGCACGCTTCAATGGACGAGCACCAAACTGAACGTCATAGCCCTTTTCGGCAACAAAGTCCTTTGCATCTTCGGAAACAGTAAGGGTATAGCCTAAATCTGATACTCGCTTATAGAGAGGTTTAAGCTCGATGTCGATAATCTTTCTGATAGCTTTCAAGTCGAGCTGATCGAAGGTGATAATCTCGTCAAGACGGTTAAGGAACTCTGGGGCAAATTGTTTGCTGAGACTCTTCTGGATGATAGAACGAGCATATTCCTTGTCCTTCTCGTTCATGTTGATACCCAGACCGTTACCTGCGTTAAAGCCTACACCATGACCGAACTCCTTCAACTGGCGAGTACCAGCGTTAGAGGTCATGATGATGACGGTATTTCTGAAGTCAACAAGACGACCATTTCCGTCAGTTAAACGACCTTCATCAAGCACCTGAAGAAGCATGTTGAAAACATTACCGTGAGCCTTCTCAATTTCGTCAAGAAGGATGATGCTGTAAGGCTTACGGCGAACCTGCTCCGTGAGCTGTCCACCTTCCTCATAGCCAACATATCCCGGAGGCGCTCCTACAAGACGAGAGGTGTTGAAACTCTCGGTATATTCGCTCATGTCAATACGGATGAGCGAATCGGCAGAACCGAACATGTGCTCTGCGAGTTTCTTTGCAAGATAAGTCTTACCCACGCCCGTAGGACCAAGGAACATAAACACACCAATAGGGTGATTAGGATCACGAAGTCCAACGCGGTTACGCTGTATTGACTTAACCATTTTCTCTATGGCTGCATCCTGAGCCACAACGGCTTCCTTCAGGACAGTACCCATATTGCGAAGACGGTCGCCCTCGCTCTCTGCCATACGTTGAACAGGAATGCCTGTCATCATAGAAACAACATCTGCCACATCGTCAGCGGTAACTTCCTTCACGTTGTCGGAATCTCCCGACTGCCAACGGCGATTTCTTTCTGCAAGCTGCTCTTCGAGTTCGCTCTGCTTGTCACGATATGCAGCTGCAAGCTCAAAGTTCTGATTCTTAACGGAATCCAGCTTCTTCTGCTTAGCCTCTGCCACTTGCTTTTCAAGCTCTACGATGTCCTGTGGAACATCTACAAACTGCAAGTGAAGGCGTGAACCAACCTCGTCAAGGGCATCAATAGCCTTGTCTGGGAAAGCACGATCTGTGACATAGCGTTCTGTCAATTTGACACAAGCGGTCAGAGCCTCGTCTGTATAATGTACGTGATGATGAGCCTCATAGCGAGACTTCACGTTATGAAGTATCTGAAGTGTCTCTTCTGCCGTTGAAGGCTGTACGATAATCTTCTGGAAGCGACGCTCAAGAGCACCGTCTTTTTCGATAGTCTTGGCATACTCGTCAAGGGTTGTTGCACCAATACATTGTACCTTACCACGAGCAAGGGCAGGCTTAAGCATATTGGCAGCATCCATAGTACCGCCACCACCGCCAGCACCAATGATTGTGTGAATCTCATCGATGAAGACAATGATATCTGGATTTTCCTCTAACTCCTTGATAAGAGCCTTGATACGCTCCTCGAACTGTCCGCGATACTTAGTGCCAGCCACCATTCCTGCCATATCAAGAGCGACAAGACGCTTGTTGAATAGGATAGGGGAGGTGCGGTTGTCGGCTATGCGCTGTGCAAGGCCTTCCACAATGGCACTCTTACCCACACCAGGCTCGCCGATGAGGATAGGATTGTTCTTCTTTCTGCGACCAAGAATCTCCGTAAGACGCTGGATTTCCTTCTCACGACCGACACAAGGATCAAGCTTACCTTCTGCGGCTGCCTGAGTAAGGTCGGTTGAGAAATTATCAATCACAGGAGTCTTCTTGCCACCAGCCTTAGCCTTTGGCTTCTCCGTTGTCTGGGTGTTAGAAGCAGAATCCTCTACTCCGTCCTCCATATCATCATCGGTCAGGTCAAGACCGTTTGTAGGTGTCTGTGCAGGAGCATATTCCTCACAGAAATCAAGAATGTTATCGTAGTTCATGTTATTTTCCTCCATAATATCCTTTGCCACGCTGTTCATGCCATCATGAAGCATAGCAAGGAGCAGATGCTTTACATCAACATCATGGTCGTGACTCATACGCGCCTCAAGGTCGGCAAGACGTAAGATGCTGTTTGTCTGGTCGTTGAAGAGAATATCGTCCTCTGAAATCTCCTTTGCCTCGGCATTAGCAGGTTCGTTGTTCTGCTCCTGACGATTGAAGATGTCCTGTATGGATTCAAGGAGTTTCTGAGTTATCACGTCCTTATTCACGTTGAGATGCTCCATAGCCTGATTAGGGAAGTCATAGCGATCCTTAATCATTGTAAGGAGAATATGCTCAGGACGCACGCTCTTGCTATGCAACTGAGCTGCATAGTGACGAGTCTTCTTGAGAAGATTTATGAGTTGATCTGTATATTGATGTTTCATAAAAAAGGCCTCTCCCCCCGCCCTCACCCATAGGGAGGGAGCCGATTCGGCTGTGAAGGAATTGTCTATAATTAATTACGAAATTACATATTTAAACTTCAAGAGCATAGAACACAAGGATATTGAAACTTTGCGACTTTGCGTCTTTGCGTTTTAGTGTGTCTTACAAAACCCGTGCCAACTCATCGTTGATCCTTTGTACTGGCAATCCCATCACGTTGAAGTAACTCCCCTCAAGACGAGTTACGCCGATATAGCCAATCCATTCCTGAATGCCATAGGCACCAGCCTTGTCGAATGGCTTGTAGTTGTCGATGTAATAGTAGATTTCCTCATCGGTAAGTTCGCGGAAAGTGACGTCTGTGCATACTGAGAGGCGTTTTTCCTTGTCCTTACTGAGCAAGCAGACACCAGTATAAACCTGATGCGTGCGACCGCTGACGAGGCGAAGCATACGATGTGCGTCCTCACGATCCTTTGGCTTT
Organism: uncultured Prevotellaceae bacterium; assembly: GCA_946411565.1. Lineage (GTDB taxonomy): Bacteria > Bacteroidota > Bacteroidia > Bacteroidales > Bacteroidaceae > Prevotella. The sequence goes on along the minus strand of CAMKEM010000011.1, from coordinate 26,238 downwards.
CCGAGAATCATATCATCAACAACAACGACAGTATCGGCAGTTACAACAACCGTGTCTTCAGTCATCGTAATGCCCTCTGGTACAGCCTCTTTGTTCGTGAACCATTCCTTGTAAGGGACGGCTTTCTTTCCTGCAATATATTGAGCCACTTCCTTAGCAGGAAGAGTATCAGGATAGCTCTCGTCAATACCTTTGATGACGTGAACCTCGTATGGAATGTCAAGACCGCCGAGAAGTTCGCGGCGGCGTGGTGAATTGCTTGCTAATATCAGTTTCATTTCTTTGTACAAAAATCTGTTTTTGTTCAAGGGATGGTTCTTTGATCTTCCCTTAATCCTCCTATGTTCCTCCTAACCAAACTCGGTGAAAGTCCCATATAGGAACGGACATAGAGCGGAGGTTCACCGAGTTTGGTCCCTAAGATCAACGGTGGAACCTCCTGCCAATATCGAAGTTTTTACCATCCGAAGGCTTTTGCCGAACTAAGCCATAGGCCTCTGCTGCGGAGAAGCTGCTCAAGAACATCGCGAGCAAAGCCGTTGCCTCCAGAGACTGGAGAAACGTATGTGGAAATATCCTTAATGTCCTGACAGGCATCAGAAGGGCTGCAAGGGCAACCTACAACCTTCATGATTTCGTAATCAGGAATATCATCTCCGAGGAACATAACTTCCTCGTCCTTGAGATTGTGCTGACGGCAATATTCACGATAAGTCTCAATCTTAACGGCACAACCCATGTAGATGTCGTTCACACCCAGTTTGCTGTAACGATATTGAATGCTGTCGCACTTGCCTCCCGTGATGATGGCAAGACGTATTCCCTGCTTTGCTGCAAGTTGTATGGCATAGCCATCCTTCACGTTCATAGTGCGGATAGGATTTCCGTTAAGATCCATCGGGATTGTATTTTCACTTAGAACCCCATCCACATCAAATATTACGGTCGTTATCTTTGATAAATCGTATTCTATCATTACTATTGTTTTATGCTTTTTGTTGTATAAAAGTAGTGCAAAGTTACTGAAATTTTTTCATTTTTTTAAAATATCTCGTTAATTAATGCTTAAATTAATACTTTTTAGGTGATTGGATGCTGATTAGTGGGTATTTTTTTGTACTTTTGCGTTCGATTTAGAGAAAATAGGTAAATAAAACATACAAAAAAATTATGGCAGAAGCTATAGACATAAGAGAATTAAATGCTCTCATTGAGCAGCAGAGTAACTTTGTTACCAATCTGACAACCGGCATGGATCGTGTTATTGTCGGTCAGAAGCATCTTGTTGAATCACTTCTCATCGGACTTCTTTCCGATGGTCATATATTGCTTGAAGGTGTGCCAGGTCTTGCTAAGACTCTTGCCATCAATACCCTTTCAAAGCTTATCGATTCTAAGTTCAGTCGTATTCAGTTCACCCCAGACCTTCTCCCAGCCGATGTGATAGGTACTATGATCTACTCACAGAAGGAGGAGAACTTCCAGGTTAAGAAGGGACCTGTATTCGCTAACTTCGTGCTTGCCGATGAGATTAACCGTGCTCCTGCAAAGGTACAGAGTGCCTTGCTTGAGGCTATGCAGGAGCATCAGGTAACAATCGGTGAATCTACATTCGCTCTTCCAAAGCCTTTCCTCGTAATGGCTACACAGAACCCTGTTGAGCAGGAAGGTACTTATCCATTGCCAGAGGCACAGATGGACCGTTTCATGCTTAAGGTTGTTATCAGCTACCCAACACTTGAGGAGGAGAAGCGCATTATGCGTGAGAACCTTGCTGGAAGTATGCCAACTGTAGTTCCTGTAAGTTCTGCTGAGGAAATCATGAGAGCTCGTGAGGTTGTCCGTCAGGTTTATATTGACGAGAAGATTGAGCAGTATATCGCTGATATCGTGTTCGCAACTCGTTTCCCTGAGAACTATGGTTTGAAGGAACTCAAGTCAATGATTACCTTTGGTGGTAGTCCTCGTGCAAGTATCAGTCTTTGTAAGGCTGCTCGTGCATACGCCTTCATTAAGAGAAGAGGCTATGTAATCCCAGAGGATGTAAGAGCCGTTGCTCATGACGTTCTTCGTCATCGTATCGGTCTTTCTTATGAGGCTGAGGCTAATAACATCACCGCAGAGGAGATCGTTAGCCAGATTATCAATAAGGTTGAGGTGCCTTAAGAAGCACATGACCAATAGCCCCTCACCTGTCACTATGTGACACCCTCTCCCCAAGGGGCGAGGGGGAAGTTAGTAATTCTAATTGTGGTGGAGGCTGATGTTTGAAAAAGCAATAAATATATCGTACCCCAACAACGTACAAAGGTAACTAATCCCTCGCCCCTTGGGGAGAGGGTGCCCGCAGGGCGGGTGAGGGGCTGTTTATATGGAGACTTCTGAAATACTAAAAAAGGTCAGGAAGATTGAGATAAAGACCCGCGGTCTTTCGAGCAATATCTTCGCCGGACAATATCACTCAGCTTTCAAAGGACGCGGTATGGCGTTCTCGGAGGTGAGGGAATATCAGTTCGGCGACGATGTGCGTGATATCGACTGGAACGTAACGGCAAGATTCCATCGCCCATTCGTGAAGGTGTTCGAGGAAGAGCGTGAGCTTACCGTCATGCTGATGATAGACGTGTCAGGTTCGCTGGATTTCGGTACCCGTAATCAGATGAAACGAGAGATGGTTACTGAGATGGCTGCAACACTTGCATTCTCGGCTATTCAGAACAACGATAAGATTGGTGTCATCTTCTTTTCTGATCGTATAGAGAAATATATACCGCCAAAGAAGGGTAGAAAGCATGTCCTTTATATCATACGCGAGGTTCTTGATTTCCAACCAGAGTCAAAGAAAACCGATGTGTCACAGGCTTTCGAGTTCCTTGGTCAGGTGATGAAGAGAAAGTGTACAGCTTTCGTTATGAGTGACTTCTATGACCGTAAGCCATTTATGAAGCCATTACAGGTGTGCCGTTCAAAGCACGACCTTATGGCTATTCAGGTTTATGACCCGATAATGAAGACTCTCCCAGATGTTGGCATACTCCGTGTAAGGGATGCTGAGACTGGTCATGAGATGTATATCGATACATCGAGCAAGGCTCTTCGCACGGCTCACGCAAAATTCTGGCAGGAGCGTTCTGCTGCCTTGAAGCAGACATTCGCCAAGTCGAGTGTTGACTTTGTAAGTGTCGCTACTGATGGTGACTATGTAAAGTCGCTCAGGCAGATGTTTGCGATGAGGGGTTGTTAGGAAAGCCCCCAAGGGGAACTCTTTGAATAGTAAATAATGAATATTGAAAATCGAAAATATAAAAGAATGAAAACTTTTAGCGTCAATACTAATAAAAAATTCTCCCTCGGGAGGATTGAGGGTTTCCTCTTGTTGTTGATGCTTGCGTTTTTTTCTGCTATTCCTGCATCGGCACAGAATGTAAGCGTAGAGGCAAAGATTGACTCTACCGTTATCTTTGTCGGACAGCAGACAGGTTTCCATCTTGGTGTGACCGTGAAGGAAGGGCAGAACGTGCAGTTTCCTAAGTTTGAGCCTTTGCAGCATATTATTCCGGGTATCGAGGTTGTGGAGACATTGCCTTCTGACACCCAGAAACTTGATGATGGATATCTTCGCATATCAGCTCACTATACCTTGACATCATTCGATGATACCCTTTATTATATACCATCAGTAAAGGTGAAGGTGAATAATAAGGAGTATGAATCAAAGTCGCTGGCGTTGAAGGTACTTACCGTAAAGGTAGATACATTGCATCCAAACCAGTTCTTTGGTCCTAAGGATGTGCAGGACAACCCTTTCCTTTGGGATGAATGGAGCAGAGTGCTGTGGTTGAGTGCTGCTGCGTTCGTGCTCTTCATCATCGCTCTCCTTATGTTCATGCGTCTGAAGAGCGAGAAGCCAATCGTCTTCAAGGTGAAGATTATTAAGCGAGTACCTGCTCACCAGAAGGCACTTAACTCTATTGAGGAGATTAAGTCTAAGAGCACTACCGTTACGGCTGATGACGCAAAGGCATACTATACTCACTTGACAGACACGTTGCGTCGCTATATGATGGAGCGTTTCGGATTCAACGCAATGGAGATGACGAGTGCTGAGATTATCTCTCGCCTTCGTCAGGAAGAGGATCAGGCAAAGATTAATGAGCTTACTATGCTCTTTGAGACAGCCGACCTCGTGAAGTTCGCGAAATACTCTGTCGGTGTTAATGAGAATGACCACAACCTTATCTCTGCAATCGACTTCATCAACACCACAAAGCAGGAGAATGCTCCTACCGAGGAGCGTATCGAGCCTACTGTTACGGAAAAGGATAAGCAGACAATCCGCAACCGCAAGGTGCTGAAATGGACATTGTGCGTTGTTGCTCTTGCAAATATTGCGCTCCTTGTTTATGTCGTTTGGGAGTTGATACTGCTTTGCTTTTAATAATTAAAGCATCTCTTTTTTATGGAATTTGCATCACCATTATACTTCATATTACTGCTATTGCTCGTACCTTATATAATATGGTACTTCCTTTTTCGCAATGCAGGTAAGAGAAAGGCGGAAAGTTCAATCTGCCTGAGCGATACTAATGTCTATCGAAATGCCCCAGTTAGCTGGAGGGTGAGATTGATGGGCTTGCCAATGGTGCTCAGGTGTATTGCCTTTACGCTTATCATCATAGCCTTGGCTCGTCCTCAGACTCATAATGCGTGGGATGAGAAGACGGTTGAGGGTATTGACATCATGTTGGCAATGGACGTATCTACCAGTATGTTGGCAGAAGACTTGAAGCCAAACCGTATCGAGGCTGCCAAAGCCGTTGCTGGTGAGTTTATTGCCGATCGTCCTAATGACAATATCGGTCTTACCATCTTTGCAGGTGAGGCTTTCACACAATGTCCTATGACGGCTGATCATGCTTCTCTGATAAATCTGCTTCAGGGAACAAGAACCGATATTGCTGCTCAGGGACTTATCTCTGACGGTACGGCTATCGGTATGGGACTTGCTAATGCCGTTTCACGTCTGAAGAGTTCAAAGGCAAAGAGTAAGGTTGTTATCCTTCTTACCGATGGATCTAACAATATGGGTGACATCTCTCCTATGACTGCGGCTCAGATTGCCAAGAGTCTTGGAATACGTGTCTATACCATTGGTGTTGGTACAAATGGTGTTGCTCCTTATCCAATGCCTGTTGCTGGTGGCGTTCAGTATGTTAATATGCCAGTAGAGATTGATACAAAGACTCTTCAGGGCATAGCTTCTATGAGCGATGGTAATTTCTATCGTGCAACGAGCAACAAGGAACTGGAGCAGATTTATAAGGATATTGACAAACTGGAGAAGACACGTCTCAACGTGAAGAAGTTCTCAAAGCGCTATGAGGCATTCCAGCCATTCGCTATTGCTGCTGTATTGGTTCTGCTTCTCGAGTTGCTTCTGAGATTGACTGTATTTAGAAAGATATAGAACCTACCCAGGCCTACGGACACCATCTTCCCAAAAGGGCGAGGGGTGAAGTTAGTAATTGCAAATCAAAATTTAATAATTAGCAAATAGCAACCCTGTAACGATAAAAGGTAACTCCTTCCTCGTCCCCTTGGGGAGAGGATGCCCACAGGGCAGGTGAGGGGCTGTTTAATAAAGTTTATGCTTAGATTTGATTCACCGATATATCTGTATCTCTTGCTTGTGATACCTGTGTTCTTCGGACTCATGGTATTGGCTGAGTACAAGCGCCGAAAGGCAATAAAGAAATTGGGTGATGCCCAGCTTATTGCGCAACTTATGCCTAATGCTTCAACCAAGAGGCGTTGGATTAAGTTTTGTGCTATTCAACTGGCTCTTGCCTTGCTGATTTTCATGGTGGCACGTCCGCAGATGGGAACAAAGGTGAGCAACGAGAAGCGCAACGGCATAGAGTGTATCATAGCAATGGATATCTCTAATTCCATGTTGGCTGAGGATGTTCAGCCATCACGTCTTGACAAGAGTAAGATGCTGGTGGAGAACCTTGTGGATAAGTTCACTAACGATAAGATCGGTCTTATCGTCTTTGCAGGTGATGCTTTCGTGCAGTTGCCTATCACATCCGACTATGTATCAGCCAAGATGTTCCTCCAGAGCATAGATCCTTCACTCATTGAGACTCAGGGAACAGATATCGCACAGGCAATAAATCTTGCGGCAAGTAGTTTCACGCAGCAGGATAAGATTGGTAAGGCGATAATCGTTATTACCGATGGTGAGGATCATGAAGGTGGTGCTTCAGAGGCTGCAAAGGCTGCAATGAAGAAAGGCATGAACGTATTCATCCTCGGTATTGGTGATACCAATGGTGCTCCAATCCCTACAGGTAGGGGAGGATACATGACTGATAATACAGGAAATACAGTAATGACACGCCTCAATGAGCAGATGTGTCGTGAGGTGGCATCAGCAGGAAAGGGAACATACATCCATGTTGACAACACTTCTGCTGCTCAGGAGCGTCTTAATGAAGAGCTCTCAAAGCTTCAGCAAGGATCAATGAAGAGTGTTGTTTATTCTGAATACAACGAGCAGTTCCAGGTATTCGGACTCCTCTGCATCCTCTTCATTATTATCGAGATCTGTGTCAACGAGACCGTGAATCCATTCTTTTCAAAGATTAGAATCTTCAAGACTTCTACAAAATAAGATAATGTATAGAATATATAGCATATTGATAATCCTTACCGTTAGCTGTATGAGTCTCTTTGCTCAGACTGACAGAGCGCATATCCGTATGGGAAACAGACATTACCGTAGTGGAGCTGTTGAGCAGGCTGAGGTGGAATACAGTAAGGCTGTTACCAAGAATGACAGAAACCCACAGGCTCTCTACAATCTTGGTTGTGCCTATATGCAACAGAACAAGGATTCCCTTGCTGCGGTATTTTTTGACAAGGCTGCAAACCTTGAGACTTCCAAGTTGGGAAAGTCAAAGTCTTTTCATAACGCTGGTGTCATCTTCCAGAAACATCAGATGTATGCCGAGGCTATCAAGGCTTATGAGCAGGCACTTCGTCTGAATCCTAATGACAATGAGACAAGGTACAACCTTGTGCTCTGTAAGCGTCAGCAGAAGAATCAGCCTCAGGAAAACAAGAAGCAGCAGAAAAAACAGGAGAAAAAGCAGGAAAAACAAGAGCAGAAGCAGCAGGAACAGCCAAAGGATCAGATGAGCAAGGACAATGCTGAACAGCTCCTTCAGGCTGCTATGCAGGAAGAAAAGAATACTCAGCGCAAGCTTCAGAAAGTTAAGACTCAGGCACAGCGTAAGAGTCTTCAGAAGAACTGGTAAAAGTGGCCTCTCCCCCCCGTAGGGAGCCGGAGTGTCCATTCAAATTAATAATGATTGATTAATAATTTATAAATGATATGCCTTTTGCCTTCCGGCTCCCTCCCTACGGGGGGAGGGCGGGGGGAGAGGCCGGGGTCATGAAAAGATTATATACCATAATATTATTGTTTGCGGTCATCATACCAATGATGGCACAGATACGTGTAAGTGCTCCACAGCAAGTAGCTGTGGGAGAACAGTTCCGTTTGCAATATACTATATCCACAACGGATGTAAAGGGATTCCGTGCTGGTAGTATTCCTGATGCCTTTGAGGTTCTTATGGGCCCAAGCACCAGTACTCAGCAGAGTTTCCAGATGATAAACGGTCACACTTCGCAGTCAAGTTCCGTTACCTATACCTATATCCTTGCAGCCGTGAAGAATGGCTCATTCGTTATCAGTGGTGCTCATGCTACTGTTAATGGAAAGTCCGTATTCTCCAATTCGGTAAAGATTGTTGTATCGGGTAAGGCACAGAGCCAGCAGTATGGTGGACAGCAGAGTGGTGCTCAGGTACGTCCTTCTGGTTCTCATATCTCTGGTAATGACCTGTTTATCAAGGTAAGCGCAAACAAGAAGCGTGTTCACGAGCAGGAGCCTATTCTGCTTACATATAAGGTATATACTCAGTTGGAGCTTACCCAGTTGGAAGGTAAGATGCCTGACCTCACAGGTTTCCATACTCAGGAAGTTCCACTTCCACAGCAGAAGTCTTTCCATATCGAGAATGTGAATGGTCGTCCTTATCGTTGCGTTACATGGAGTCAGTATGTTATGTATCCACAGATGACGGGTAAACTCCAGATTCCAAGCATTACCTTCAAGGGTATCGTAGTACAGGAAAACCGTAATGTGGATCCATTTGAGGCATTCTTCAATGGTGGAAGCCGTTATGTAGAGGTAAAGAGAAACATCATAGCAGAGGGTATGACTGTACAGGTGGATCCATTGCCACAGAAACCTGCCGATTTCTCAGGAGGTGTTGGTAAGTTCACCATAAGTGCTACTCTCGACCACTCAAAGGTAAAGGCGGGCGATCCTGTTAATGTGCGTATCGTTGTTGGTGGAAACGGAAACCTCAAGCTCATAAAGCAGCCAGAGCTTCAGCTTCCAAAGGATTTTGACAAGTATGATGCAAAGGTAACCGACAAGACAAAGCTTACTGCAAGTGGTCTTACGGGCAATATGGTATATGATGTCCTCATAGTGCCAAGAAATCAGGGTAAGTATCATCTTCAGCCTATTGAACTGACATATTTCGATACATCTGCCAATAAATACAAGACCATACGCACCAATCCGCTGATACTTGAAGTGGAGAAGGGTAGCGGAAAGGTTGGTGATGTAGCCGACTATTCACAGCGTGTGGATAAGGATATCCGTTTCATTCATAACGGTGCTCCTGAGATTGTTGACACCAATAGCTACTTCTTCGGAAGCACTCTGTATAAGGTTCTCAATGCTTTGGTTGTCGTAATCTTCCTAATCCTCCTCATCGTCTTCCGCAAGCAGGCAATGGAAATGGCAAATATTGATGCCATGAGAGGAAAGAAAGCCAATAAGGTTGCAGGCAAGAAACTTAAGCTTGCTGCTAAGCTTATGGCAGAGGGCAAGTCTTCTGAGTTCTATGACGAGGTGCTGAGAGCACTTTGGGGCTATGTTTCTGATAAGTTGTCAATACCAGTTTCACAGCTTTCACGCGAGAATATCGCAGAGAAACTGTCGGCTCGCAATGCAAGTCAGAGTGACATCGATACATTCCTTGAGGCTCTTGATGAATGTGAGTTCGAGCGTTATGCTCCTGGTGATGCTGCTGGCAATATGCAAAAGACGTATGACAAGGCAGTTTCTGCCATTACGAATATTGAGGAAGGAATGAAGAAAAAAGGATCATCAAAATCTTCCGTAAAGGGAAGCATGAATGTTGGATGCTGGATAGTATTTTTCGCTATTCAATTCTCACTATTCGCTTTTGCAAGCCCTGTAATGGCACAGAAACAGGATACTCTGAGCGTGAACAAGTCGGAGTCAGTACAGTCTTTGAAGCAGAAGGCTGATGAAGCCTACTCTAAGGGCAAGTATCAGGAATCCATAGTTGCCTATGAGGCTGCCTTGAAGAAGGGAAAGAGTGCAAGCCTTTACTATAATCTCGGTAATGCTTATTATCGCACAGATAACATCACTCGTGCCGTAATCAACTATGAGAAGGCACGTCTTCTTGCTCCTGGCGATAAAGATATCCTCCATAACTTGGATGTTGCACGTTCAAAGACTATTGATAACATTCAGCCAGGTGAGAAGATATTCTTCAAGGTATGGTTTGAGAATATAAAGACATCAATGGACATTGATACTTGGGCTACTGTCTCGCTCATCTCTCTCGTTGTGGCATTGATTCTCTTCCTTGTCTATCTTTTCGCAAAGCAGATGGTTGTGAGGAAGGTGGCATTCTATCTTAGTTTATGTCTTGTGATATTCTTTATCTTCGGTAATGTGTTTGCCTCACAGCTGAAGGATATTGCGACAAATTCAAAGGGTGCTATCATCGTTTCTCCTTCTGTAACAGCAAAGAAGACACCTACCGATCAGGGTGTTGATGTATGTATTCTCCATGAGGGTACTCGAGTTGAAATTACTGATGAAGCCCTTAAGGGATGGTATGAATTCCGTATTGCCGATGGTAGGGAAGGATGGATTTCGGATAAGGATGTGGAGCTGATAAGGTAAAGAGCCCCTCACCCGCCCTGCGGGCACCCTCTCCCCAAGGGGCGAGGGAGAAATTACTATTTTCGATTAGGAACAACATTAACAACAAGAAAAAATAACGCACCCTTATAGTGAAAGAATGTAACTTTTTCCTCGCCCCTTGGGGAGAGGATGCCCGAAGGGCAGGTGAGGGGCTGTAGTTTTATTTTCTTTATGGACATGTACTTTCTCGAGTTGCTCAATGGTAGCAACTCATTATTCCTTGACCGTTTTGCGGTAGCATTTACCACAGGTTATACATGGATTCCGTTCTATGTGTCGCTTGCGGTGCTTATCATTAAGAACAACAAGACAATGGGGCAGATAATGCTTATCTTTGGCTGCGTCTTCCTCGGTGTTCTTGCGTCAGGACTCCTGTCTGACTTTATTGTCAAGCCGTATGTAATGCGTCCTCGTCCATGCTACGATCCTACTGTAAGGCATCTTGTGCATACCGTTGAGGGATATTGCGTAAGCGGATATAGTTTCTTCTCCTCTCATGCAGCTAACACTATGATGCTGGCAATATTCCTTACATTCCTTGTCAGGGGAAAGGTGTTGAGCCCTGTTCTCATTGTATGGTCGTTGCTTAATGCCTGGACACGCCTGTATCTTGGAGTACATTGGTTTACCGATGTAATTGTCGGACTTTCATGGGGAGCCATCATCGGAGTGCTTGTGTATATTGGTTTCCATAGGCTTTCACCAAGTGTGAAATTTATCTCTTCCCGATACACGGGAACTGGATATGACAAGAATGATATTGATATGTGTCTCAGCGTAATGATGCTGACGATAATATATTGTTTCCTAAGAGTGCTAATATAAGGCCTCTTCCCCCTCCCTCCCTCGTAGGGAGCTGGAGAGCCTTATGGGCTAATTGATAATAAATAATTGATAATGAATAATTAAATTGCCTTTCGCCTTCCGGCTCCCTCCTTACGGGGAAGGGCGGGGGGAGAGACCGTTGCTTATGACAGTTAAAAATATCCAGATAAAAGACTATAACTATCCTCTGCCTGATGAGCGTATTGCCAAGTATCCAAAGGCGGAGCGTGACCAAAGCAAAATCCTTATCTATAATAGGGGAGAGATAAGCGATGATACTTTCTGCAATATCTCAGAATACCTTCCCAAGGGAGAGATGATGGTATTCAACAATACCCGTGTCATTCAGGCTCGTATCTTCTTCCATAAGACAACAGGTGCGCTTATCGAGGTATTCCTTCTCGAACCTGCAATGCCAACCGACTATGAACTTATGTTCCAGAGTCGTGGAAAATGCTCATGGGTGTGCATGGTGGGCAATCTGAAGAAGTGGAAGGAAGGAAAGCTTGTGCGCGAGATAACCGTTGGAGACAAGACGATTAGTCTCAGTGCCAGCCGAAAGCAAGAGGTACATACTGGGCATTGGATTGACTTTGAGTGGGATGATGAGAGCGTTTCCTTTGCCGAGATTATTGATGCCTGTGGAGAGCTTCCTATACCTCCATATCTTAATCGTAGGACGGAGGAAAGTGACAAAACCACATACCAAACTGTCTATTCCAAGATCAAGGGCTCTGTCGCTGCCCCTACTGCAGGATTGCATTTCACCGACCGTGTGCTTGCTGATCTTGACACTCACGGCATTGAGCGCGAGGAGCTAACCCTTCATGTTGGAGCTGGTACTTTCAAGCCAGTCAAGGCTGAGTATATTGAGGGGCATGAGATGCACACAGAATTCGTATCTGTTAGGAAGCATACCATTGAGCGACTTCTTGCCCACGAAGGTCGTTGTATTGCTGTGGGAACTACGAGCGTGCGCACTCTCGAAAGTCTCTATTACATGGGCGTGAAGCTCATTCTCGATGCTGATCTCACGGAAGAGCAGTTGCATGTGAATCAGTGGGAGCCATACGAGGGCGAGGTGGCAGAAAAGGCAAAGACCGTCTCTTCGGTCGAGTCGCTCAACGCCCTGCTTGCGTGGTTCGATAGGAATGATGTCACGGTGCTTCACAGCAGTACGCAGATAATCATTGCTCCGGGTTACAGTTATCACATCGTCAAGGCATTGGTCACCAACTTCCACCAGCCACAATCCACATTGCTCTTGCTCGTCTCTGCCCTTATCGGAGAGGACTGGCATAAGGTCTATGACTATGCCCTTTCGCACGATTTCCGTTTCCTGTCCTATGGCGACAGCTCCCTTCTGATGCCAAACTGATTCCCTATTAGCTCCGATTTAGGGAACGGACTTACAACGGATTCATAACGGTGTTACAACGGACTTACCTCCCTTTGGGAGGGCGTGGGGAGAGGCCGCTGCCTTTCCCAATTCCGAGTGCAAAGTTACAGCATTCCCATTGCGGTTCACGAATGTTTCGCTAACTTTTTTCAAAAAAAAATCTTTGCTTGTTGCGGTGTTGCAGTGTTGCAGTGTTGCAGTTCCAAAATAACTACTACCAAAAGTCAAGAACAAACTCTATATTTATATATATAAATATAGAAGTATTTTTCGGGTATGGGGAAGGCTGTTGAGAACTGCAACACTGCAACAGTGCAACACATTCGGGCATGAGTATCAAATGTCAAGATATCACTAATGTCATTATGGTCTATGTGTATTGGTTGTGTAACAGTCTTAGTAAGAGGGAGTTGACGTTAATGTTGATTGGTGCATTGACGACAGTCGAAATTTCGCCCCTCGTAATTTTTTACCTTGGGTGCTAAGACTGATTAATGTCTGTATGTCAGCGCAAATTTGCGCCCACATACTTTTATCAAGCTGAAAATAGAAACATATAAGTTGTTTTTCTCATCACTTATCAAGAAAAACATGTGAATGTTTGGAGTTGTGTGGAAATTTGTGTACTTTTGCAAGCGTAATATGTAGGTAAAATGGAAGTTTATTTTGCTAAGGACTATCTTTTCGAGCTATACACAACTGGCAAGGCGAGCGATAAGAAACATAGGTTTCAGCCGCAGATTGTCAAGAAGTATGTTCAGGTCATCAAACTCATGACTTCGCTAGATGATGTGAACGGCTTGATGAAATATGGCTCCTTGCATTATGAACATCTTAGGGGCGACAAGGAAGGCATCTCTTCGGTAAGGGTGAACGACCAATACTGGATAGAGTTCACAGAGAGTTTTGAGGATGGTAAAACCGTCGCTTCAATATGCAACATAACAGAATTGTCGAATCTTTATAAATAACAGATATGAATACAACAGAGAACAGACGCTCGGCAAACAGCGCAACTCCTTACATCGCAGTTCATCCAGGCTCAATAATAAAGGATGAACTGGAGTTCCGTGGTGTGTCACAGAAACAGCTTGCCAAGGAGATTGGTGTATCATATTCATTATTTAATGAAGTCCTCAACGGCAAGCGTGAATTGAATCCAGAGATAGCTCTGCTCATAGAGGCTGCAACGGGTATGGAGGCACAGCCTTTGCTTCGTATTCAGCTGGATTATAATCTTCAGCAAACAAAGTTAAGTAAATCTTTTCTTGACAGAATTGCAAGCATTAGGCGTGTGGCTGCCGTAATGTAATTGACAGATACAGGGAAAAATTACTAACTTCCTAAATTTATTATTTATGGAACTCGAAGAAAAGGCAAAGGAGTATGCTCTTAAAGCTCTTGAGGGGGAGATTGATAAATTGAAGAATGCGTACATCGACGGGTATAATGCAGCAAAAACGAATTGTTACATGAGCCAGTAGATATTGATGGTGTGACTTATCATGATATGAGTTTGCCGTCAGGAACTTTATGGTCGGAAAGAATACCTCTAATGGAACCTTACAATAAGGTTAAGGGATTAAGTATTCCGACCGAAGAGGATTGGGCAGAGTTGGAAAAGAACACCAAGCAATCATATTGTAGAGGCGTTTATCGGTATCTTTCGAAGGATGGTGAGGAATTGAAATTACCTAATTGGTCTTATTGGTCCCAAAGTGATGTAAATGATAAAAATGAGGCTTTGGTGCGTAAAAATGCTGCTTTTGAACGTAGATTTATAGGTGAGAGTCTCTCAATCGTCCTTATAAAGAAAAATAAACAAAGCTAAATATTTTGATTCACCGATTTGCCTTTGAGCAAGTCGGGGATCTTTTTATGAAATTCATTATAAACTTTCATAATACACACACTATTTTCGCGTATTTCTTCGCTTTTCTCCGCTTTTTTTAGTATTTTTGCATCGTAAATACATTGGCAAAATGAAAATTGGAGATAAAGTAAGATTCCTCTCAACTACGGGAGGTGGTAAGATAGCAGGCTTCCAGAAGGGTAATATTGTACTTGTGGAAGATGAAGACGGATTCCAGATTCCTACTTTGGCATCTGAGGTCGTTGTCATTGCAGAGGGCGGTGACGACTATAATATGTTCAAGGCTTCTTCTTTCCAAAGCAAGAACGGTGAGGAGGCAAAGAAGCATGAATCAGGTCGCTCTGTGCGTTCAATAATGAATGAGGTTGATGATGACGAGGATATTTCAGCTTCAATCGTTGATGATGATCCTTCGCTCGGTAACATCACTTTCCGCGCTCCTGTCGAGGAAAGGAAGGGTGGTGACCGCCTGAGTGCGTATCTTGCCTTCGTGCCAGTTGATGCGTCGATGATAACAAACACACGCTTTGAGGTGTATCTCGTAAACGACTGCAACTATTATTTCCGCTACACCATTCTTCTGGCAGAAGGACAGGCTTGGAGCCTCAGAAAAGAGGGTGAGGTAGAGCCAAACACCAAGCTCTTCATTGAGGAAATCGGCCGTGAGGATCTGGAGGAAATACAGCATCTCGGTGTTCAGATGATTGCTTTCAAGAAGGAGAAATCATTTGTTATCAAGCCTACTATTGACGTGCAACTGAGGATTGACGGTGTGAAGTTCTACAAGCTCCATACCTTCCAGCCAAACGATTATTTTGAGCAGAATGCACTTCTGTACACGATAATAGAGAACGACAAGGCTGCGCGTCCTTTGGTGGTTGATGCCAAGACCTTGAAGCAGGAGATGTATGCCGATGCAAAGCCTTCGCAGATGTCGGCAGAAGGTGAGCTAAACACCGAGCGTATTGACAACTACGTGCGCCGATATGAGAAGCCGGGGCAGAAGAAGGGAAATCCTTTTGCCAAGAAACAGGACGATAAGGATGCTCCGTTGGTGATTGACCTTCATGCTGATGCACTTCTCGAAACTACACAGGGTATGTCGAGTGCGGATATTCTTCAGTATCAGTTGGATACTTTCAAGAAGACTCTCGAAGCTAACAAGAAGGAGCGAGGAAAGAAGATTGTCTTCATTCACGGCAAGGGCGAGGGCGTTCTACGTCGTGCCCTAATTCATGAGCTGACTTACAGATACAAGAACCTGCGCTATCAGGATGCCTCATTTCAGGAATATGGGTATGGGGCAACGCAGGTAACAGTTTAGGGCAGGTGACGGCCCCTCACCCGCCCTGCGGGCACCCTCTCCCCAGAGGGCGAGGGGAAAGTTAGTAATGAAGACTAAAATGTAATTATCAATTAAATATAAATAACTGAGCTCCATAGCGATAAAAGGTAACTTTTACCTCGCCCCTTGGGGAGAGGATGCCCGAAGGGCAGGTGAGGGGCATCTATTCTTATGAAGAACTTCGGATACATCAAAGTGGCATCCGCCATTCCAAGTGTTAAGGTGGGTGATGTGAACTATAATCTTCAGCAGGCAGAAGAGATGATTGCTAAGGCTGAGGGTAAGGGCGTTGAGATTATCGTGTTCCCAGAGCTTTCGCTTACTGGCTATACTTGTCAGGATCTCTTCCGTCAGCAACTCCTTATTGATGCTGCTGAACAGGCGGTTGTGCATCTTCTCGACTTCACACGTCAGCTTGACATCATTGCCGTTGTGGGATTGCCTGTTATGGCTGGCAACATCCTGCTCAACTGTGCTGCCGTTATTCAGCAGGGTAGGGTGCTCGGTCTCATTCCGAAGACCTATCTGCCTAACTACTCCGAGTTCTACGAGAAGCGTTGGTTCGCCTCTTCTCAGGATCTCAACCCAACCGACGTACTCTTCGCCGGCAATACTATCCGCATCACTTCGCAGCCAACGATTTTCCGCACATCAACAGGCGCAACATTCGGCATAGAGCTTTGCGAGGATGTTTGGGCACCAGAGCCACCAAGCACGCGCCTTGCGCTATCTGGAGCTGATATTATCTGCAATCTCTCCGCTTCCGACGAACTCATTGGCAAGCACAGCTACCTATGCTCATTGCTCTCTCAGCAGAGTGCCCGTACTATGAGCGGATATATCTATAGCAGTAGCGGTTTCGGAGAATCCACTCAGGATGTGGTTTATGGCGGTAATGCACTCGTTTACGAGAATGGTAAGTGCATCGCCGAGAGTGAGCGTTTCTCATTCGAGCCACAGCTTGTAATAACCCAGATTGACTGCGAGAAACTGCGTGCAGAGCGTCGCAATAACACTACGTTCATCAACGCCCAGCGACCATTGAATGCGCAGTTGTCTATCAGTAACTATCAGATGGTGAGATTCATTGACTGTCAGGCACCACTAAACTCTAATCTTTCAACACTAAACTTTATTCTAGAACGCGAGGTCAATCCAACGCCGTTCATCCCTTCTTCAGCCGACATGAAGGCTTCTTGCGAGGAAATCTTCAACATTCAGGTTGCAGGACTTGCCAAGCGACTCGTCCACACTAACTGCAAGACGGTTGTCGTTGGCATCAGCGGCGGACTTGATTCCACCCTTGCGCTGCTCGTTTGCGTCAAGACATTCGACAAACTCAAGTATCCTCGTAAGGGAATCGTGGGTGTCACAATGCCAGGTTTCGGAACTACCGACCGCACCTACAACAATGCCCTCTCGCTAATGCAGCACCTCGGCATCACGATCAAGGAGATTAGCATCAAGGACGCTTGCATTCAGCATTTTAAGGACATTGAGCACGACATTAACGTGCACGATGTGACCTACGAGAACGGTCAGGCTCGTGAGCGTACCCAGATTCTTATGGATCTGAGCAATAAACTCAACGGAATGGTGATTGGAACTGGCGACCTCTCAGAGTTGGCTCTCGGTTGGGCAACATACAACGGCGACCACATGTCAATGTATGCCGTAAACGTATCAATTCCAAAGACGCTCATCAAGTATCTTGTTCACTATGTTGCTGATAATGAGGTGGAAGAGGCTTGTCGTGACGTACTTGTTGACATCATCGACACTCCGATTTCTCCAGAGCTTATCCCTGCCGATGAGAACGGAAACATCAAGCAAAAGACGGAAGACCTTGTAGGTCCGTACATCCTTCACGACTTCTTCCTCTACTACGTTCTCCGTCACGGCTTTAGACCAGAAAAGATATTTATGCTTGCCCGTAAGGCATTCGCACCGGGAAGCGAGTACGAGTTTGATGATGCCACCATCGAGAAGTGGCTCAGGACCTTCCTCCGTCGCTTCTTCAATCAGCAGTTCAAGCGTTCTTGTCTGCCTGATGGTCCTAAGGTTGGAAGTGTAAGCCTCTCACCACGAGGAGATTGGCGTATGCCAAGTGATGCTTCGTCTGTATTGTGGCTTAATTCAATTGAAAATTAAGAATTGAGAATTGGAAATTAGAATACTAAGACGCAAAGTTGCAAGTTTTTTATTATCTTGTGGCTTTGTGTCTTGAATATAGAAACGATTTATTTGTTATGTGGGGTAGGGATACTTCCTTAAAAAAACTTAAAATCCGATATTTCCTTTGAAATGTGCAGAAATAGTAGTAATTTTGTAACCTATTATGAACAATATACGTAATTTCTGCATCATAGCTCATATCGACCACGGAAAAAGTACCATAGCCGATCGTCTTCTGGAAAAGACTAATACTATCCAGATTACTGAGGGCCAGATGCTTGATGATATGGATCTTGAGAAGGAGAGGGGCATTACGATTAAGAGCCACGCCATACAGATGGAGTATGAGCGTAATGGTCAGAAGTATATCCTGAACCTTATCGATACTCCGGGACACGTGGATTTCTCTTACGAGGTAAGCCGAAGCATTGCCGCGTGTGAGGGCGCTTTGCTTGTGGTGGATGCTACGCAGGGCGTTCAGGCTCAGACAATTTCCAACCTCTACATGGCTATTGACCACGACTTGGAGATTATCCCTGTCATAAACAAGATTGATATGCCGGCTGCAATGCCTGATGAGGTGGAGGATGAAATCATCGAACTCATCGGTTGCGACCGTTCTGATATTCTTCGTGCCAGCGGTAGAACTGGTGAAGGCGTGCAGGAGATTCTTGATGCCGTAGTTGACCGTATTCCTTGTCCTAAGGGCGATACAGAAGCTCCGCTACAGGCTTTGATCTTCGACTCGGTTTTCAATTCGTTCCGTGGCATCATAGCATACTATAAGATTCTGAATGGATCTATTAAGAAGGGCGACAAGGTGAAGTTCTTCAACACAGGTATGGAGTATGATGCCGATGAAATCGGTGTGCTGAAAATGGATATGGTGCCTCGCAATGAGATGAAGACTGGTGAGGTAGGTTATATCATTTCTGGCATAAAGGATGCAAAGGAAGTGAAGGTGGGTGATACCATTACTCACGTTAATGCACCGTGCGACAAGGCTATTGAGGGTTTCCAGGAAGTGAAGCCAATGGTGTTTGCTGGTGTCTATCCTATTGATCCTGCCGACTACGAGAACCTTCGTGCTTCTCTTGAGAAACTTCAGCTTAATGATGCCTCATTGACATTCATGCCTGAGTCATCTGTGGCACTCGGTTTCGGATTCCGTTGTGGATTCCTCGGATTGCTCCACATGGAGATAGTTCAGGAGAGACTTGATCGTGAGTTTGATATGGACGTTATCACCACCGTGCCTAACGTATCATATATGGTATATGACAAGCAGGGGGGGGCGAAGGAGGTTCACAATCCATCAGGATTGCCTGATCCTACATTCATCGACCATATTGAGGAACCTTATATCAAGGCTACGATCATTACTGATGCCAACTATATTGGTCCGATAATGAAGCTTTGTCTCGATAAGCGAGGCGAATTGGTTAATCAGGAGTATGTTAGTGGAAATCGTGTAGAACTGCATTTCATGATACCTCTCGGTGAGATAGTCATCGATTTCTATGATAAGTTGAAGTCTATTTCCAAGGGCTATGCTTCATTTGACTATCATGTGGATTGTTTCCGACTCTCTCGATTGGCTAAGCTCGATATTCTGCTCAATGGAGAGCCTGTTGATGCGCTCTCTACGCTTACGCACTACGATAATGCTGTTACTTTCGGTCGCCGTATGTGCGAGAAACTCAAGGAACTCATTCCTCGTCAGCAGTTTGATATTGCCATTCAGGCTGCTATCGGTGGAAAGATTGTTGCCCGTGAGACTATCAAGTGCGTTCGTAAGGACGTTACTGCAAAGTGTTATGGAGGTGACGTTAGCCGTAAGCGCAAGCTCCTTGAGAAGCAGAAGAAGGGTAAGAAGCGTATGAAACAGATAGGCAATGTTGAAGTACCTCAGAAGGCATTCCTCGCGGTATTGAAACTTGACTAATAATGTAAAATATAAATTTAATAAGATCCTCAAACCACAAATCTAATGAAAGACCTTAACATCCCTATTCGTGACATAGCTCGAGAGCTGGCACGACGATATAGCACGATGACTCACGAGGAACTGGATGTTCTCGAGAGCATTCTTGTACCGCTGAAGTTCTCCAAGAGTGAGATGATCTTGGCGGAAGACGAGGTTTGTATGAATTTCTACTACCTCCACAAAGGTCTCGTGCGTCAGTTTTACTATAAGAATGAAAAGGAAGTTACAGAGAATCTTGCTGTGGATGGCGACATGTTCTTCTGTATAGAGAGTCTTTTCACAGAGACACCTACCAAGCTTATGTGCGAGGCTCTTGAGCCTACGTATGTGTATGCAATTCCGAGAAAGAGACTTGAGGAGGTTGCGCTTCATAATCAGAATATCCAGATTCTGTATCGTAAGATATTGGAGGAGAGTCTCATTAAGAGCCAGAAGCACTCTGATATGGTGCGTTTCGAGAGTGCCCAGAACAGATACCGCCGTATCTGCAAGTCTGCTCCACAGGTAGTGCTCCGTGCTCCATTGGTTTATATTGCATCATTCTTGCAGATGACTCCAGAGACATTGAGCCGTGTGCGTTCATCAACGCTTATCGACTAAGTATTTGTTAATTACGAATTACTAATTACTTAGTTACGTAAATTGTACATTGTAAATGGTAAATTGTAAATGGCTTCTAGGGGGCTTTTTCCTCATTCCTCTATTCCTTTCTTCCTGTCAAGAGACATTGGAGGAAAGGGCTGCACGACAGGCAAAGGAATATACGGAACGCTATTGTCCAACTCCCGTGATAAACTACAGTAGGACGGATAGTGTTGTCTTTGATAGGAAAAGAAATGTGTATATCTATTATCTCTCATTCTGTGATTTGCTTGATGATCAGAAGATAATAGAAGAGAACAGGGATAAGATAACGGATATGCTTACTCAGTCGGTCAGGGAATCGACAGGACTTAAGAATTTCATAGAGGCTGGCTTCAAGTTCGAGTATGTCTGCCACTCTGAAAAAGAGCCAAAGAAAGTGCTTTTCAAAATAAGTATATAAAACAATTACGAAATGAAAATTACGAATTACTTAGTTTGCATTATTTGTAAATAGTAATTCGTAATTTTTATTTCGTAATTTTCTTTTTTTTTATCCTCTATCAATCACGTAAGCGTAAACCACTGCAAGTGATACTAAGATTGCAATTGTGATTGTAACTGTATAGACAATACGTCTAATAAGTCTTATACGCTTTACATGATCAGACATTCTTCTTCTAAATAACCCCGTATCATCTTTGTGACCGCTACTGTGGTGGTGATGATGGTGGTGGTGGTTTTCGTTATTAGTTGTACTCATATCTATTTTGTTTTATTCTTTTAGGTAATACTATATATCTTTATTCTTTGTTGTCTGTACTATTTCCTCACTAACAGCACTACGTTCTCCACGTGTGGAGTGTGAGGGAACATATCTACAGGCTGTACTTCTACAACCTTATAATCCACATCAAGTGACTGTAAGTCGCGTGCCTGAGTAGCAGGGTTGCAGCTTACATATACTATTCTCTTTGGCTTTGCTCTGAGGATAGTGTCGATTACATCCTGATGCATACCTGCACGAGGAGGGTCGGTAATGATTACATCTGGTTGACCATGCTGGGCAATGAACTCATCTGTAAGGATATCCTTCATATCTCCTGCATAGAAATCGGTGTTGCCGATGCCGTTTATCTCAGAGTTTACCTTTGCGTCCTCGATAGCCTCTGGTACATACTCAATACCCACAACCTTCTTAGCCTTGCGAGCCACGAAGTTAGCGATTGTTCCTGTACCAGTATAAAGATCATATACGACCTCGTCACCAGTCAGTTGCGCAAACTCACGTGCAACGGAATAGAGGTGATAAGCCTGTTCAGTATTTGTCTGGTAGAAGGATTTAGGTCCTACCTTAAACTTCAAATCTTCCATGAGCAGGAACATGTGATCCTTGCCCTTGAATACATGTATGTCCTGATCACCAATGGTGTCGTTGCACTTCTGATTGTCGAGCCAGAGTAGGGAAGTAATCTGTGGGAACTTATCGGCAACAAACTGCAAAAGTACCATTGTCTGCTCCTCGCTCTGCTTCAAAGCCTCTTCAGAAGTACGGTCGAAGTGCATCTGGAGTATAACCATCCACTCGCCGCTATTGCTGCAACGGATGATAATATCGCGAAGCAAACCTACCTGCTGTCTGAGGTCGAAGAAAGAAAGACCGTTCTCAAGGGCATAGTCGCGTATTGAGTTGCGTATGTCGTTGTGAAGGTCGTCCATAAGCCAACACTTCTCCACAGGCAGAATCTTATCGAATGCACCTGTGATATGAAAACCGATAGCAGGGGAGAAAGGCACTTGAGCCTTCATCTGCTCTTGAGTGAGCCATTGTTTATTGCTGCAACCGTAGTCGAGTTTGTTACGATACTCCTGAGTCTTCACACTACCGAGAATTGGGCGGAACTCAGGCAACTCTATCTTACCTATTCTATGTAATTGATCGCTTACCTGCTTCTGCTTAGCTTTTATCTGAGCCTCATAAGGCAGGTTTTGCCACTTACATCCACCACATATACCGAAATGCTCACAGAACGGAACTGCACGTACATCGCTCAGCTTATGGAACTTGATTACCTCAGCCTCTGCGTATGAATGTTTTTTACGCTTTATCTGCAAATCCACTACATCACCAGGAACGCAGAAAGGAACGAAAACCACGAGGTCATTAACGCGTACAACGCATTTACCCTCAGCAGCAATGTCCTGTATAGTTATATTTTCAAGTATAGGTAATGGTTTCTTCTTTCTTGCCATTTTTGAAAATTCGAATTTGGTGCAAAGGTAGTAATTTTTTTTGATAATGTGTAAAAAAAGATATTAAAAGTGATTAAAGCGACAAAATGTGTGAAAAAAAATATTAAAAATTTGCATATAACTTTTTATTTTCATACATTTGCAATCCCTAATGACTTATTGACCTGAAATAATTCGGTTCAAGACGAATAAGGAAAAACAGACAATTTTAGTAATAACCTAAAACTATAAACACTAATTAAAAGAAATGACACAAAAAAGAGTTTACACCTTCGGCAACGGACAGGCAGAAGGTAATGCGCAGATGCGTGAGGCACTTGGTGGCAAGGGAGCTAACCTTGCAGAAATGAACCTTATCGGTGTTCCTGTTCCCCCGGGTTTCACTATCACTACTGACACATGTAATGAATATTATAAGGTAGGGCAGGACAAGATCGTCGAACTTCTTAATGACGATGTGAATGCTGCCGTTAAGCACATCGAGAACCTTATGAACTGCAATTTCGGTGATGCCAGCAATCCTCTCCTTGTTTCCGTTCGCTCTGGTGCACGTGCTTCTATGCCTGGTATGATGGACACAATCCTCAATCTCGGCCTTAATGATGAGGTTGCCGAGGGTATGGCTAAGAAGACAAACAATCCACACTTCGTTTATGACTCATATCGCCGTTTTGTACAGATGTATGGTGATGTTGTTCTCGGCATGAAGCCTGAGAATAAGGAAGATATTGATCCATTCGAGAAGATTATTGAGGAAGTGAAGAAAGAGCAGGGCGTGGAGCTTGACAAGGATCTCTCTGTCGAGTCACTCCAGAAACTCGTTAAGCTCTTCAAGGCTGCTATCAAGGAGCAGACAGGCTCAGACTTCCCAGATGATCCTATCACACAGCTCTGGGGCGCTATCTGTGCCGTGTTCCGTTCTTGGATGAACGAGCGTGCTATTCTCTATCGTAAGATGGAAGGTATTCCTGACGAGTGGGGTACAGCCGTATCAGTAATGGCTATGGTATTCGGTAATATGGGCGATACATCAGCTACTGGTGTTTGCTTCTCTCGTGATGCAGGAAATGGTGAGAATCTCTTCAATGGTGAGTATCTCGTAAATGCTCAGGGTGAGGACGTTGTGGCAGGTATCCGTACACCACAGCAGATTACAAAGATAGGCTCTCAGCGTTGGGCAGAGCGTGCAGGAATCTCTGAGGCTGAGCGCGTTGCAAAGTATCCTTCTATGGAGGAGGCTATGCCTGAAATCTATCAGCAACTCAATCAGATACAGGATGCTCTTGAGCACCACTATCATGATATGCAGGATATGGAGTTTACCGTTCAGGAAGGCAAGCTATGGTTCCTCCAGACGCGTAACGGTAAGCGTACAGGTACTGCTATGGTGAAGATTGCTATGGATCTCATGCATGAAGGTCTTATCGATGAGAAAACTGCAATTCTGCGTTGTGAGCCTCAGAAGCTCGACGAACTCCTTCATCCTGTATTCGACAAACTCGCTCTCTCTAAGGCGAAGGTAATCACACAGGGACTCCCTGCTTCTCCTGGTGCTGCTTGCGGTCAGATCGTGTTCCATGCAGATGATGCAGAGAAATGGCATGATGATGGTCATAAGGTTATCATGGTACGTATCGAGACATCTCCAGAAGACCTCGCTGGTATGGCTTCCGCAGAGGGTATCCTTACCGCTCGTGGCGGTATGACCTCTCACGCTGCCGTTGTAGCTCGTGGTATGGGTAAGTGCTGCGTATCAGGTGCTGGTGCTATCAATGTTGATTATAAGGCTAAGACCGTAGAAATCGACGGCGTAGTATATAAGGAAGGTGATTTCATTTCTCTCAACGGTACTACAGGTCAGGTTTATGCCGGACAGATTGAAACAAAGGCTGCAGAGCTTTCGGGCGACTTCAAGGAGCTTATGGATCTCTGCGACAAATATACCAAGATGGAGGTTCGTACTAATGCCGATACACCACACGATGCTCAGGTAGCTCGTGCATTCGGTGCAAAGGGTATTGGACTTACTCGTACCGAGCACATGTTCTTCGATGATCAGAAGATCGTTGCTATGCGTGAGATGATTCTTGCAGATTCTGTTGAAGGTCGTGAGAAGGCACTTGCCAAGCTCTTGCCTTACCAGAAGTCTGATTTCTACGGAATCCTCAAGGCTATGGACGGACTTCATGTTAATATCCGTCTGCTCGATCCACCTCTCCATGAGTTCGTACCACACGATGCTGCTGGTCAGGAGACAATGGCGAAGGAGATGGGCGTGAGTGTAGAGGAAATCCGCAAGCGTGTTAATTCTCTTGCAGAGAACAACCCAATGCTCGGACATCGTGGCTGTCGTCTCGGTATCACATTCCCTGAGATTACAGCTATGCAGACACGCGCCATCCTCGGTGCTGCTTGTCAGTTGAAGAAGGAAGGCTACGACCCACATCCTGAGATTATGGTTCCTCTCATCGGTACAGTTAACGAGCTTAAGCAGCAGAAGGCTATCATCAAGGCTAATGCTGAGGCTGTATTTGCTGAGGAAGGCGTTACTCTCGACTTCGAGATTGGTACTATGATTGAGATTCCTCGTGCAGCTCTTACCGCAGGACTCATCGCCGAGGAGGCTGAGTACTTCTCATTCGGTACTAACGACCTCACACAGATGACCTTCGGTTATTCTCGTGATGACATCGCTTCATTCCTCCCTGCATATATGGAGAAGAAGATTCTGAAGGTTGACCCATTCCAGGTACTCGATCAGGAGGGTGTTGGTCAGCTCATCAAGATGGCTGTTGAGAATGGTCGCAAGACTCGTCCGGGCCTCCGTACTGGTATCTGTGGCGAGCATGGTGGTGAACCATCATCAGTTAAGTTCTGTGCAAAGGTTGGTATGGATTACGCTTCTTGCTCTCCATTCCGTGTGCCTATCGCACGACTTGCCGCCGCGCAGGGCGCTCTGGAAGAATAAGATAACGTAAAATAGAACTTTAACTAATTGGGGTAAGTCTTTAATTATAAAAGATTTACCCCAATTATTATTTGTTTTTCAAAATTTCCTGTATTTGGCAAAAAAGTGCAGAAAATCAACATTTGTTTAACACATTCTGCATGTGTTTTACGCAAAATGTGCTTGTTTATTCCGTGTGCCAATAGGATAAAGGCTACCGCAATCCATCTGTTTATATATATTATATGGTCTAATTTTAATAAACAGATTTATGGCATTCTTCAAAGCAACGGTATTACGTCAAAGAAAGGACGGAATGTATGTAGTTTACATACGAGTAACTCAAAACCGCAAGAGTAAATACATCAGAACCTCATGGGTTGTTGGCGATGATGGATTGAGCAGAGACAAACTTGATATTATTACCCCCTTCGTAGCGGAACAAACTACCAAGATAATATCCAGATACTATAACACACTGAATAGGATTGACACACAAGACTGGACGGTTTATGAAATCGTAGATTATCTTCAGAAAGGAAAGGATGGTATATCGTTCTCATTGTATGCGCGCAAACATATTGAGAAAATGATTGCCAGAGGGCAAGAAAGAACTTCACGTGATTACAAGTGGGCACTTTATAGTCTGGAGAAATTTGCGGGTGGTGATGAAATCATGTTTTCACAACTGACTTTCTCATTTCTTTCCAGATGGATAGATTCTCTTTCCCAGACGGCAAG